>JAYUFU010000204.1:0-17376 GCA_043738505.1 Fimbriiglobus sp. | reverse complement strand
ACCCGGAGGGTGCGGACCACCCTAGAGAACGTCCGCCGGCACGGGGAACTGCTCGCACAGCTCCCGCACGCTGCCCCGCACCCGCGACACCAGGTCGTCGTCCGTCGGCCGCGTCAGCACTTCCGTGATCCACTTGGCCACCTGCCGCATCTCCGGCTCCTTCATGCCCCGCGTGGTCAGGGCCGGCGTGCCCAGGCGGATGCCCGACGGGTCCATCGGCTTGCGGGTGTCGTAGGGGATCATGTTCTTGTTCGCCGTGATGCCGGCCTCGTCCAGCACCTGCTCGGCCTGCTTGCCGCCGATGCCGGCCTTGGTGAACACGTCCACCAGCATCAGGTGGTTGTCGGTGCCGCCCGACACGATGGGGAAGCCGGCGGCCAGGAGCGTGCCGGCCAGCGTCTTGGCGTTGGCGATGACTTGCGTCTGGTACGCCACGAAGTCCGGTCGCAGCGCCTCGCCGAACGCCACCGCCTTGCCCGCGATGACGTGCATGAGCGGCCCGCCCTGCACGCCGGGGAACACCGCCGAATCGATGGGTTTGGCCCAGTTCTCCTTGCAAATCACGAGGCCGCCGCGCGGCCCGCGCAGGGTCTTGTGCGTGGTGCTGGTCACGAAGTCGGCGTGCGGCACGGGGTCCGGGTGCAACTTGGCGGCGACCAGCCCGGCGACGTGCGCCATGTCCACCATCAGCAGCGCGCCGACTTCCTGGCTGATCTCGGCGAACTTGGCGAAGTCGTACAGCCGCGAGTAGGCGCTAGCCCCGGCGATGACGATCTTCGGCTTGTGTTCGCGGGCCTGAGTCACGACTTGATCGAAGTCGATGCGGTGCGTGTCCTTCGTGACGCCGTAGCTGGCCACCTTGAAGTACTTGCCGCTGAAGTTCAGCTTCATGCCGTGCGTCAGGTGCCCGCCGTGCGCCAGGTCCAACCCGAGGATGGTGTCGCCGGGTTGCAGGGCGGCCAGGAACACGGCCATGTTCGCCTGCGCGCCGGAGTGCGGCTGGACGTTGACGTGGTCGCCGCCGAAGAGCTGCTTGGCGCGGCCGATGGCGAGGCGTTCCACCTCGTCCACGAACTCGCACCCGCCGTAGTACCGCTTGCCGGGGTAGCCCTCGGCGTACTTGTTGGTCAGCACCGACCCCTGGGCGTCCATGACGGCCCGGCTGGTGTAGTTTTCGGACGCGATCATCTCCAGGCCGAACCGCTGGCGGGACTGCTCGCCGAGGATGGCGCGGTCGATCTCCGGGTCGGCGTGCGAAAGGGTGGACATCGGGGGTTCCTGAACCGGACTGGTAAACACCGTATTCTTACCGAATTGGTAGCCCGCCAACACCCTCACCGGGAGCCGGAATCGTGAAACCCTTCGCCGCCGTCCTGATCGCTGTTCTGTTGGCAGGGTCGGCGTCGGCGGATATGGGCACTCCGCTTCATACGCGAGTGCCGACACGCACGTCCGTGATGCTGGAGAAGCCAATTCCAGGCTATGTCTTCTATGCCTACGGGGATGGATACGCGGTTCGCCTTCCATTCGACACCGCACTTGGGGCACAAGTGCCAAACCTCGCCAGCCGGATGCTTCTTCTCGCCGTGCCAATTGCGATTGCGGAGCGGTACCCGTCGGCTGAAATGCTGGCGAAGGAACTGATGACCAAAATACCCGATGGCGTCCGCGTGTTCGAACTCGCCGCCTTCTTTGACGAATTCCCCCTCGACACCCACCGCGACGACAAGCTCCACATCGTCATCCGCCAGGGTAAGGACGGGATCGAATTCGAGAGGGTCCACCGGCCGCAGGCGTCCGGCTCGTGTTGGGTGATGCTCGCCGGACTCGGGTGGACCGTCCTCGCGATACTGTTCGGCTTCCGCTGGGCACGGCGACGGCGAACGCGGGCATGAAACGGGGTTAGCCGCGACACGGGGGAGCGCGTGCGGCTCACTCGCCCCCCGTGTCGCGCTAACCAATCCCGCCCCTCACCCCCGGACGACCGCCGACAGGGCGGAGCCGATGTAGTCGCGGTTCAACTGCATGATGAACTCGGTGCTGATCTCCTTCGGGCAGGCGGCCTCGCACTCGCCGATGTTGGTGCAGTGGCCGAATCCCTCGCGGTCGTGCGCCGCCACCATCGTCTTCACCCGCGCCTTCCGCTCGGGCTGCCCCTGCGGCAGCGCCCCCAGGTGGCCGACCTTCGCGCTCAGGAAGAGCATCGCCGAGGCGTTCGGGCAGGCGGCCACGCACGCCCCGCAGCCGATGCACTGGGCCGCGTCCATCGCTCGGTCCTGGTCCACCTTCGGGACGGGCACGGCGTTGCCGTCCGGGGTGCCGCCGGTGTTCACGCCGACGAACCCGCCGCTCTGGATGACGCGGTCGAACGCCGACCGGTCCACGACCAGGTCGCGGATGACGGGGAAGGCGGCCGCCCGCCACGGCTCGACGACGAGGCGGTCGCCGTCGCGGAAGCTCCGCATGTGGACCTGGCAGGTGGTGGCTCCGCGCTCGGGGCCGTGCGCCTGGCCGTTGATCATCATGTTGCAACTGCCGCAGATGCCCTCGCGGCAGTCGTGGTCGAACGCCACCGGCTCCTCGCCGCCGCGGATGAGCTGCTCGTTGAGCTGGTCCATCATCTCCAGGAACGACATGTCCGGGGTGATGCCGTCGACGACGTACTCGGCCATGCGGCCGGCGTCGGTGCGGGAGCGTTGCCGCCAGACTTTGAGGGTGAATTTCATTGGGGGAAGCGGGTATAGGGTGTGGGGTGTCGTTTTTCGTTCCAGGGGTTTCACCCCTGGCTACAGTCCGCCACGCCTCCGGCGTGAAGAACGATTGGGCCTCGAACGAACCTGCGGTGCCCGCGCCAGCTCTTCACCGCGGAGCGGTGACGGACTGTAGCCAGGGGTGAAACCCCTGGAAACCAACCCCGTCCCACTCACGGCTTCAAGTTCACTTGTAACTCCGCACGCTGGGTTTGACGGTCTCGTAGTTCATCGGCTCCTGGTGGCGGAGCGGCGTTTTATCGCCGCCCTGGTACTCCCAGGCGGCGGCGTGGATGAAGTGCTCGTCGTCCCGCTTGGCCTCGCCGTCCGGGTACTGGTACTCCTCACGGAAGTGCCCGCCGCACGACTCCTCGCGGGTCAGCGCGTCGCGGGCCAGCAGTTCGCCGAACTCCAGGAAGTCGGCCACGCGGCCGGCGCGCTCGAGTGCCGTGTTCAGGGTGTCGCCGGACCCCGGCACACTGACGCTCGCCCAGAACTCGGCCCGCAGTTCCTGATACCGCTTGATGGCGAACTCGCAACTCTGCTTGGTGCGGCTCATGCCGACGTTCTCCCACAGCAGCTTGCCCGCCTCGCGGTGGAACTCGATGGCCGTCTTCTTCCCCTTGATGCCGAGTAGCCGCGTGATGCCGGCCGCGACTTCGGCCTCCACCTTCTTGAACTCCGGGTGGTCCACCGGCTGGCGATCATGCTTGGCGCTGGCGAAGTAGTTGCCCAGCGTGTACGGCAGCACGAAGTAGCCGTCGGCCAGCCCCTGCATGAGGGCCGACGCGCCGAGGCGGTTCGCCCCGTGGTCGCTGAAGTTGGCTTCGCCGAGGACGAACAGCCCGTCGATGTTCGACATCAGGTGGTAGTCCACCCACAGCCCGCCCATCGTGTAGTGCAGGGCCGGGTAGATGCGCATCGGCTGCTCGTACCCGTTCTCGGCGGTGATCCGCTGGTACATGTCGAACAGGTTGCCGTACTTCTCCTGCACCTTCGGCTTGCCCATCCGCTTGATGCTGTCGGCAAAGTCGAGGTACACCCCCCGGCCGCCGGGTCCGACGCCCTTGCCGTCGTCGCACGCCCGCTTGGCCGCCCGGCTGCTCACGTCGCGGGGGGCCAGGTTGCCGTAGCTCGGGTAGAGCCGTTCGAGGATGTAATCGCGGTCGCCTTCGGGGATGCTGTTCGGGTGCTTGCCCACGTCGCCGGGACTCTTCGGCACCCACACGCGGCCGTCGTTCCGCAGGCTCTCGCTCATGAGCGTCAGCTTCGCCTGGTGGTCGCCGGCGACGGGGATGCAGGTCGGGTGAATCTGCGTGTAGCACGGGTTGGCGAAGGCCGCGCCCCGTTTGTACGCCCGGTAGGTGGCGGTGACGTTGCACCCGTTGGCGTTCGTACTCAGGTAGAAGGCGTTCGAGTAGCCGCCGGTGGCCAGCACCACGGCGTCGCCGTTGAACGATTCGACCTTGCCGCTTTCCAGGTGGCGGATGACGATGCCCCGCGCGCGGCCGTCCACGACCACGAGGTCGAGCATCTCGGTGCGGGGGAACATCTTGATGGTGCCCGCGCCGATCTGCCGGGCCATCGCCTGATACGCCCCCAGCAGCAGCTGCTGGCCGGTCTGCCCCCGGCAGTAGAACGTGCGGCTCACCTGAGCGCCGCCGAAGCTGCGGTTGTCCAGCAAGCCGCCGTACTCGCGGGCGAACGGCACGCCTTGCGCCACGCACTGGTCGATGATGCTAACCGACACCTCGGCCAGCCGGTGGACGTTGGCCTCGCGGGCGCGGTAGTCGCCGCCCTTGATGGTGTCGTAGAAGAGCCGCCACACGCTGTCGCCGTCGTTCTGGTAGTTCTTGGCGGCGTTGATGCCGCCCTGCGCGGCGATGCTGTGCGCGCGGCGGGGGCTGTCCTGGAAGCAGAAGCTCAGCACCTCGTAGCCGAGTTCGGCGAGCGTCGCGGCGGCCGCCCCGCCGGCCAGCCCGGTGCCGACGACGAGGACGCGGAATTTCCGCTTGTTCGCCGGGTTCACCAACTTCTGGTCCTTCTTGAAGCCCTCCCACTTCAGCGGGAGAGGTCCGGACGGCGCGCGGGCATCGAGTTTCATGGGGAGGTCCGATGGATTGCGGCGGGAATTCAAGAAGAGGAACACGGATGACACGGATCAAAGCCGGGATGAAGAGGATCGATCACCAGGAGTCAGGGGACAAGAGGCAGGAGTCAGAAGACAGGGGCAACCACGGGCCTCCTGACTTCTGACTCCTGATTCCTGACTCCTGGTGATCGATCCCGGCTTTGATCCTGCCTTTCATCCGTGTCATCCGTGTTCCCTCCGATTGGCTGTTTCGCTCACTTCACCAAGCCGGCCCAGACCGCGATGACGATGGCGTAGTTGCCGATCAGCACCGTCCCGGCGGTGGCGTAGGCGAGCAGCTTGGCGACCGGGTCGAAGCGTTTACCGACGACGCCGAGGGTGCGCAACGCGCTGGCGATGCCGTGGCTCAGGTGGACGAACAGCAGCACCTGCGCGACGAGGTAGATGCCGGCGATCCACCAGACGCTGAACCCGGCGATCACCATGCCGTAGGCGTCGTGCCGGCCCTCGGCGTCGGTCAGTTCCAGGTAGTTCCGCCCGCCCTCGGCCGTGTGAGTCAGGCCGAAGGTGAAGTGCGCCAGGTGGTACACCGTGAACGCGAGGACCGCGAGGCCGGTCCACAGCATGGTGGTGGACGCCGGGGACGCCTGGGCGGCTTTCATGCGGTAGTATCCGACCGGCCGCGCGGCTGCCGCTTTCACCTTCAACCGGATGACGAGGAACACGTGCAACACGAACGCGGTCAGCAGGCCGGCCCGCGCCACCCAGATGAGCGCGCCGAGGGAGTGCTTGAGGAAGTAAGCGTAGGCGTTGAAGCTGTCCTGTCCGCTGAACATCTTCAGGTTGCCGATCATGTGGAAGACGACGAACCCGACCAGCAGCGAGCCGGTCAAGGCGACGACGATCTTCTGCCCGACGGTACTGCCCAGGTAGGCGGAAACCCACGCGGACGGGCCGGCGGCGGGCGGGGTCTGGCGGGCACCCTTCGGGTTGATGGCGGCGGTACTCATAGGGGGATCGGCACCCAATCGGCGGAATGCTGGGGGAGGTACGCTCATCTTAGGTTCCCGCGCCGCGTGGCCAGCGGCGGCGGCGGAATCGGGCCGGGTTCCCCTAACGGCCGGGCCGCCCGTTCGTTCCCGATGGAGTCCCCGCTCACCCCTCGGAGGAGTTCCCCGTGAAACGGTTCGTGATCTCGGTCCTCTCGGCCGCGTTCGGTGTCCTATTCATCACCGTCGCCGCGTCCGACGCCGGCGAGGTGAAGGGCACGGTCAAGAAGATCGACGCCGGCAACAGCACCGTCACCGTCACCGTGGACGGGGCCGACAAGACCTTCACCGTGAACAAGGACGCCAGCTTCACCAGCGTGTCCGTCGTGAAGGGCAAGAAGCCGGGCAAGGAGATGGAGAAGGTGGACACCATCGACGCCCTGTCCGGCATCAAGGAGGGCGCGAAAGTCACGCTCTTGACGGAAACCGTGGACGAGAAGGAAGTCGTCAAGGCGGTGAAGGTGGACGGCGGCACCACGATGGCCAAGAAGAAGAAAAAGGACAAGTGAGCGACGAACCGCTCCCGTGTTCTGCTCGCTCCGCGAGCGGTGCTGATCCGACAAAGACCGCTCGCGGAGCGAGCAGAACACTCCCCGACCACCTCCCGGACACCCACGTCATGCCGTCGCCAACCCGCAACCCGTGGCTCGTTCCGCTGCTCGGCGGGTTCGCCGCCCTCGCCGTCGTCGGCGGACTGCTGTTCGCCCTCGTCCGCACCCGCGACGAGCAGCCTAAACCGGTGGCGAAGGCGGACCCGTCGAAGGTTCTCCTTGTTCTCGATGGGAACTCCGGCTCGATGACCGTCAAACCGGACTCCACCCCGGACGACGACACCGACCCACCAGAACCGGACACGCCCGACGAACCGGTCGTCATCGGCAAGCCCGACCCGGAACTGGACAAACTCGTCGCTAAGGAAGCGAAGGGCTACGAGGCCCCGAAGGCGAAGACCGCCACGTTCCTGACGCCCATCGTCGCCCCGGCCGAGAAGCGCGCCCCGGCCGCCGTCGCCGCGAAGCTGGACGCGATCCTCGACGCCAAACGCACCGCCGCGAGTATCCCGGCCTCCGCACAAGCGGACGACGCCGAGTTCCTCCGCCGCGCCTACCTGGACATCGTCGGCGTCATCCCGCCGGCATCGAAGGTGAAGGCGTTCCTGGCAGACAAGTCGCCGGGCAAGCGGGCCAAACTGATCGACGACCTGCTCGCCGACCCCCGCTTCGGCGAGAACTTCGCCCACTACTGGCACGACCTGCTGGTCAAGCGCGACCCGGACAACAACCGGCTCATCAAGACGCACGACGTGTTCCTGAAGTGGATGGCCGCCCAGTTCAACCACGACAAGCCGTGGGACGCGACGGTGCGGTCGATGCTGACCGCCGCCGGCGACCAGGCCCTCGTCGGCGAGACGTTCTTCATCGTGGCGAACACCGAGATGGGCCAGCCGCAGCCGCAGAAGGTGCTGGGCACCGCGTCCGCCCTGTTCCTCGGCAACCAGATGATGTGCGCCGAGTGCCACGTCCACCCGATGACGCCGGAGTGGTCGCAGGAGGACTTCTGGGGCATGGCCGCCTTCTTCGGCAAGACGCAGGCCCAGCGGGAGAACAGCGGCAAGAAGAACCTGACCGGCGTCGCCAAGCTGACCGACGACGGCCCCGCCTTGAAGGGCAAGATGGCGAACGTCAAGCCGACCACCCAGCCGGACGGCACCATCCGCATCCCCGACCCGCGCAACGACGGCAAGTACATCGGCGTCGCCAAGCCGAAGCTGCTCGGCGAGCCGGTGGTGGACAAGACCAAGGTGAACCGCACCTACGCGGCCGACTGGATGACCGCGGCGAAGAACCCGTTCTTCGCCCGCGCCGCCGTCAACCGCCTGTGGGCGCAGTTCTTCGCCAGGGGGTTCGTCAACCCGCTCGACGACCTCCGCCCGGACAGCGTGCCGACGCACCCGGAGGCCCTGCAACTGCTGGCCGAAGAGTTCGTCGCCGCCCAGTTCGACGTGAAGCACCTGATCCGCGTCGTCGCCAACACCCAGGCGTACCAGCGGAGTAGCCGAACGCTGAGCGGCAACAAGGACGACGAGGAACTGTACAGCCACATGGGGATGAAGGTGCTGGCCCCGCGGATGCTGTTCCAGTCGCTGGCCGTCGCCACGGCCAACAACGTGGACGTGCCGACCGACGACCCGCCGAACGGCAAGGCCGTCAAGATCGACACGGCCGGCAAGGGGTTGTCCTTCTTCGACGCCCGCGAGTACGACGAGAACCCCGGCGAGTACACCTACGGCGTGCCGCAGCTCCTGAAGCTGATGAACGCCAAGTTGCCGCCCGCGTGCGACGCCGCCGCCAAGACGATGGCCAAGATCGGCACCCGCGACAAGGTGATCGAACACCTGTACCTGACCGCCCTGTCGCGCTACCCGACGGCCGACGAGGCGAAGAAGATGGCCGCCTTCGCCGGCAAGCACGCCGACGCGACCAAGGGCTACTCCGCCGCCCTGTGGGTGCTGCTGAACACCGCCGAGTTCGTGAACAACCACTGACGCGCGGCGCGTGAAGGCGAACGGCGCGACGTGAGTCCGCCGGTTCTTCCAAGCGGCACACCGGCGGGCTGACGCCGCGCCGCTCGCCAAAACACCACACCGGAACCCCTTCCCATGTCCACCGTCTCCCGCCGCGACCTGTTCCGCCTCGGCTCCGCCGGCCTCGCCACCGCCTGCGCCGCCCCGTGGTTCCAGACGCTCGCCGCCCGCGCCGCCGAGGTCAAGCCGTCGGCCGTCGCCAAGACGAAGTCCGTCATCCTCGTCTGGCTGATCGGCGGCCCGCCGCAGTCGCTCACCCTCGACATCAAGGCGCACGGCGCGATCAAGGCCGCGTCCACCGCCGCCCCCGGCGTGCAGATCAGCGAACACTTCGCCAAGCTCGGCAAGGTGATGAAGGACGCGACCGTGCTGCGCGGGATGCGCACCGCCGACTCGAACCACGCCACCGCCCGCTACCTCATGCACACCGGCTTCCGCAAGGGGCAGAACGGCGTCGCCCACCCGGTGCTGGGGTCCATCGTCGCCCACGAACTCGGCGACCCGAAGGCCGACCTGCCGAACTTCATCTCGGTCGGGGCGGCCCAGTTCAACGGCTTCGGGGCCGGCCACCTGGGGCCGAAGTTCTCCCCCATCCGCGTCGAGGGCGGCGGGCTGGAGGACTTGAAGCCCGTCGGCACGCTCGGCGAGTTCGACGCCCGCTCGGCCATCCTCGGCGACCTGAACGCCACGTTCCTGCAAGAGCGGTCGGCCGAGTCCGTCCAGGCGCACCAGGTGACGCTCGAGCGCGCCAGCCGGCTCATGCACACCACCAAGACGAAAGCGTTCGACCTGACCGCCGAATCGGCCGCCATTCGCAGCCAGTATGGCACCGGAAAGCTGGCCGACCAGTTCCTCCTCGCCCGCCGGCTGGTCGAGAGCGGCGTGAAGTTCGTCGAACTCCGTCAGGGCGGGTGGGACGTTCACAAGGACACGGTGCCGAAGACGAAGAAGCTGACCGAGGAACTCGACACGCCGCTGGCCGCGCTGATCGCCGACCTGAAGCAGCGGGGGATGCTGGACGGCACGCTGGTGATCGCCATGGGCGAGTTCGGCCGCAACCCGGCGAACGGGTCGAACCACTTCAGCCGCGCGTGGAGCCTGCTGCTGGCCGGCGGCGGGCTGAAGCACGGCCGCGCGATCGGCGACACCGGCACCACCGGCGGCACGGTGGAGAAGGATCCGACCGGCCCCGGCGACTTCGTCGCCACCGTGTGCCAGGCCGTCGGCATCGACCCCAAGAAGGAGTGGGCCCTCGGCAGCGGCCGGCCCATCGACCTGGTGAGCAAGGGCAGCAAGCCGGTGGCCGAGTTGTTCTGAAGTACTCCGCTCGCTCCGCGAGCGGTCTTCGATTTCAAGAGCCGCTCGCGGAGCGAGCAGGACACGGGGCCGAGTTGTTCGGAGCGGGGCGAACCTGGTAGCATGACGGCGACCCCACGGAGGACGCCGTCATGCCGATGCACGACTGGACGAAGGAAGACGCCGGGACGTACCACAACTTCCATCAGGATTGGGCCACGCAACTTTACCGCGCGCTGAACGCGGGGCGGCTCCCGCCCGGCTACTTCGCGCTGACGGATCAGCGGGTGGAAGGGTGGGAGCCGGACCTCATCGGCCTGTTCGCCAGCCGGTCGCCCGCCACCTCATCGCCAGCACCGGGCGGCCTTGCCGTCGCCGAACGGCCGCCGAAAGTCCGCCTCGTGTCGCGGCCCGAAACGGACGCCGGCAGTTACGCCCGCCGGGCCAACCGAATCGTCGTGAAACACAAGAAAGGGAACGTCGTCGCGGTGATCGAAATCGTCTCGCCGGGGAACAAGGACCGTCCGCACTCGGTGAATCAGTTCGTCGAGAAGGTCCGCGACTTCCTGCGGAAGGGCGTCCACGTGCTGTTCGTCGATCCGTTCCCGCCCGGCGACCACGACCCCCGAGGGTTGGATGCGGCGGTGTGGGCCGTCTGGACCGACGCCACCGACGACCGGCCGGCGGACAAGCCGCTGACCGCCGCCAGCTACGACGCCGGCAACCCGTTCGCCGCCTACGTCGAACCGCTCGGCGTCGGCGACCCGCTGCCGGAGATGCCGCTGTTCCTCCAGCCGGACATCTACATCCCGTGCCCGCTGGAAGAGAGCTACATGGCGACGTGGAACGCCCTGCCGCCGCAGGTCCGTGGGGTCGCCGCGACGTGACCGCCGCACCCTACTCCTTCCGCCACACCATTTCCGCCGTGGTCTCGGTCCAGTCCGGGTAGCTGCGAATCGTCATCGTGCCGCGGAGGGTGTCGCCCTCCAGCTCGCCGACGAAGTCCCAGTTGCGATCCGTCTTGATGGTGATCTGGTCCCCCTTCCGCCGCCACGTCGCGTCCCAGCCGATGGTGTTCCACCAGTTTTCTTCCTTTCCGTTCCACGCGCCGACGGTGCCGTTGGGCTTGAAGTCGTACCCCTGCCGCTTGTCGGGGTCGCCCGAGGAGTGCCACACGCCTTCCAGACCCGTCATGTCGTGCCCGGTGAACCGGAAGTAGATGGCGAGGCCGAGGAGGGTGGCCAGGGTCAGGCAGACCAGCCCGGCGATGAGGTACGGGAGTCGGCTTCGGTGCCGCGGCCGCCGCGCGATCAAGGGGTGAGTCATGTGCGTACTGCTCCGACTGGGGTCGGACGACCGGGACCGCGGGCGAGGTCGTCCGGTGCATTCTAGACCGCCTCACCCCGCTCGCGTCACCCGGTCGCCCCGCCACGTCTGCCGACGACCCACGGCATGACGGCGAAGAGTGCGAGCAACCCGTAGTAAACGGTGCCGGAAACGGGGTCGCGGTCGGTGAACACCTCCGCGAACGACATCCCGCGCAACCCGATGCCGACGGCGACTTCCGCCACCAGCAAAACCGCAACCGCGATCAGCCCCACGCCGAGTAGTCGCGCCGTGTCGAATCCGCGGCAGAACCGGCGGACCACGAAGCGCGCCGCCAGCGTGGTCGCCAGCAGCATGAATGGCGATTCGATCAGTTCAGCGGCACGGACCCCGACGAGCGGCGCGACGACCAGGACGCGGAGCGTGCCCAGCACGAACCCGGTGCCGAACACGAGGGCGAAGTACACGGCGGCGGCGAGAAGCACTCGAAGTTCTCCAGGGCCGGTCGCAAACTCCCGGCGACGACAGCCATACTCGTCGCCGGGAGCGTGCGACCGGCGTTGACGCAAAGCCGCTCTACCAAGCCCGCCACCACGGTTTTTTCTTCGGCTTCTTGTCCGGTTCGCTATCGGCCCGTCCAGCAGACAGCCGTTCCGTGAGGACTACCCGCGCTTTCGCCATGCCGGCCGGCGTGGGGGCTTCGAGGAACAGCGCGGGCGGAGTCAGTTCCAAGTTTTCCGGCTGCGACCCGTTGCTCAGCATGTGGTTGACGCTGTTCACCTCCGCCGCCATCAGCGCCAGATGCACCGCCCCCTTGGTGCCGAAGTATTCCTTGCCGGCGGCCAGCGCCGCGACGAAGTACGGCTGCTCGACCAGCAACCCGGACTCGATGACGTTTCCCTCGCCGTCGAAGCACAGGTAATCGTCGGCGAACCGGATGCCCATGTCGTTGAGGAACAGCCGGCCCCAGGCCGTCTGGGTGAACTTGTACGCACGATCCGCGACCGGTGCCGGAATGCCCGCTTCGGCCATCGCCGCGTAAATCTCGTCCTCGGCGAACTCCGTTCGCGCAGCCACGATGATCGCGAGCTTCTCGACGGCAGCTTCTGGGGTCATCAATCGTCCTCGGGTGGGAGAATGCGGTCACCCGATCCGGTAATGGGGCGGTCACTAACCGGAGAGAAGTTGCGTCAGAAGCACCGCGTTCAGCGCGACCATGATCGCAAGTATGAGGAGCGGCCAACCGATCTTCACCCATAACCGAACCGTTTCCGCCCGCTCGCTGTTCTGCCACTTCGCGCGGATGCGGTCGCAGAGCCAATTCGGTGGCAACAAGTACAGTTGATGAAGGAGAAACAGAGGGAGCATGGCGACCAGCAATACATGGAAGCCGACCGCATTCATCGCGCGACCGAATTTCGATATCGCTCGCCGCATGGTCATTCCTTCTCACCCCGGCGGGCGGACGCGGAAGGCGCTGCCGTCGGCCGGCGTGCTGTCCACGGCGATGGTGCCGCTTGCTTTCCTCCGCGTCCCTCGGCTTGGAACCGTGCCGCCGTCAACTCACCCGACCGTCGGCAGTTCCCAGCCCTTGCGGTACTCGGCCGTGACCAGCTTCGTGGCCGCCGGCGAGCCGGGGAACGACCGCGTCGCCGCGTCCCACCCCAGTTTGGTGCCGGCGAAGCGGACGGCGATGTTGCCCAGCAGCATGGTCTCGGTCAGCCGGGCGGCGATGTCGAAGTTCGACGACGCCATCTCCGGCTTGCCGGCGCGGATCGCGTCCGCCCACTCCTTCTTCATGAACGGATCGGCCTCTTTGCTCGCCACCCCTTCGGCACCCTTTTCGGGCTTCGTCCGCTGCACCCCGTCGAAGTCCTTCTCCGGCAGCAGTCGGAACTCGGCGGCGTAGTCGTTCGGCGCGAACAGCATCCCCTTCGACCCGATCAGCAGCGACCCGCTGTCCGACGCCGTCTCGCCCGGCTTCAGCACCTTGGCCATCAACTCGGCCGACGGCAGCACCCGCTTGCCGTCCTTCGCCCCCTCGTACCAGTGCAGCACCACCGCCGACAGTTTTCCCCGCGCCGGGAAGTGGTAGTCGATGGTGGCCCACGCCGGGTACGTCTCGGCGTTGATCTCGCCGGCCTGCGCGACCACCGCCGACGGCGCGTCCAGTTCGAGCGCGCGGTACGTCATGTTGGCCGTGTGGCAGGCCATGTCGCCGAGCGCGCCGGTGCCGAAGTCCCAGTACCCCCGCCAGTCGTGCGGGTGGTACGCGGCCTTCGTGCCCTTGCCGTCCGGGCGGACGGCGAACGGGCGGAACGCGGCCGACCCCAGCCACTCGTCCCAGTGGACGTGCTTGGGCACCGGGGCCTCGGTCGGCCGGGCGACCACGTCCGGGGACTGCTTCCAGTACTTGAACGGGCGGTTCGTCCAGACGTGGGCTTCCTTCACCTCGCCGATGGCCCCGGCCCGCACCAGCTCCACCGCCCGCCGCAGGCCGCTCAGCGCCGACCCCTGGTTGCCCATTTGGGTGCAGACCTTGTACTTCGCCGCCGCCTGCCGCATCAGCCGCGCCTCGGCCGGCGTGTGGGCCAGCGGCTTCTGGCAGTAGACGTGCTTGCCGGCCTGCATGGCCAGCAGCGACGGCAGCGCGTGCGAGTGGTCCGGGGTGGACACGATCACCGCGTCCAGTTCCTTCATCATCTTGTCGAACAGGGTGCGGTAGTCGAAGAAGGTGGCCGCCTTCGGGAACGCCTTCGCCTTCGCGCCGAGCCGCTCGTCGTCGATGTCGCAGAGGGCCGCCACCTGCATGACCAGCCCGGCCTGGTCGATGTCGGAGGAGCCTTTGCCGCCGACGCCGATGCCGGCCACCCGCAGGCGGTCGTTCGCGCCGGGCACCTGGGCGGCGGAGAACGCCGGGGCGGTGAAGAAGTAGCCGAGGGTGCCGGCCCCCAGTTGCAGGGCGCGGCGGCGGTCAAGACGGGCGGTCATGGGAGAGTTCCGAAGCGGGAGGGGAGCGCGATCCGACTGCATCAACGTGTATCCGGCCGTCGGCGGTGCGGCCACGTCGGGACCGGTGCCGGCGACCGGCCGTTACCCCGGCAGGCGGACGCGGAAGGTGCTGCCGTCGGCCGGGGTGCTGTCCACGGCGATGGTGCCGCCCAGACGGCCGACCGCCTCCTTGACGATGGCCAGCCCCAGCCCGGCGTGCGCGCCGGTGGCCGTGCGGGACGGGTCGGCGCGGAAGAAGCGGTCGAAGATCTTGGCCTTCACGTCGTCGCTCATGCCGATGCCGGTGTCGGCCACCTCGACCGTCAGTCCGGCCGCATCCCGCTCGGCCCGTAGGGTGATCGACCCGCCCGGCCGGTTGTACTCGATGGCGTTGTGCAGCAGGTTCATCAGCACCTCCCGCAGGCGGTCGGGGTCGGTGGTGAATTCGGCGGCCGTCGGCAGGTCGGTGCGGAGGGTCAGGCCGTGGGCGGTCGCCAGCGGGCGGATGACGGCCGCGCACCCGCCGGCCAGTTCGCCGATGTCCACCGGGATGGGCGGGGCGTGGGCGTGCCCGGCGTCCAGGTAGGCCAGCGTCATCACCCGCTCGACCAGCCCGCCGAGCTGCTTGGCGATGGCCCGGCACTCGGTCAGCGTCTCCTTGTACTGGTCGGCGGTGCGCGGCTTGCGGAGGGCCACGTCCATGGTGGCGAGCATCCCCGCCACCGGCGTGCGGAGTTCGTGCGAGATGTCGGCGACGGCCGCCTTCTCCCGCTCGAACGCCCGCCGCAGCGCGTCCAGCGACTGCGTCAGGCGGTCGTGGATGGGCACCAGTTCGGTGGTCAGTTCGCCCTTCTCGATGGGCAGGCGGAAGTCCTTCTCGTTCACCCGGCTGACGGCGTCGGACAGCTTCCGCAGCGGCGACAGGCCGAGGCCGGTCAGCAGCCAGCCGCCGACCACGACAGCCAGGAAGGTGACGCCGCCGATGCCGGCGATTCGCAGGCGGAGGCGGTGAAGCGCGTCGGCGGACTCGGCCGCCAGGGTGGCGAGTTGTTCGTCGCGCTTGGCGGCAAGATCGTGCAGTCCCCCCTCCAAATCCGCCCGCCGGTGCGCGACCTGGACGTACAGTCGCGGGCCGGGGTTCGACGGCGGACCGGCGGCACCCGGCGGCGGACCGGCACCCGGTGGCGCGCCGGGCCGACCGCCGTCGGGGCGGGGGCGGCCGGCATCGGGGCGCGGGCGGTCGGGGCCGGTCGGGCCTCGGAATTGGACGTTCGGGACGGTGAAGGAGGACCGGAAGCGGACGACGCGAATGGCCCCGACCACCGGCACCACGCCGTCCTCGTAGGCGTGGTCCTGGTCGCCGCCGTCGTTGCCGGCGATGTCGTCGAACTTGGCCGGCAGCTCGAACGGCTGCCGCGGGCTGCGGATCAGTTGCCGATCCTTCGGGTCGCGGGCGGCGACGTGCAGTTGATAGAAGTCCGGGTGTTCGCCGGACACCTGGAACTCGTTCCGGACGCGATCCGCCATCGCGCGGAATTCGGACGCATAGAACTGCCCATACATCCGCAGGCGGGTGTCGAACGACGGGTTGCCGACGACGGCGGCGGGCAGGGCCGGCCAGCCGGTCTCCCCGCCCACCAGTGTTTGCGCGAGGAGGATGACGTTGAACTGGTCGGCCACCGGGCGGGCGTCCAACCGCGTGAGGCTCCACATCCGGTTCCGGTACTCCTTGGCCAAATCCTTGGCCTGACGGAGCAACCGGTCGTCGAACTCCTCGGCCGCCTTGGCCACGGCCGCGTCGTGTTCGGCGTCGATCCGCCGCGTCTCCGCCTCCAGCTGGGTGGCCAGCGCGTACGCCGCGAACCGGTCGATGAGCAGCCCCAGCCCGCCGAGCGCCAGCCCGACCAGGACGAGGAAGTAGACGATCAGCGAGCGGCGGAGGGACGGCATGGCAGACCCCATTTTGCCAGGGTAGTCCGCACCCTCCGGGTGCGGTGCGTGCGGACTCCCGCACCCGGAGGGTGCGGACTACCATCTGCGTCGGCTCACTTCTTCTTGGCCTTGATCGGCTCGGCCTTCGCCGCGTCTCCCTTCACCGCGTCCGCTTTGGTCGCGTCCAGCTTGGCCGGCTCCGCGACGGCCCCCTCCGGCGCGTCGTCGTTCCCCCGCAGCATGTACCCCTCGCCCCACTTGGTCAGGATGAGGGGCGTCTCGAACCCCTTGTCGATCTTGATCCGCAGGTATCGAATGTACACGTCCACGACGTTCGACGTGTTCTCGTCGTACTCGTCGTACAGGTGCTCCCAGATCATGGTCCGGGTGACGACGCAGCCGGCGTGGAAGGCGAGGAACTCCAGCAGCGCGTACTCGCGCGGCGTCAGCGGGATCTTCTTGCCGCCCCGCGTCACGCTCCGCGACGACGTGTCCAGAGTCAGGTCGTGGACGCGGATGAGCGGGTCTTTCTTCTGGTGTCCGCGGCGGATCAGCGCGCGGACGCGGGCGAACAGCTCCTCGAAGTCCAGGTTGGCCTTGGACAGGTAGTCGTCGGCCCCGCTGTCCAGCCCGCTCACCTTGTCGTCGGTGGTGCCCTTGGCGGTCAGCATGAGGACGTGCGTGTCGATGCCGGACGACCGCCACCGCTTCAGCAGCGTCAGGCCGTCCACCTTCGGCAGCATGATGTCCAGGACGATGACATCGTACGGGGTGGTGCGGGCCTTCACGTCGGCCTCCTCCCCGTCGGTCGCCGTGTCCACGGCGAACCCTTCTTCCTCCAGCCCCTGGCGGAGGGCCTTCACCAGCGGCAGTTGGTCTTCGACGAGTAGGATCCGCACGGTTCGGCCCTCACGCGGGGATGCGCGGCAGCGGTTCTCATTTCTCATTTAACCACCCCCGGCGTGAACGAGCGATGAGAATCATGAGAAGCGGGCGTGCCGGACCCCTTCGCCCCCGGCCCTCTCCGTTCCGGAGAGGGTATTCGAGGGGGAGACGAGACGATCCGGTGGCCGTTGGAGTGGCGACGTTCGCGGTGGCTGTCCGAAACGGGAAGTGTACACCAGTAGGCATGCGCTCCGTTTTTGGGTTTGTCAAATGAAAGTGGAGAGATTGTCAGAAATAGTTTGTCCAGATGGCCGGGTGCGGGTGCGGGTGCCAAGCACCCGGTGAACCGTCGATGCGAGTCGTCGGGTGGGGAGGAACAGGAACCCAGGCGGCTAGAGCGGACTTCACTACGGTGTATCGCCTTGTTAGCCCGCCGCGCCAGCAAGGGGCGAACCCCTCATGCGGTTCGCC
>JAYUFU010000203.1:0-6052 GCA_043738505.1 Fimbriiglobus sp. | reverse complement strand
AATGACCGCTCGCGGAGCGAGCAGAGCACGCCGCAGTTCCACCGGGTCATCCCGCACTTCCCCGCCATCGGCCCGGAGGAACGCGCGTTCCAGTCGTCACCGGACCTCCCGCAGCTCCCGCACGAGTCGGGCGAACACGGCGTCCCAGTCCCCAAGTGTCGGCTGGCGGAAGACCCGCATCGACGGATACCACGGCGTGTCGGTGCGGTCGCGGAGCCAGCGCCAGTCGCAGTTGTACGCGACGGCCAGCCACGCCGGGACGGCGAGCGCGCCGGCCAGGTGCAGCACCGCCGTGTCGATGCCGATCACCAAGTCGAGGTTCACGAACAGGCCGGCCGTGTCGGCCAGGTCGCCGGCGATCTCCGCGCCGAGGTCGATCACCGGGAAGTCGCACTCCTGCAACTGTTCGCGGCCGTGGCCCTTCTGCACCGCACACAGCGACACGCCGGGCACGGCCGCCAGCGCGGCGAACCGGCTCAGCGGCACCGACCGCCAGCGGTCGCCGGCGTGGTCCGGGTTGCCCTGCCAAACGATGCCGACCTTGACGCCGGGAACGGATCGCAGTCGTTCCTTCCACTTGGCCACCGCGTCGGCTGGCGGACGGAGGTACGGCACGCGGTTCGGGAGGGTGTCGAAGGTCGTCTTCAGGCCGAGCGGCACGCTCATCAGCGGGCAGTGGAAGTCGGCGCGGATGGCGGCGTTCGGCTGGTCGATGACCTCCGCGACGCCGGGCACGGTGCGGGCCAACCGGGCCAACGCCTCCGGCGGATGCACGACCACGCGGGCACCGAGCTTCGCCAGCGGCTCGGCGAAGCGGAGGAACTGGAGTCCGTCGCCGAGGCCCTGTTCGGCCGTCAGCAGGATGCCCCTCCCCGCCAGCGGCTGCCCGATCCAACGCGGAATGGGGTACTCGTGTTGGGTCTTTTTCAGCGCGTCGGTTTGCAGCCGCGCCTCGTACTCCGGCCAGCCGCGGGCGAAGTCGCCGAGCGTCAGGTAGGCGATGGAGCGGTTGAACCGCACCTCGACGTGGTCGGGGCGGAGGGCGAGCGAGCGGTCGTAGTGGCGGAGGGCGTCGTCGTGCCGGCCGACGGTGGCGACCGTCAGCGCCAGGTTGCCGGCGGCGTCGGGGTCGTTCGGGTTCAGCGCCACGGCGCGGAGCAGCGCGGCCTCGGCGTCGCCGTACTTGCCCTGGTCGCGCAGGCAGTTGCCGAGGTTCGCCCACCCGCCGCCGTGGTCCGCGTTCACCCGCACGGCCTCGCGGGCCTGCCGCTCGCAGTCGGCCCACCGCTTCAACTTGCCGAACACGGCGGCCAGGTTCGAGTGCGTCTCGGCGGTGGGCGACAGGGCAGCCGCGCGTTCGAGCGGAGCGACTGCGGCCTCGTGATCGCCGTTCAGACTGCGGGTGATGCCGAGGGCGGTCCACGTCAGCGGGTGAGTCGGGAAGCGTTCGGTGAGTTGAAGGGCGAGCGTCTCGGCGTCGGCGTGCTTCTTCTGGTCGTTCAGCGCGGCGACGAGTCCGAGGGCGGCGTCGGGCGCGTCGGGTTGCCGCTGCACGGCTTCGCGGAGGGCGAGTTCGGCGGCGGGCAGGTTCCCGGCATCGCGGTAGGCTTGGGCCAGGTTCATCCAGGTCGCGGCGGGTGCGGGGTCGAGGCGGAGGGCGACGCGGAAGGTGACGGCGGCCTCGGCGAACCGCCCCTGCCGGGCGAGCGCGACGGCCAAGTGCTCGTGCCACGCGGGGACATCGGCCGTGGCGCGGATGGCGGCGACGAACGCGGCCTCGGCGTCCGGCAGACGATCCGCCGCGAGGTGTTTCAGGCCGTCGGCGTGCTGCGCGGCGGGGTCGATGGTGGGGGCGTGCGACCGCGCGGCGAGGCGGAGCAGCTCGCCGGCGACGGCCGGCGCGCCGGCGCGGAACGCCTCTTCGGCGAAGCGGTGCAGCAGTTCGTGGGGGGTCATGGTCAGGGCGTTGTTCGACGGTCAGGAAGGAGGAAGTTCGCGGAACTTTCCGGATCGCATGATCGGCAGCGGCTGATCGGTGACGAGGCGGGCGTGATGCAAGACGCCCGGCTGCTTCTCGCCGGCCTGGGTGAGTACGTCCACCTCATCCTCGCCCACGGCAACGATCTGTCCGTCCTTCATCGCGATCCACTTGTCGCGGTGCGTCTTCAGCAACTCCGGGAGCAGTTCCTGAAAGCGGTCGTGTTCGGCCGCCAACTCCGGATGAACGGGCCGGCGCGGGAACGCCTTCGGGGTGGTATCGACAATCATGGGGATGTCCTCCCGTCCAGGTGGCTTCGCGCGGGGAACCTCCCGCAGCCGTCCGATTGGGATGCGGTCCATCGGTATCGGCTGGTCCGTCACCTTGACCGAGAGAAACATCAGCCCTCCCCGCAGGCGGTAAGCGGCCGTCAACGCCGAGACCTCGTCATTCGCGACCGCGATGACCTCCCCGTCTTTCATGGCGATCCACTTGTCGGGGATCGTCTTCATCAACTCCGGCAGCATCGCCACGAACCGGTCGTGTTCGACGGCCAGTTCGGGGTGCGTCGGCCGCTCCTGCATCCGCGTCGGCCGCGGGCGGAGCTTGGAAACCATCTCTTCGAGCGTCGGCATGGCGGAACCTCCGGAGGGACTCTCGTGGGTATTCTACTTCGCCAACCCCAGCTTCCGCGTCACCTCGTCCCGGCGGCCGGCCTCGCGGCCCTGGTGGCAGTCGGCGTAATACTCGGCGGCCTTCTCCCAGGCGGCTTTCGCCTTGGCCTTGTCGCCCAGGCGAAAGCAGACATCCCCCAGGTGGTCCCACACGGTCGGGTCGTGGCCGCCGTCCGGGGTGGCGACCACCTGCTCGAACACCGCCCGCGCCTCGGCCGCCTTGCCCCGCCGGAACAGCACCCAGGCGAGGCTGTCCAGGTACGTCCCCGACACCGCCTCGGCCGCGCCGCGCTTCCGCCGGTCGAACGTGTCCAGTTCGATGGCCCGGCGGATGAGCGCCTCGGCCTCCGGCAGCTTCCGCCCCTGCTCGGCCAGGTTGTACCCCAGGTTGTTCAGGGCCAGCACGTCGTCCGGGTCGTCGTCCAGGATCGCCCGCAGTTCGGTCTCGGCCTTGTCGAACTCCTTCACCGCCAGCAGCGCGGCGGCATACGTCACCCGCACCGACCGCAACTCGGCCCCGCGCGGTCGGTCCTTCGTCAGGATCTCCTCGCACTCGGCGACGGCCTTCTTCGGCTGGCCCAGCGCCGTCCAGACCCGCGCCGATTGCAGGCGGACGTAGATGCGTCCCTCGATCTTCTTGAGCGCGGCCAGCGCCGCCTGCTCCTCGCCGATCTCGGCGAAGGCGATGGCCACCTGCGACGCGGCCGTCAGGTCGATGCTGTTGTCGCCGATCTCCTTCAGTTCGTTGGCCGCGCTCGCCAGCTCCCGCCACCGCCGCTGCGCCGACAGCGTCTCGTACAGCAGCCAGTTGACGCGGCGGTCCTTCTTCCGATCCGGGTTGCGGCGGGCGGCGGCCAGCAGCGCGGTCGTGGCGGTGTCGGCGAACCCGTGCCGCATCGCCATCCCCACGACCAGTTCCAGCACCTCGAACGGTCGGTTGACGGTGTCGGCTTCCAGTTGCCGCACCAGCGGGCCGGCGAGCGCGGGCACGGCCTTGACGGCGGCGGTCAGGTGCCGCGCCCGCTCGACGGCTGTCTTGTCCGCCGTGCCATCCTCCCCGCCGACGGGCTGGGCGGCGCGGTACACGTCCTCGAGGATCGCCAGCAGTTCCAGCGCGCGGTCCGGACGGTACGCGGCCACGAGGATCGGGAAGTAGTCGGGCTTGTCGGCAGTCTTCACCAACTGCTGGAAGGTGCGGTGGGCGGTGACGAAATCGGTGCCGGCGAGGGCGGCGGCGGCCACCCACTTCGGGGCCGGGTTCTTCGGGTTGGCCGCAGCGAGGCGAGTCAGGACCGCCACCACATCCGCCTTCGGGTTCGCCTTCCGAAGCAACTCCGCGTGCCGGACGTAGCTCGCCACCCCCATCGGCCCACGGGCCAAGTACTTCTCGTGTTCGGCAACGGCCTTGTCGAGTTGTCCATCCGCTGCGTACACCTCGGCCAGGTTGGCGTGCAATCGGATCACCCCAGCCGGGTCGTTGGCCAGCTTCGCGTCGGCGCACAGGTCGCGGGCCGTCTCGAACGCGGCGCTGGCGGCGTCCGGCTTCCGCTGCGACAGGTGCGCCTTGCCCAGCCGCTCGTACAGGTCGGCGCGGAGCCGGGCGTGTTCGGCGGCCGTCATGCCGTCGGCGAGGAAGGCGTTCTTCTTCTTGGCCAGCACGTCCAGCGCGGCGCGGAGGGCGACCTCGGCGGACGCGGCATCGGGCACCCGCTCGGCGGCGGTCGCGGCGCGGAGCAGGCAGCGGAAGCGGGTGGCTGGCTTCTCGGCGAATGTGGGGCTGTCGGCCGCTTGGCGGTACGCCTTGGCGCTGTCGGCGAACTGGTTGGCCTCGAACAGCAACTTGCCGAGCAGTTCCGCCGTTTCGCCGTCCGTCGGGTCGAGTTCCATCACCCGGCGGGCGGCGCGGATGGCGGCCGGATCGCGGCCGAGTGCGGCGGACACCCGGACCAGTTCGCGGAGCGGTTCGACCGCTTCGGGGGCGGCTTCGGCGGACGCGCGGAAGTGCTTCTCGGCATCGACGAGGCGGTCGGAGATTTGTCGCAGCCGGCCGGCCCCGTACCACGCCAGGGCATCGCGGCGGGCGGCCTCGGCGGGCGACAGCGGCGCGGCCGGGACGACCTTCGGCTTGTCCCCAACCGGTGGCAAGTCCGGCGATTGGCCACGGCCGACTGCCGGGAGGACCGCGAGCAGGGCGAACAGGGCGATCCGCATGACGGGGCACTCCGGGGGCTTTTCAACCCCTACCGTACCCTGCCGGCCGCGCGGGTGGAATGTCGGTATGCGGAACTGGCGCTCCTGCGAGCCGCGACTGCCAGGGAGTGGCTTCAGGTACGAAGTGTTCAATTCCGAGGAACGCGGATGACGCGGAAAATGGCAAGGATGAAGAAGATCAGAAAAGAATTCAATCTCGTTCTGATCCCGGCTTTGATCCGTCTTCCATCCGTGTCATCCGCGTTCCGATTGATTGAGCGTTGTTCCCGAACCGCCACTCCTCACTTCGCCTTCGGCACCAGCTTCTTCACCGCGTACTTCGCGCCCTCGTTCGCGGCCCACCGCTTGAACTCGTCCCGCATCAGGACGGCCGCGTCCTCGCCCGGCTTCGGCTGCGGCGGGTTGTACCCGTCGGCCTTGGTCAGGTTGAGCAACTGGACTCCGGCGGGAAAGCCGCTCGATTCGGCGAGGGCGGCGAGCAGCGCCTTCGACTCGTCGGCCGGAATGGCTTCCTCGGCGGTGAGGCCCGCGTACCGTGCCTGCCGATACCGCGTCAGGAGGGCCGCGGCCGCGCGTGCCCGGTCCTCGGCCTTGTCCGCCTTCAGCGCGGCGAGCGGGTCGGCGAACACCGGGGCCAGCTTCTTCACGGCGTCGAGGACGGCCTTGTTCGCGTCGCTGTTCTCGACCGGAGGCGACAGCGGCGCGAAGACGTGGAACCCGCCGTCGGTGTGCTTGTTCAGGAACAGGCACACCTTCTGGTCGGCCTTCAGCGTCGGCTGCGGATACCGCAGGTGCAGTCCGGCCGGCGGGAGGATGAACCCGACGCGGACGTGGGTGACGTTCTTCGCGCCGTGGACGTTCGTCTCCACCTTCACCACCGCGACGGTGTACGCGACCGGGTCGGTGGCACCGGGGTACGGCTTGGCCGAGACGGTCTCCTTCTCGATCTCGGTCACGGTGCCGATGACGCACACGCCGGCAACGGCGGCGCGGACCTCCGGCGAGAAGTCGGCCAGCCGATCCGCGCGGGCGGCGGTCGTCAGCACCAGCAGGGCGAGCGGGGCGAAGCGGCGCATGGGGGCGAACCTCATCGGGGACGGTGTGCGGAACGGGGAGCAGTTTGCCGGGGCGGGCGAAGTCGTCGCCGCGAGCTTGCGAGCGGATTCGCGGGACCGCTCGCAAGCTCGCG
>JAYUFU010000202.1:0-44499 GCA_043738505.1 Fimbriiglobus sp. | reverse complement strand
GCGGCGACGATTCCGAGAAGTGTGAGCTACCATTCCCCCATGATCGCCACCGCCCACCGCCGAACCGCCCGCGCCACCGCCCCGGTGGTGTTCGACACGCGCGTCGTCACCGGGTCGGGCGGCGGGCCGGACAAGACCATCCTGAACTCGCCCCGGTTCCTCGAACCGCTCGGCTACTCCATGCTCTGCGGCTACCTGCACCCGCCGGGCGACCCCGGTTACGCGGAGATCGAGAAGAAGGCCGCGAAGTACAACGCCCCGCTGATTTCCATCCCGGATCGCGGGCCGTGGGACTGGCGGGTGATTTCATCCCTGCTCCGCGAGTGCAAGCGGCACAACGTCGCCATCTGGCACGGGCACGACTACAAGACGAACGCCCTCGGCCTGCTGCTGAAACGCTTCTGGCCGATGCGGATGGTGACGACCGTCCACGGCTGGGTGCAGCACACCACCCGCACGCCGCTGTACTACCGCATCGATCAATTGTGCCTGCCGCGCTACGAGAAGGTCATCTGCGTGTCGGACGACCTGTTCGACCTGAGCCGCAAGGCCGGGGTGAAGGCGGCGAACTGCGTGCTGATCGAGAACGGCATCGACACCGTCGAGTACACGCGGCGGAAGACGGTCGCGGACGCGAAAGCCGCGCTCGGCCTTCCGCCGAAGGAGCTGCTGGTCGGTGGCGTCGGCCGGCTGTCGCCGGAAAAGGGGTTCGACCTGTTGATTCGCGCAGTTCATGCCCTGCGGCAAAGCGGGTTGCCGGTGCGGGCCGTCATCATCGGCGAAGGCGACGACCGCCCCCGGCTCGAAGCGCTGGTCGCCGAACTCGGCCTGACCGGAAACGTGATGTTGCCCGGCTGGCAATCGGACGTGCGGGCTTACTTCGAGGCGATGGACGTGTTCTGCCTCAGCAGCCTGCGGGAAGGGTTGCCGAACGTGCTGCTGGAAGCGATGGCCCTGGAAGTGCCGTGCGTGGCGACCCGCATCGCCGGCATCCCGAAGTTGATCGCGGACGGCGCGGACGGATTGCTGGTGCCCGCCGGCGACCAACCGGCGCTGACGGACGCGCTCCGGCAACTGCTGACCTCCGAAGTGCTGCGGGAACGCTTCCGCGCCGCCGGCCGTCGAACCATCGAGATGCGGTACAGCTTCGCCGGCCGCATGGTCAAGCTCCGCGACCTATACGACGAGATGCTCGGCCGGTGACACGAGAGCAAGAAGAAGACTCACCACAGAGGCACAGAGACACAGAGAAGAAGAAAGCAGAGAAGTCTTTGAACATTCTCCTCTCTCTTGTCTTCTCCGTGTCTCTGTGCCTCTGTGGTGAGTCGGCTAGTCTTCGATCCCCGGCAGGAGGCCGCGACCCGAATGACCTCGATCAGGACGCCATGATTCGCCCGATGAGTCCGCCCGCCTTGCCCGCCGTGTCGGTCCACGTCCACACCGGGCGGTCGCTCGCCGAGCGGTTGCCGGCGCTGGCGAGGTTCGCGCTGGCCGGCGGCCCGGCCCCGCTCAGCCGTCACCCGGCGTGGCTGCCCGTGCTGCGCGACGGCCTCGGCCACGAGGTGTACGCGGTGGAAGCGCGGGCACCGTCCGGCGCGCCGTGCGGGTTCCTGCCGCTCGCCTACGTCGGGTCGCTGCTGTTCGGCAAGTTCCTCGTGAGCCTGCCGTACCTGAACAGCAACGGCGTCATCGCCGAGTGCCCGGACGTGCAGACGGCGCTCGTCTCCCGCGCCGTGGAGTTGGCCGACGAACTGAACGCCAAACACCTGGAACTGCGGCACGAGGCCCCGGTCGAACACCCGGCGTTGAACGGCCGCATGACCAGCAAAGTCCACATGCGGCTGGCGCTGCCGGACACGGCCGAGAAGTTGTGGAAGGGCTTCGACACCAAGGTCCGCAACCAGATTCGCAAGGGCGAGAAGAGCGATCTGACCGTGGCGTGGGGCGGCGAGGAATTGCTGTCGCCGTTCTACGCCGTCCTCAGTCACAACATGCGCGACCTGGGCACGCCGGTGTACGGCCTGCCGCTGTTCCGCGCCATCCTGCGGACCTTCCCCGGCGACGCCGAGCTGTGCGTCGTCCGCGCCGGCGACACCCCGGTGAGCGCCGCGCTGCTGTTGCACGGGCCGGGGGTGACGGAAGTCCCGACGGCGTCGTCGTTGCGCGAGTACAATGCGACCTGCGCCAACATGTTCATGTATCGCCATCTCATCGAGCGGGCGGTGTCGCGCCGCCAATCGCTATTCGACTTCGGGCGGTCCACCGCCGACGGCCCGACGTTCAAGTTCAAGAAGCAGTGGGGCGCGGCGGCGCACCCGGCGACGTGGCAATACCACCTGCGGGCCGGCGAACTCGGCGAGATGCGGCCGGACAACCCGCGCTACCAGAAGATGATCCGTCTGTGGCAGCGGCTGCCGGTGCGGCTGACGCGGTATCTGGGGCCGGCCATTGTCCGCGGCATCCCGTGATTGCGGCCTCGCCGGAATCCCCGCTTTCGGTCGTTAGCATGTGTCGATTTGTTACCATTCCGGCGCGGCCGGGTGGCGGGATTTTATCGATTCGGATTTGCCCCGCTTACGGACTGTGAATTAGAGTTCTCCTGTCGGCGGGTGCCCCCAGCGTCCCCGCCGACACCCCCTCCGGCCCCTCACGCCGCACCGTCCCCCCGCCCGCTCCGACGACGGAGCGTTCCGCGAAAGTCCGCCTCGAGGTCGGTTCGGCGCGCGCCCCCGCGCCCGACCGCGGAGACGTGTCGATGTCGTTTCACCGCCGTTTGCTGTTGGTCGCCACCGATACTCGGTTCGGCCAACTGGTCCAGACGCACACGCACAAGACGTTCCTGCTCACCGCCCCGGTGGCGCGGTTCGAGGAGCTGCCGCAGGTGATCCGTCGGGACACCGACGGCGTGCTGCTGTTCCTGGCGTCCGACCCGGCCGACGCCGACCGGATCGACGCCGCCGTCCGCGAGCTGCGGCTCCAGCAGATGCCGGCGCGGCTGGCCGTGCTGTCCACCGACACCTTCACCCAGCCGCGGCGGATCGACGCGCTGGCCCCGTTCCTGGACGCCAACTTCGTCTGGCCCGGCCACCTCCGCGAGTTCAACATGTGGGTGCGAAAGGTGGTGACGCCCGGCCGGCCGTTCCCGGACCCGACCGCCGAGACCGTGGCCGACCGCATCCGCAGCCGGCTGCTGGCGCTGACGCCGTCCTTGGCCGGCATGGCCGAACAGTTGGAGATCGCCGCCACCCACGACGTGACGGTGCTGATCGAAGGCGAGACGGGCACCGGCAAGACGCACCTGGCGCGGCTCATCCACGACTGCTCGCCCCGCGCCGCCAACCGCTTCCTGGTGGTCGGCTGCGGGGCGCTGTCGGGCAACCTGATCGCCAGCGAGTTCTTCGGCCACGTCAAGGGCGCGTTCACCGGCGCGGACGTGACCAAGGTCGGCAAGTTCGCGGCCGCCGGCGAGGGGACGCTGCTGCTGGACGAGATCGACACCCTGGCCCTGGACCAGCAGGCGAACCTGCTGCGGGTGATCGAGACCGGCGAGTTCGAGCCGGTCGGCGGCAACGAGACGCAGGTCTGTCAGGCGCGGATCATCGCCGCCACCAACTGGAACTTGGCCGAGGCCGTCGAGCGCGGCACCTTCCGCAGCGACCTCTACTACCGGCTGCACGTGCTGTCGTTCCGCCTGCCGCCGCTCCGCGAACGGCCGCAGGACATTCCGCCGCTCGTGCGGGGCATGGTCGCGCGGTACGGCACCAAATTCGGCAAGCGGATCGTCACCGTCCACGCCGACGCCATGCGGGCGCTGGAGCTGTTCCCGTGGCCGGGCAACATCCGCCAACTGGAGAACGTCCTCCAGCAGGCGGTGCTGAGCTGCGCCGGGGACGAACTGAGGTTGCCGCACCTGCCGCAGTTGGTGCATAATCTGCAACCCGAGTGCGCCGCCTCGTCCACCGCCGCCCCGCTGGGGTCGCTAGTCCACAACCGCGAGACGACGGAGCGGGCGGCCATCCTTCGGGCGCTGGAGAAGGCCGGGTTCAGCCGCACCCGCGCGGCGGCGGCCCTGGGGGTCAGCCGGGTGACGCTGTACAAGAAGATGCGGAAGTACGGGCTGCTGACGAAAGCCGTGCCGGTCGCCGTGGCCGGCGGCGAGTACGTCGGCCGCTGACGAGAAGTAGTCTGCTCGCTCCGCGAGCGGGTGTCGGGTGGATTCGCCACTCTCTCCCTCCCCCACTCCGCGACGGACCGCCGGTGGGGTGCGTTCGTTGACCGTGGTCCGCCATCCCCAGAAGGACGACCGCATGGCCGCCGAACCGGAGCTGCACTACCTGCACAAGCCGACCGAGGCGCGGCCGCTGCCGCCCGGCGTCGAGTTCCTGACGGTGCAGGAGTTCCTCGCCGACGAGCCGGCGTGCAAGCTGTTGTGGGAGCTGATCGACACGCAGTTCCGCACGAGAAGCAAGTTCCTCGCCGTCTGGTCCGCCGTGCGGTTCGTGTGCGTCCACCGCGACGTTGACGGCACCCTGGATGGCGCGCTGCTCGTCACGGCCCCGGTCAACTGGCAGATCGATTACGTCGTCGTGCGGCCGGACAGCCGGGGGCAAGGGATCGCCTCGAAGCTGGTGACGGCCACCCTCGGGCAGGCGTACCTGCACCGCGCGCCGTATGTGATGCTGACGAGCAAGGAGTCGCTGCGGCCGCTGTACGAAAGCTGCGGGTTCGCGGTCGTGTGGGCGGCGGCGGACGTGGCGGTCTGACGGTTTGGCAACCGGTCTCTTCGCGGCGACCGAAGGGAGCCGAGCGCGCAGTCCAGTTGAACACCGCTCGCGGAGCGAGCGGACTACACCCAGGAGCATTCCCCATGTGCGGCATCATCGGGTTCACCGGACGGAACGACGCGGCCGACATCCTGCTCGAAGGGCTACGGCGGTTGGAGTACCGCGGGTACGACAGCGCCGGCCTCATCACCGGCACCGGCAGCAGCCTGCACCTGCGGCGGAAGGCCGGGCGGATCGCCGAGCTGGCCAAGGCCGTCGCCCACCAGCCGGCCCCCGGCACCTACGGCATCAGCCACACCCGCTGGGCCACCCACGGGGCGGCCACCGACCGCAACGCCCACCCGCACATGTCGGCCGACGGCACCATCGCCGTCGTCCACAACGGGGTGATCGAGAACCACGCCGCCCTGCGGCACCAACTCCGGGCCGACGGCGTCGAGTTCCGCAGCGAGACCGACACCGAGGTGCTGTCGCACCTCATCGCCGCGTACTACGACGGCGACCTGATGCAGGCGGTGCGGAAGGCCGTCGAGCTGGTGAAGGGCACCTACGGCATCGCCGTGATGTGCAAGCAGGAGCCGGGGGTGATCGTCGGCGCGCGGCTGGGCAGCCCGCTCGTCATCGGCATCGGCGCGGACGGCCACTACCTGGCCTCCGACGCCAACGCGCTGGCCGGGTACGCGGACAAGGTGGTCTATTTGGAGGACCGCCAAATCTGCCAACTGGACGCCGAGAGCTGGGTCATCCGCAACCAGGACCTGGACACGGTGGACGTGCCGCTCGAGGACATCAAGCACTTCCTCGGCGACTTCGACTCGGACCTGGGCGAGTACCCGCACTACATGCTGAAGGAGATCTACGAGCAGCCGGAGACGGTGGCGAACGCCATGCGCGGGCGGTTCGAGGAGGACAACAGCACGACGCACTTCGGCGGCCTGAACCTGACCCCGCAGCAGCTGCGCGGCACCGAGCGGATCATCATGACCGCGTGCGGCACCAGCTACCACGCCGGCATGGTGGGCGAGTACCTGTTCGAGGAGCTGGCTCGCCTGCCCGTGGAGGTCGAGTACGCCAGCGAGTTCCGCTACCGCAACCCGCCCATCGACCGCAACACGCTGGTGTTCGCGCTGACGCAGTCCGGGGAGACGGCCGACACGCTGGCGGCGCTCCGCGAGGCGAAGAGGATGGGGCACACGTCCCTGGCCATCTGCAACGTGGTCGGCAGCACCATCGCCCGCGAGGCGTGCGGCGGAGTGTACCTGCACGCCGGGCCTGAGATCGGCGTCGCCTCCACCAAAGCCTTCACCAGCCAATGCACCGTGCTGGCGATGCTGGCCGTCTATTTCGGCCGTACGCGGCACCTGTCGGCCGCCGCCGGCTCCCGCATCCTGGCCGAATTGCAGGCCCTGCCGGACATCATCCGCCAGACGCTGAAATGCCACGAGCAGGTGAAGGAGGTGGCCCGGCGGTACGCTGACATGACCAACTGCCTGTACCTCGGCCGCCAGTACCTGTACCCGGCGGCGCTCGAAGGAGCCTTGAAGCTCAAGGAGATCAGCTACATCCACGCCGAGGGTTACCCGGCCGCCGAGATGAAGCACGGCCCCATCGCCCTGGTGGACCGGCACACGCCGAGCGTGTTCCTGGTGCCCCGCGGCAACGTGTTCGACAAGGTGATGAGCAACATGCAGGAGATCAAGGCCCGCGGCGGGCCGGTGATCGCCGTGTGCGGCGAGCGGGACCGCGAGGTGGAGGAGTTGGCCGACGACACCATCACCGTGCCGGACGTGCCGGAGTACCTGCAGCCGATCGTGTGCAGCATCCCGCTGCAACTGTTCGCCTACGAGGTGGCGGTGCTGCGCGGGTGCGACGTGGACAAGCCCCGCAACCTCGCCAAGAGCGTGACGGTGGAATAGGCTGGTCGGTATGGAGGAGAACACCGACCACGACCAGTTGTTCAAGACGGTGATCCGGGAGTTCTTCCCGGACTTCCTGCCGCTGTTCTTCGCCGACTTGGCCGCGCAGTTCGACCTGTCGGCCGTCAAGTGGCTGGACAAGGAGCTGTTCGCCAACCCGCCCGACGGCCCGCAACACGTGCTGGACCTCGTCGCCGAATTGACCACCCTCGGCGGGGACGCGACCACCCTCGCCCTGGTTCACGTCGAAGTCGAGTCGGCCGATTCCGCCACCGACATCGAGAGCCGACTGCCGGACTACTACCACTACCTGCGGCGGACCAAGCGGAAGCCGGTGCGGCCGCTCGTCGTGTTCCTGAAGGTGGGCTTCGACGGCTTGGGCACCCGGGAGATCCACGACCCGCCGGTCGGCCGCGCGGTCGCCACCCACCGGTACGATTACGTCGGCCTGCCGGCGCTGCCGGCCGTGGACTACTTGCGGGGCGACAACTTGGTGGGGGTGGCGCTGTCGGCCCTCATGCGGGTGCCGAAGGGTGGCCGGATCGACGTGGGGGTGGAGGCGCTCCGGCGGATCGGCGACGCGGCCATCTCGGACGGCAAGAAGGCACTCCTCGGCGACTGCGTGGAGACGTACATCGACCTACCGGCCGAGGAACTGGCGCGGTTCCACGGTATACGGTATACTGGAAGCGAACGCCACTGGGAGGGTGAAACCCGTGAACAAGACCCGTGTCCAGATCGCCGAAGAGAAGGCCGCCGAACGCGGACTCCAGGCGGGGATGCAGCGGGGGATCGAGGAGGGGATCGAGAAGGGGATCGAGAAGGGGATCGAGAAGGAGCGAAAGTCGAGCATCTTGAAGGTTCTCGATGCTCGAATCGGTGGGACACCGGCGGACATCGCCGAGAAGGTCGAGGCGATGACCGACCCGACGGCGCTCGACAGCCTTCTCGTCGCCGCGTGCAAGGCCGACACGATCGATCAGTTCCGTGCGGCCGTCGGCTGGTGAGGTCACCGACTTGCGGCCACTGGTTCGCCAATTCAGGCGATACGAAGGGTGGGCCATTCGACCGTCGCCTACAATGCCTGAGCGTCGTTGACCGCCGGTCGCCCACCTCGGCCGCGCACGCCCCGGACGGCCGGGATCCCCCCTGACCCCGGTCCTCCTTGACTCCTCTCGCTCCGCCCATGCCGACAGTCATCCCGGTCAGCCCGGCGTGGTATCGCGCCGCCCGCATCGGCCTCGCGCTCGGCCCGCTGATCGCGGTCCACCTCGCGCTGCTCGCCATCCCGTTCGTCGAGTTCACCGTCTGGTCGGTGGTGGCGATCTTCGTCGGCACGCGGATCACCGGCCTGGGGATCACGGCCGGGTTCCACCGCTACTTCTCGCACCGCGCGTTCAAGACCTCGCGCGGGTTCCAGTTCCTGCTCGCGGCGGCCGGCTGCACGGCGCTCCAGAAGGGGCCGCTGTGGTGGGTGATCCACCACCGCCTGCACCACAAGCACTCGGACACCGCCGCCGACCCGCACTCGCCGGTCGTGGACGGGTTCTGGTACGGGCACTGCGGGTGGCTGTTCACCCGCGACCTCATGCACCCCGACGCGCGGGTCGTCCACGACCTGACGAAGTTCCCCGAACTGGTCTGGCTGGACCGGCTGTGGATGATCCCCGGCCTGCTTCTGGCGGCGGCGGCCTACGCGATCCTGGGCTGGAACGGCCTGCTCTACGGCTTCTGCGTGAGCGTCGTCCTGACGTTCCAGGTGACGTTCGCGGTGAACTCGGTCGGCCACCTGTTCGGGCGACAGCGGTTCGACACCGGCGAGGGCAGCCGGAACAACCTCGTCCTCGGCTACTTGGCGATGGGCGACGGGTGGCACAACAACCACCACCGCGCCCCGTACTCGGCGCGGCACGGGTTCGCCTGGTACGAGTTCGACATGAGCTACCTGTTCATCCGGTCGCTCGCCCTCGTCGGCCTGGTGTGGGACGTGAAGGTGCCGCCGGCGGAGCTGCTCGCCGGCCGCCCCACGGCCGAATCGAAAGCCGAAGTCGCCATCCCCTGACGCCGGGCAACCGACGGCACGGGCGACCGCCGATCACCACCGCGCGGCGGCGACGGCCCACAGCCAGGGGTGACAGGCGGGCGCGGCTCGCGGAACCCCTGGAAAGCGATTCCGCCCCGCCGCCGGATGGTAAACCCATGACGCTCGCGCTTCCCACCGTTGCCGTCCGCGGGGTGTGCCCGCACGACTGCCCCGACACCTGCGGGCTGGTCACCACCGTGGACACCGCCACCGGCCGCGCCGTCGGGTTCAAGGGCGATCCGGACCACCCGTTCACGCAGGGCTTCCTCTGCCAGAAGGTGGCGAATTACCTCGACCGCGTGTACCACCCGGAGCGGTTGAAGTACCCCATGCGGCGGGTCGGGAAGAAGGGCGAAGGGAAGTTCGAGCGGATCACCTGGGACGCCGCCGTCCGCGAGATCGGCGAGCGATTCAAGGCCATCGCCGCCGGCTCGCACGGCCCGCAGGCGATCCTGCCGTACAGCTACGCCGGCACGATGGGCAAGCTCCAGTACAGCAGTCTCGACCGCGCGTTTTTCCACAAACTCGGCGCGTCGCTGTTGGATCGCACCATCTGCGCCACGGCCGGCGCGGTCGGCTGCGACATCACCCTCGGCACCCGCGCGGCCATCGACCCGGAGTCGGTCGTCCACAGCCGGTACATCGTCAACTGGGGGTCGAACACGAAGGTGACGAACAGTCACTTGTGGGTGCTGATGCACGAGGCGCGGCAGCGGGGCGCGAAGATCGTGACGGTGGACCCGCACCGCAGCAAGACGGCCGAGGCGTCCGACTGGTGGCTGCCGATCCGTCCCGGCACCGACGCGGCGCTCGCGCTGGGCGTCATGCACTGCCTCTTCCGCGACGGGCTGGAGGACCAGGAGTACCTGGAAGACCACTGCCTCGGCGTGGACGAACTGAAGGCGCGGGTGAAGGCCGAGTACGCGCCGGCCGCCGTGTCGCGGATTACGGGGTTGCCGGTTGCGGACATCGAGACGTTCGCCCGCGAGTACGGCACGGCGGGGTCCGCCTTCGGTGGGCCGGCGTTCCTGCGGATCAACTACGGGATGCAGCGGCACGGCGGCGGGGCGATGGCCGTCCGCACCGTCTGCTGCCTGCCGGCGATCACCGGCGACTGGCGGCACGTCGGCGGCGGGGCGCTGCTCAGCACCAGCAAGCTGTACCCGTTCGACGAGCAGTTCCTGACGCGGCCGGACCTCATCCCGCCCGGCACCCGCACCGTCAACATGACGCAACTGGCCGAGGCGTTGAGCGGGGAGTTGCCCGGTGCGCCGGTGCAGGCGCTGTACGTCTACAACAGCAACCCGGCGGCCGTCGCACCGGATCAGTCGCGGGTGCTGAAGGGGCTAATGCGGGAAGACCTGTTCACGGTCGTCCACGAGCAGTTCCAGACCGACACCGCCGACTACGCCGACATCCTGCTGCCCGCGACCACGCAACTCGAACACTTCGACATCCACAACAGCTACGGGCACCTGTACGTCCAGGTGAACCACCCCGCCATTGCGCCCGTGGAAGAAGCGAAGCCGAACACCGAAGTGTTCCGCTTGCTGGCCGCCGAGATGGGCTTCGCGGACGCCATGTTCCGGATGACGGACGAGGAGCTGGCGCGGCGATCGTGGAGCCAGTCGAATCAGCCGTCCTTCGACTCCCTCCTCACCGGTGGCCCGCTGCGGCTGAACCTGCCAAAGGACTGGTTGCCGTTCGCGGAAGGCCACTTCCCGACGCCGTCGGGCAAGTGCGAGTTCTACTCGCCGCGCGAGGCCGCCGCCGGCCGCGATCCGCTGCCGCACTACATCCCGCCGCACGAAGACCCGCAGACGAAGCCGGAACTGGCCGCGAAGTACCCGCTGCAACTCATCACCCCGCCGTCGCCGCCGTTCATGAACAGCACGTTCGCCAACATGGACGGGTCGCGGAGGAAGGCCGGCCCGCCGACGGTCGAGATGCACCCGACCGACGCCGCCGCGCGGGGCATCCGCCCCGGCGACGCGGTTCGCGTGTTCAACGGCCGGGGTTCGCTCGCCGTCACCGCCGTGGTCGGCGAGGGGATCGCGCCGGGGGTCGTCGCCACGCTGGGGTTGCGGTGGGCGAAGCTGACCGACGAGCGGAAGAACTGCAACATACTGACCAGCACCAACCTGACCGACCAGGGCGGCGGGGCCACCTTCTTCGACAATTTGGTGCAGGTGGAGCGATCCGAGCCGGAAGCGTGAGCGACGGGAATCAAACCAGTCCGCTCCGCTCGCACGCCTCGGTGTAGCTGGCGTCCAGATCGACGGGAATGCAGCCGTACCCTTTCAGCCCCAGCGGCAGTTCGGGCAGCGACTGACCGAGTGCGAGCGGCCGCGCCCACACGTCGATGACCGGCGTCTCGCCGTCCATTCGCGGGCCGTAAGACACCGCGTACAGGGAGGGACTGGGCGTCAACTTCGCGGTCGGCGAAGTCGTCGTGTCGGCCCACAGGTCGTGCAGGCTGCCCGTCCGAGTGGTGACCACATCGATGACGATCACCCCGATCCCCCTCGACAGGTACGTCGTCAGCTTGGCGACGAATTCGGCGCGAGTTTCGGGCCGGTCCTTGTTCGACGGGCTGACCAACTCGACGACCGCCACCACGCGGTAATCCCGGTGCGTGTCCTTGATCTCGACGAGGATGTCGTCGGGGAAGTGGCCGGGAACCGTCGCGGTCGCCACCGGCGGGGCGTACACCTCGGTCAGCAAGGCGAGGCCGCCGGAATTGCTTCCGCCGTCCTCCCCATCGTCTCCGGTCAACTCGACCTCGGCGACATCGGCCTCCACCTGCCGGCCGAGGTGGATCTGAGTCTCGGTGAAGAACCGCTTCGGCAGGCGGGCGTTCAAGTCGTCCGAGATGCTGGTCGCCCAACGGGAATGGAACGACTCCCACCGGCGGATCGGGAATAGTGGCGGGCGGAAGTGGTCGAGCAGCGGCATCGGCGGGGCCTCCGGTGATGGGGTCATTGTACCGAACCGGCTCGGCGGAAGAAAAAGCGGACGAATGCCGGGAATCCGACCGTTCCCCGGTTGGCCCGCGCGCGCCGCGCATTTACACTGTCCCCACGCGCGGTCCCGTCATCCCCCGTCCGGCCCGGTTCGCATGAGTCTTCCGCTCCAATCGCTCGCCCTGTTCCAGGCCGCCCGCGACCTGGTCAAGGGGTTGCCCGCCGACGCCGTGCTGGTCGTCACCGAGACCGCCCTCGACTGGGACGAGGTGGGACGGCTGCTCGTCGGCTGCCGGCTGTTCGTCGCCGCCGAGAACCCGGCCCTGACGAAGACGCTGAAGGACAGCGAGACGTGGAACGTCATCCACCTGGACCCGGAGCCGCTGCCCACCCAGGAGCGGCTGAGCAACGCCCTGCTGTACGCGGTGACGACGAACCAGCTCCAGCCCGGCGCGCACGTCGTCGTCCTGTACAACGGCATCGCCACCATGGACGACGAGCCGGAGCCGATCGACAGCCTGAGCGTCGTCCACCTCGGCGAACACCTGGAGCCGATGACGAATCAGGACCTTCGCAAGCTGGGCAAGTCGGTCGAACTGGACGTGCTGCGGGCGGTCGTGGACCTGGCCAAGGAGATCGGCCGCGAGGGGCGGGAGGGGCAGCCGGTCGGCACCGTGCTGGTCGTCGGCGACACGCGGAAGGTGCAGGGCATGTCGCGGTTCCTGAACTTCAACCCGTTCCGCGGGTACACCCGCGCCGAGCGGGACATCCGCGACCGCAAGGTCCGCGAGCAGATCAAGGAGATCGCCAAGCTGGACGGGGCCATCCTGATCGGGCGGGACGGCATCGCCGAAGCGGCCTGCCTGTACCTGGACGTGCCGACCGACGGCATCGCCCTGAGCAAGGGTCTGGGCACCCGGCACCTGTCCGCCGCCGCCATCACCAAGCACACCAAGGCCCTGTCGTTCTGCATCAGCCAGTCGTCCGGCACCGTGCGGGTGTTCCAGGGCGGGGAGCTGAAGCTGCACATCGAACCGCTCGCCCGCCCGCACGTCTGGCAACCGCTCCGCCTCGAAGCCGCCGACGACGACGGCGGGGGGGGATAAGGTCGCGGTTCGCCAGGACCTTCACTTCTTCCGGTCCTGGATGCCGAGCGCGAGGCCGGCGAGGCCGGCACCCTTGAACGCCCCGTCGGGCCAGTCGGCGTACCCCTTCGCGGCCGACTGGTCGCCGGTGGCGGCGGCGTTGTGCCGGGCGACGAGAACCGCCACCCACACCTGGCCGACCCGCACCTTGCCCTTGTCGGTCGTCGGTTCCACCAGCGACAACTCCGCCTTCTGGTCCTTGGTCGCTTCCAGCTTGGCCCGGATCGCCTCCGCCTTGGCCCACGCCCTCAGGCCGTCGTCGGCGATGCCGGCGACCAGCTTGTCAGCCAGGTCCGTCTGCCCGGCCTTGGCGGCGGAGGTCGCCAGCCGGAGCAGCGCGTACCCGGCGTTCGACTTGCCCTTGCCTTCCCCGGTCAGGACGGCCTCGGCCTTCGTCGCCGCCTCGGTCGCGTTCTCGGCCCAGTCTGCGACGGCGGCCAGCGCCCGCAGCTTGTCGTCGGCCTGCTCCGGCCCGCCGCGCGTCGCCACCGCCAGCGCCGCGTTGGCGTCCTTGTTGACGGCGTTCGAGGTCGCCCCGTACATCCGGTTGACGTAGCCGAGCGGCCCCGCCGGGGGAACGGAGTACGGCTGCTTTTCCTCCGGCTTTAGCGTGACCCCCGTCACCTCCCACAGCACCTGCACGGCCGGCGTCCGGTTCGCTAGAGATTTCGCCTGGTCCGCACAGTTCTTCGCCCCGGCCGCGTTACCGGCGCGGTGCAGTTCCAGCCCCATGTGAGCATAGGCGTCCGGCATCTCGGTTTCGGAGAACCCCTGACCGATGATGTCCGGCAGCAACTCGACGTGGTTGGTCTTCGTCAACTCGCGGGTGACGCGGCGGACGACGGACAGGCGCAGGTCCAGGTCGGACCCGTTCAGGGCCTTCAACACCCGGAGCAACTCGGTCTGCACGTCGCCGAGGCCGGCGGTCAGTTGCGCCCCGGCCCCCCGCCCGGCCGGCTGCCACCGCAGGCGGAGTTCCTTGCCGATCTGCTCGTCGTCGCCGCCGAACTTGGGGATGAGGACGGCCAACTCGCCGAGCAGCACATCCCGTTCGGGGGACCGCGGCTGCTGTTCGAGCAGCAACCGAGCCTCGCTGAACCGCTGTAGCGCCAGCTTCCGCTGGTCGGGCAGGTCGTTGCGGAGGGCGTGTTCGGCGGCGGCCGTCAGCAGCACCGCCTTCAGCAGCGGCGGCTGGCCCTTGGTCATTCCCTCGTCGGTGATCTTCTCGACTTCGGCCAAGGCTTCGTCCATGAACCGCTGTTCCTTCCCCGCCTGCCGCGAATTCAGGAAGTACAGCACGACGACGGCGAGGGCGGCCACCGCGCCGAGGACGACGGCGATCCGCTGGAGTTTCACCGCCAGCGGCAGCGGTTCGATCTCCTCCTTGATGACGCCGGCCTCGACGAGCGCCCCCGTGCCGACGTCCCGCGACATCTGTTTCCGCAGATCCTCCGGCACCTCCTCGCCCTTGGCCATGCTCGGCCGGTCGGCGTTCGGATCCCGCCAGTCGATCTTCTTCTCCTTCCTGTCCGGCACCTTCTGGAGGAAGTTGCACGCCGGGCAGATGACGTTCTTCCCCTTCTTCTCGAACGGCACCGCCCACTTGTGGTCGCAGTTCGCGCACGCCATCTCGACGGTGCGGGTGTCGCCCGGCGCGGCCGGACCGGAGTTGTCGTTGAACATCGCGGCGGCCAGCGCCTCGGCGTCCTGCTCGGCGGTGACGGCCGGCTTTGGCTTCGGGGCCGGCGGCGTGGCTCTCGGCTTGGGCGCGGCTTCGGCCGGCACCGGCTCCACCGCGAACGGCTTCTGGCAGTCCGGGTTCGGGCACTTCACCTTCCGGCCCAGGAATTCGTCCTTCAGCCGGTACGCCTTCTGGCAGTGCGGGCACCGGGTGTCGATGGGCATGGGAGACTCGGAACCGGGGGCGAGGCGCGGGGAGACGTGTCCGTATTATTCGCCCGCCGGCGGCCAATGGCAATTGGCGGCGGTCACGGCAGCACCACGACCGTCGTCTTGTTCGGCGTCGTGATGTCGGCCAGGGTCAGCTTCACCGACGCCTTGCCGGCGGCCGCGGCCAGGAAGGCGGCCGGCGTGGCCACCGCCTTCCCGTCCACATGGGTGATGAGCCAGCGGCTGATGTCGCCGGCGTCGGCGAACTTCTTCTCGGCCGCCGAGCCGGTGTCCAGCTCCCGCACCGCCACCCCCGCCACCGGGAAAATGGCGTTGGCGTTCACCCGATTGTTCGCCGCCTGCGCGTACCGGATGCTGGCGTAGTCCACATGCAACCCCGCCACCGCCGGCGGCTGGACGGTCGCCACGAACGGCATCGGGTTGTGGTTCTTCGCCAGCGTCACCCGCGCCGTCACCGCCTCCCGCCCGCGGAGCAGCGCCAGCGTCACCTTGCTGCCGGCCAGCGCCGCGCCGACGTACAGGTGCAGGTCGTCGGTACTCTTCAGCGGGTTGCCGTCCACGCTCTGGATGATGTCGCCGGCGCGAACGTCCGCGTCCGCCGCCGGGCAGCCGGGGGTGACGGCCTTCACCTCCACCCCGCTGGCCGTCGCCGACTGCTCCGGCAGCACGCCCAGGAAGCCGTACTCGACCTCCTTGCCGGTCGCCAAGACGTCGATGATCCGCCGGTAGTTCACGTCCATCGGCAGGGCGAATCCGCCGCTCACCTCGGACCCGCTGACGGCGGCCACGGCGGAGGCCAGGCCGATCACCTCGCCGTCCAGGTTCAGCACCGCCGACCCGCTCGCGCCCAGGGCCACCCGCGCGTCGGTTTGCAGCAGGCTGCCGTAGGTGTGCAGCGGCTTGTCCCGCACCTCGCGGGTGGCAGGCCCCGGCGGCGGGGCCGACCGCCGGCGGATGGCGCTCAGCGTCCCAAACGACCCGCTCGGCACGCCGTCGCCCAGCCCGGCCGCCAGCGGGTGCCCGACGGCCACCACGAACGACATCGGCTTCAGGTTCTTCTTCGCCCCGCCCGGCGCGTCCACCAGGTGGACCGTGGCCAGTTTCGCCGACACCGCACCGGGAATCGCGTCGAGCAACTCCAGCACGGCGAGGTCGCTGCGGGCGTCGGCCGCGCGGATGTTGGCGTAGCTGCCCTTGCCCCCGGCCCCCCGGACGAACACCTTGGTCGCCCCTTCGACGAGGTGGTACGGGACGAGGACGAGGCGCTTGGTGGCGTCGAGGACGAGGCCCGCGCCGAACGTGTGGTCGGCGGCGTTGGCCGGGTCGCGGAGGTCGAGGGGATCGACGGGGACGGGTTGCAGCGGCCCGCGGAAGCCGGTGTGCGCGGGGGTCGATTCGTACTTGCCGAGCTTGCCGGCCCCCTTCTCGTCGAACCGGGCCGGGTACTTGGCGTGCGCCACCACCACCGCGACGACGGTGGGGGAGGCGTCCTCGATGACTTTTTGCAGCCGCGCCTCCAGCTCCTTCGCCGGGTCGGCGGCGAGGAGTGGGGCGGCGAGGACCAGGGCGAGTATGGCGGTGCGGTGCATGTCAGAGTTGTACCCCAGTGGCCGGCCCGACGCCAGAGTGCAGTTTCGGGGAAGTGGGCCCTTCAACAGGGCCGTTTCAAGTTTCAAGTTTCACAGTTTCAAGCGGAGAGACGGGTTGCCGCTCCGCCGAGGATGGTCCGACCGCGAACGGTTTGTTCCCTCCTGAAACTCTGCAACTTGAAACTTGAAACCGCCCTGGCCCCCCGTCACCCGGCGGCGAACGCCGGGTCGGGCAGGCGGGCGCGGGGCAGCTTCACCACCATCACCGAACACGGCGCGTCCCGCATCACCCGCTCGGCGACGCTGCCCATGAGCAGCCGGTCCACCCCGGAGCGGCCGTGCGTGCCGAGGACGATCACGTCGCTGCCGGCGGCCGTCGCGTGCCGCACGATCTCCGCCGCCGGGTCGCCTTCCAGGAACACGTGCGCCACCGCGATCGCCTTGTTCGCCGGCCGAATCTGGAGCAACTGCTCCCGCCAGAAGTCCGGCCCGCGGGCCGGGTCGTCGGCCCCCGGCGCGTACACGAACAGCAGGGTCAGTTCGGCCCCGAACGTCTCGGCCAGCCCGACCGCGTGGAAGTACGCGTGGGTCGAGTACGACGAGAAGTCGGTCGGGTAGAGAATCTTCTTGACGCGGATCATGGCTCTCCACCTCCGGTGTTGGCATCGTGCGCCCAGGGGTATCGTACCCGGCCCGGCGGCGGAAAACCACGAACCCCCGTGCGGGTGTGGCGTCTCACCCCGGCGGGCGGGGGCCGCGCGGCGTCGTGCCGAGGAAGACGCGGTGCGGCAGGTTGCGGAACAGTTCCCGCAACACCTCCTCCGAGTCCGGCGTGACCAGGTTGTCGCCGTATTCCAGCTCCGTCTGGAAGTCCTTGCGAGCCGACCACAGGGCGTCGATGCCCGACCGGGTGATGCGGTTCGACGACACGTCCAGGAAGTCCAGCCCGGCCATCACCGGCGAGAACGCCAGCGCCCGCGCGCCGCCGTCGGCGATCTGGTTGTGCATCAGCACCAGCCGCCGCAGGTTCGGCAGGCACTCGGATTCCCCCACCGCGCGGGTGCCGTCGTCGGCGAGCTGGTTGCCGGTCAGGTCCAGTTCCCGCACGCCGGCGACGTGCGGCGACTCGGCCAGCGCCCGCGCCCCGGCCGGGCCGATGCCGCTGCGGGGCAGCGCCAGCTTCGGCTCGCGGGCCAGCATCCGCGCCAGCAGTTCGGACCCGGCCAGGGCCTTCGCGCCAGCGTCTCCGATGCGGTTCGAGTGCGCCGCGAACGTGTGCAGGTCGCCCAAGTACGGGCTGCCGACCACGGCCTCGATGCCCGCCGCGCCGATGTCGTTGGCCGACACGTCGAGCAGTTCCAGCCCGCCCAGCGCCGGCGAATCGGCCAGCGCCGTCAGGCCGTCGGCGGTCAGCCGGCCGTTGTCGTTCAGGCGCAGTTCGCGGAGGCGGGGCAGCGCGGAGGTTCGCGCCAGCAGCCGGGCGGCGCTGTCGTCCAGGCCGTTGAAGCTGAGGTCGAGGCTTTCCACGGCGGACAGGTGCCGGGAGCGGAGCAGGAGGTTCAGCCCGCCGTTGCCGAGGTCCGCCCCGCACAGGCCGAGGTCGCGGACCCGCGCCAGGTGTTCGCACTCGGCCAGCGTCCCCACATGACGGGCGGCGTCCAGGAACTTCACCCCGCGCACCGGCGCGCGGCGGAACAGCTCCTCCCCGCGCGCGGCGAACGTGGCCACGTCCACCGACACCGTGTCGAGCAGCCCGCGGTGGAAGGTGAAGCCGGTGGCCAGCCCGCGCAGGTGGGCCGTCCACGCCGACAGGTGGCGGTGCAGCAGGTCGTCGGCGCGGTGCTTCAGTTCGTGGCGGCGGGGGTGGTTGTCGGGCAGCCGGGCGAGGGCCAGTTGGAGGCGGACGAAGTCGGCCCGGTGGCGGTCGGCCGGGTCGTCCGAGTCGGCGAGGAAGTCGGCGTAAATGAGCCGGGGGCCGTCGTCCCGCTCGGCGGCCCGGATCGGCGTCAGGAAGGCGGACTCCTCGGCGGCCGTCGGCATGGCGAGCGCTCCGGCGAGCGGGACGCAGTATTGTAGCCGCCCCGCCGGCACGGTGTCACTGGCCGGCGGGCTTGAAGCCGTCGAAGAACACCCTCACCTGGTCGTTCTGCGCGTCGTTCACGCCGTCCCCGCCGGCCAGCAGCATGTACACGCGGTTACCGTCCACTGCGGCGCGGATGAACATCTGCTTCCCACCGGTCTGGAGCGTGGCGTCCCGCGCCGGCTTGCCGTTCAGCTGCGAGTCCGACCGCGCGGTGATGGTCCCTTTTCCGCCCGCCGTCGTCCCGTTCAGCGTGGTTTCCAGAAAGGTCTTGGGGTCTTGCCGCGCGGCGGCCGCGCCCAAGTCGTCGAGGGTGATGACGGTGACGACTTGCGCTCCGCCGGGACTGACGGTGTTGTTGGCGTAGACCTTGCCGGCGCGAATCCCCGGCCCGGTGGGGATCGCCTGCTCGCGCACCTCCCCGCCGCCGCTCCGGAACAGCGCGGTGAACTCGGGCTTCTTGTACTCCTGCCACCCGGCCGGCGCGCCCGGCTGGCCGCCGGTGCCGCCCGGCCCTCCCGGAAAGCGCGGCCCACCGCCGGGCTGTTGCGTGTTACCCGGCGGCGGGGTCGGTCCTTTCGCCACCTCCGGGGTGCGGAGGGCGAGGAACCAGACCAGGAAGCCGACGAGGGCCAGCCCCAGCACGCCGCCGCCGATGAGCAGCGGCAGGTTGCTCGCCGCCGCCGCCTTCTTCTTCCCCTTGCCCTTCTTGAGCTTCTTCGGGCGCGGCTGGTCGTCCTCGTCTTCGTCGTCATCTTCCACGGCCACCAGCTTCTTCACCGGCTTCTTGGGCGACGGGCGGTCGTCCTCGTCGTCCTCGTCGATCTCCAACTGGACCGGCTTCGGCTTGGCTTTGGCCGGCAGCGGCAGGGCCTTGGCGACGGGCGGCGGAGGAGCTTTGACGGCCGGCCTCGGCAGCGCCGACTGGACCGACGGCATCATCATCGTCGGGGCCTCCTCGACCACCTCATAGTCGGCGTCCGGCTCCGGTTCGGGCAGCGGGATTTCCAGGATCGCCCCGCACTTGCGGCACTTCACCCGCTTGCCGGCGGCGGCGTCCGGGGCGGTCAGGGTGGCCTCGCACGCGCCGCAGATGAGGGAGATGGGCATGGTCGGACACCGGAGTCGCGGGTGGGGCCAGTCGTTGCGGGAATGATACGGCGCGGGGCCGACCGTCCGCAACCCCCGCCGGGCCGCTCGGAGGTGGCGATTCCACTCGCCCTCACCTCCCCTCGCCGAGCCGGAAGCGCGAGCGGCGTCGGTCACATCCCGAGCGCGTACCGCACGAAGTCCTTGAGCTGGTAGTCCGCCCCGGCGGCGGGCACCCAGTCCGGCTCCTGGCTGAGGAACGAGTGCGGGTCGCCGAACAGGATGCCGAGGAACACCTCGGCCACGATGCGCCCGCCGACCGGCCCCAGCCGCGGGGTGTGCAGCGTCGGCTCCCCCGTCACCGGCAGGGTCGTCAGCTCCTTGTACTGCCGCGTCTCGGCCATGATGTACGTCCACAGCGGGCAGTTGCCGGCGAACACCGCGCCGGCGTCGGTGATCGGCTTCGGAGCCTCGTCCCCCGTCCCCTCCGGGTCGGTGAACTTGCCGAGCAGGATCTCGTCGTCGCACAGCGGCGTCACCTTCATCTTCTTGGCCACGCTCTGGCCGCTCGGCAGTCCGAGCCGCCACCCGCGGAGCAGGTTCCGCAGCGGCAGCGAGGCGGGGTTCGACGCCACGCTCGGCGGCAGGTTGCCGAGCGGATCGACGGCCGACGTGTCCAGCCGGTACGCGAACTGGAGCCGTTGCAGGGCGTCGGCGTCCGGCACGCCGGCGGCATCGACCGTGCCGGTCGGGCGGGTGTCGATGTCGATGAACCGCCCCCAGTCGATGCCCCACGCCGGGTTCATGGCCCGGAACCCGGTCAACCCCTCGGGGAACCCGGCGACCGGGAAGATGGGCAGCCGGACGCCGTCGTTCAGCCGGTAGCCGGGCCGCACCATCGAGTGCCCGAGCCGGTACGCCGCGGCCGAGAACTCGACCGGCATGAACGGCATGTTCCGGTACTTGTAGTACGCCAGCCGGCCCTTGTCGTACCGGCCGTCGTCCCGCAACTCGGCCAGCACCGTCGAGTGGATGATCCGCGGTAGGAAGTCGTTGACGACGACGTACTGGTAGTGGAACCGGACCAGCCGCTGGGCGTCGGCGAACGACAGGATCGGGTTCTCGTCCACCAGCCGGTTGTGGAACCGGTGGAACAGCCCCTGGAGCTGCGAGACGATCGCGTTCTCGTCGTTCCGCGGGTCGCCGATGAGGGCGCGGGCGGGGAACGCCCCGTTCCGCGGCAGGTCGAACGCCGGGGCCGGGCCGCCGCCGATCGGGCCGCCGAGCAGGAACTTGCCGGTGTCCCCGTCGTACAGGTACGGCTGGTCGTCCGGCCCGCGGCCGTACACGTTGTCCAGGTCGAACGCCGGGGTGCGGAAATCGACCAGCGCGTCCGGGTCGTTCTGCTTCTGGAGGCTGCTGGCCGGGTCGAACGTCAGGTCGTGGTCGATGAACTGGCCGAGGTAGGTGTACAGCGACGGGATGCCGCTCTCCTCGGCGTCCGGGCCGTCCTTGCCCGGGTCCGGCTCGGGGTCGGCCACCATCAGCCGGGCGAGTTCGGCGAGGTTCTTCCTGCTCTCGACCTCGTTCGCCCCGAAGGAGGCCGGGGGGAGGGTGCGGAACATCCGCCCGAAGTAGCCCTCGAAGTGCGGGGAGGTCTTGCTCGACATCAGGCCGCGGAGGGGGACGCCGTGACGCGCGCTCATGGGATCACCGGGGGTCGGGACGGAATGACGGGCGGAGTGAGCGTAAGTGGATCGCCCGCGAAAGCCAAACGAATTTTTGGCGAAAGGCGCGCCCGCCCGCGGCAGACGGTCGGAACGAGCCGTCTCCCGCGCGGTCGTATACTCCCCCCATGTCGATCACGTCGTTCCTCACGCTGCGGCTGGCCCGCGTCGCCGCGCTGCCCCTCCTCGCCCGCGTGCGGCGGTTCCAGGAGTCGTGCGCCGATCCGGAAGGAGTGCAGGCGAAACTGCTGGCCGCCATCCTCGCACGGCAGGCCGGCACCGGCTTCGGCAAAGACCACGGGTTCGCCTCCATCCGCACCGCCGCCGACTTCCGCCGGCAGGTGCCGATCAGCGACTACGAACGCTTGTCGCCGTACATCGAGCGGGTGAAAGCGGGTGAAACCTCGGCTCTGCTCGCCGACGACCGCGTGCGGCTGTTCGCCCTGACCAGCGGCACCACCGCCGCGCGGAAGTTCATCCCCATCACCGACCGCTACCTGCGGGATTTGAAACGGGCCTGGACCATGTGGGGCGTGCGGGCGTACCGCGACCACCGCCCGCGCTACCTGCCGCTGCGGCCCATCGTGCAGATGGTCGGCGACCCGGACGAGTTCCGCACCGCCGCCGGCATCCCGTGCGGCAACCTGTCCGGGTTCACCGCCGGCATCCAGCGGCGCATTGTCCGCCGGCAGTACGTCGTCCCGCCGCTGGTCGGCAAGATCAAGGACGCCACCGCGCGGTACTACGTCGCGCTGCGGTTCAGCCTGGGCAAGCGGGTCGCGCTCTTCCTCTCGGCGAACCCCAGCACGCTCGTCAACCTCGCCCGCACGCTGAACGACTACTCCGACCAGCTCCTCCGCGACCTGCACAACGGCACCCTCGACCCGCACCTCGACATCCCGCCGAACGTCCGCGCCCGGTTGGCGGCGATGCTCCACCGCGACCCGGCCGCGACGCGGGTGCTGTCGCGGCGGGCCGACGCCCTCGGCCGGCTCTACCCGAAGGACGTGTGGCCGGACGATTCCACCCTCATCGGCTGCTGGACCGGCGGGAGCATGGGGCCGTACCTGCGACAACTGCCAGCGTACTACGGCACCCCGCCGATCCGCGACCTGGGCCTCGTCGCCAGCGAGGGGCGGTTCACCATCCCGTTCGCCGACGGCACACCGAGCGGGGTGCTGGACATCGGCACGCACTACTTCGAGTTCGTGCCCGAAAGGGAAATGGAATCGCCGAACCCGACCGTACTGGGCGCGCACGAGTTGGAGGTGGGGGAGACGTACTTCATTCTGCCGACGACGGCCGCCGGACTGTACCGCTACCACATCTCGGACCTCGTCCGGGTGACGGGCTTCCTCGGTCGCACGCCGACGGTCGAGTTCGTCGGCAAGGGCAGCCGGTTCGCCAACCTGACCGGCGAGAAGGTGAGCGAACACCACGTCACGCAAGCGATGGACGCCGCCGCCGCTGACACCGGCGTGTCAGTGAGCGGGTACATCGTCGCCCCGGTGTGGGACGAGACGCGGCCGTACTACGCGGTGTTCGTCGAGGAACCGGACGCGGCGGTCGAATACGTGTTGCGGATGCTCCTGGCCGCGTTCGAGAAGCGGTTGATTGAAGGCAACACCGAGTACGAGGCGAAGCGCGACAGCGGCCGACTGGGGCCGATCCGGGCGGCCGTCATCCCCGCCGGCGCGCTGACCGCCTTCGACCGCGACCGGTTGGCCAAGACCGGCGGCAGCCCGGAGCAGTACAAGCGGCCGTGCCTGATGGGGGACGTGAGTTTTGCGAAGTCGATGACGGTGTTGCGGGAGATCGGTTCGGGCGAGTGAGGCCCGTGCCGTCCCTGTGTTGGGCGACGGAAATTCGCTGGAAATCCGAGGATTTCGCACCGGAGGTGCGGGAGATGTTAAAGCGGACATCCGGATGGTGTAGCGGGTCCGAGTGTTCTCTTGTGGCACCGGCGTCCAAGCCGGTGACACGACACAAGACCAAGCACCACCCGCTACGCCGTCCCGCAGTCCGCTTGAGAAGAGGTCATCTCCAGACGATTTCGGTCGCCCGCGAGTCGGAGGCAGGGGGCAGCTTGGTTTCAGCCGAGGCGGCTCGGCCGGGTGGGAGCGGTCGGTCGAGGAGCGGGTCGCTCGCCGTCGGGCGCGACTCCCCGTCCGCGGGCCGCCGAGCGGGAAGACCGGCTCGCCGCTCGCCATCGCTCCGGCCGCGATCCGCACGGTCGGCTTGCTCTGAAGACTCGGAATCGCGGAGAAGCGAACCGGCTCCTCGCGGCCGTTCAGGTGCGCGAGTAACTCGAGCGGGATCGCTTCGGTCAATTCGCGGCAATTGGTCAGCGAAAAGGTGACTCGCCGAGGGCGGCCGGGGCGATCGGCTCCGGGACGGGCGGCTTGGGCGACACCGTGAGAGTTCGTCCAATCGCCACCAACGCCGCGGTCGCGGTTTTCGACAGGGAGAGTTTCCGCACCGCGACCGCTCGACCCGACCCCGCCGCCGTTCGGCCGGGCGACCACCACCCGGACGCCGCACGGCGGACAGAACAGGTCGGGATCGGCGAACGTCCACCCGCACGCCAAGCGAGTCGGGCATCCGGGACGGGAAGCGGTGGGGGACATCGTTTTCCTCTCGCACGACCGGGTCGGCCACGACCGGGATCGGCAGATCGTCGTCGTTGACGGGCACGCACCGGCCCAACCCCGTCTCGGCGCGCCGGCACCACTGCGCCCACAAGTCCGCCCGCTCGTCGGGGCGGGTGCGCGGGTCGTTCATCCGCCGGTCCAGTTCTTCCAACGGCTGGACGAGCTGGTTGCCGGCGTTCGTGCGGTGCACGCGCGTGCGGACGCGGGGCCGCATGCGGTCGCGGACGAACGTCAGCAGCGGGTGTTCCGGGGCTTGCTTCCCGCGAACCGCCTCCGTCATCGCCTCCACCCGCCGCCGCAACTCCTCGTAAAACACCTTCGGCGCGGCCCGCAACAGCGCCGGCGGTTTTCCGCCGTCATGTCGCCGGCCCGAGTCATCCGGCGGTCCACTTCGGCCGTCAGGGCGGCGAAGTCCCGCTCGTCCGTCAGCGTGCGGACCACCTCCTCCAACTGGCTCCCCGACTGGCGGGTGAAATCCTTGTCCTGGAGGGTGAAGACGGCGCGGCCGGGGTCGTACAGCACGCGGCCGACGATCGCGCCGTGCCGCACCGCCTCCAGCGCGTGGGCCATGCGGGTCTGCTTCGCCTGGTCGATGTGCCGGATCTCGGGCCGCCGGCCCTTGAAGAACTCGGCGTGCAGGTGCAGCTCCTTCGGCCGCCGGGTGCGGTCGTACTTCTCGCCGAGGTCGTTCAGGCCGGCGTAGTAGCACGGCGGGATGCCCACCGTCTCGCGGTGGAGGACGCCGGCGTCGGACTTGATTTCCAGCGACTCCAGCCCGCTCAGCCCGAGCGCGTCCTGCCCGCCGGACCGCTTCGGCAAGTCGATGAACCGGCCGCCCGCCGGGGCGGGTGCGGCGGGCCAGCCCGAGCATCTGGCGGGCGACGGTGTCCACGCCGCGGGTGGTCGGCACGTCCTTGTTCGTCCGCCGCATCGGGGCCGAGTAGGTCCGCAGGTTCCGCCGCGCGGTGTCGGCGTCCGGCTGCTTGAAGGACTCGTCGGGCGCGGTCACCTCGTCCGCGAATTTGCTCGGCAGCGGGAACGCGGCCTCATCCGTGCCCACGGCGAAGAACGCTAACTTTTTGTCCCTCACCTCTCCCTGGAGCCGCGCCGCCGCCGGCTGCCAAGCGTCCGCCGGCGTCCCGTCGGCGACGAGGACTATCCACGGCTGGTAACAGTGCAGGCCGTTCTGCCTGTACAGGTTCTTCCGCGCGCTGACCGCGTCGATGGCTTGCGCGATCCCCGCTCCCATCGGGGTGTCGCCGTCGGCGGTGAGGGTCGGAGGGATGAAGTGGAACGGCGAGACGAAAGGACAGACCGGTCGCACGCTGCCGCCGAATGCGACGACCGACACCTCGACCCGCCGGGCGGCGAGCGGATCGCTTGAGAGGTCCGCGCGATACGCGCGGACGCCGTCGTCGAACCGGTCGTGGCTCGTTCACCGGCGGGATGGCTTCGACCGGTGGCCCGCGTCACGCCTTGATGTCGGCGAGGGCGTCGCGGAACCCCTCCGGCGTGTCGTACCGGTCGGCCGGATCCTTCGCCAGCGCCCGCCGCAACAGGTCGTCCAGGGCCGGCGGCACGGCCGGGTTGACGCTCCGGGCGGACGGCACCGGGTCGTCCAGCGCGGCCGACAGGATTTGCGGCAGGCCGCGGCCGGCCGTCGCCACCACCGGCTGGCCGGTGGCCGCCTCGTACAGGCAGGCGGCCAGGCTGTACTGGTCCGACTGCCACGTCACCGCGTCGCCGCCGCGGAGCTGCTCCGGCGACTGGTAGGCGTAGTCGCCCAGCAGGGTGTCGCCGGCCCGCGTCACCTTGTGGAAGGTGGCCAGCTCCTCCCGCCGGCACAGCAGGAAGTCGCCCAGGCGGGCGGTCATCGCGCCGTCGAACAGGATGCACGACGGGTTGATGCTGCGGTGGACCATGCCCCGCGCGGCGATGGCGGCCACCGCCGCTGCCACCTCCCGCCCGGCGCGGAGGATGGCCGGCAGCGGCATCCGGCCGCCGCGGAGGCGGTCGCGGAAGCTGCCCCCCGGCATGTACTTCATGACCAGGTACCACAGCCGCCCCCGCTCGCGGGAGCGGCGGAACCCGCCCTGGTACAGGGACACGATGTTGGGGTGGCGGAACTGGCCCGCCTCCGGGATGCTCCGCAGGAACCGGCGGATGGCGTCGGTGTCGGCCTGGAAGGTGAGCGGGAACACCCGCACCGCCACCTCGGCGTTGTTCTTCTCGCACCAGACGGCGCGGTACACGACGCCGTTCTGCCCCTCGTGCAGGCGGGCGGCGACGAGGAACGGGCCGAACCGGAAGCCGCGGTGGACGGTGGCCGTCATGCCCACCCGCCCGAACGTCACCGCCCAGTTGCTGCGGACGGCCGCGCCGGCCGCCGCCGACGCGCCGTTCACCTGCGTGCCGAGGGCGTTCGACCGGGTGTCGTAGGCCCACCACCCGCTCGCCCCCCGGTGGACGAAGATGGCGTGCCGGGGGGCCACCGTGTCGTGCCTCAGCAGCACGTCGGCCCCCTTCCCGCTGCCCACCACCACCGTCTGCGACGAGGGGAACACCCGCGAGGTGCCGTCGGCGGCCGTCAGTTGCAGGATGATGCGGTCGTACTTCTTCGGATCGCCCCGCGGCCGCGGCGGGGGCGAGTCGTCCGGCACGAGCGGCGGCGGCGGCGGCACCTTCCGACCGATGGCCGGCAGCTTCTTGCCGGACATCAGCCCCAGCCGGTCGATGGCGTCGCGGACCTCGTGGACGGTCAGCCGGGCGCGGTCGGCGGGCGACTTCAGCACCAGCGGCTGGAGCACCTCCCGGAGGCCGACCGGCACGTCGTACAGCACGTCGTCCAGTTTCGGGGCGGGGCGGCTCAGGTCGCCGTGCCAGCCGTCCCAGTTGGCGTCGGCCGCCCCGGCCGTCGGATCGACGCCGAACAGGCGGAGGAACTCGACCTCCGGGCGGAGCAACTGGAGGGCCAGATAGCCGAGGGAGTACAGGTCGGCCCGCACCGCCGGCGGGCACCCGTTCGCGCGGGCCTTGTCCGGCACGCCGTCCTCCAAGGCGATGTCGATGAGTTCCGGGGCGCGATACCAGACGGGGTACTCCGGCCGCACCGGCACGCCCCGCTCCCGCGGCCCGAACCGGTAGCCGACGAAGTCGCCCAGCGCCACGTCCCCGTCGGGCGTGACGAACACCCCCTCGGCGGTCAGCGCGCCGTGCCCGAACCCCAGCCGGTGCAGCTGCTCGAGCGCCTCCAGGCACTGGTACAGGACGCGGGCGACGAGCGGCGGCTCCAGCCGCCCCTCCTGGCGGACCAGTTGGGCGAGCGTCCCCTGGGCGTCCTCGTACGTGAGGGCGACGCCCGCCGCATCCCAGTCGAGGGGTTTGAGGAAGCGGTCGCCCGCCACGGCGACGGCGAAGTCGTACTCCCGCCGCAGCCGGGCGGCGATCCGCTCGACGGCCGACGGGTCGGCGGCGGGGGCGACGGACTTGACCAGGAACCGCCGGTCCGAGACGGCGTGCCGCACCCGGCGGAGGAGCGTCTCGGGGCCGGTGCGGAGGTCGGCGACGGGCTGGAGGGGGTCGGCCATGGGCGAACTCACCGGGGGCGGGTGGCGGCCCGGCCGAGCAGCACCAGCCGGGCGGCGGCGAACTCGCGGGCGGCGCGGAGGGTGCGGACGGCGTCGTCGGTCGGGTCGGGGTCGGCCGCCGGCGCGGGGCGGCCGTCGTCCGACGGCCGGTCGCCGAGGGCGCGGTCGAGTTCGTCGCGGGCCTGCTGGTAGCCGTCGTAGGCGGCCTTCGGACGGTCGCCCACCTCGTCCAGCCGGGCGTCCCGGATCCGCCCGCGGACGACGGCCGCCGACCGCCCGTACTTCGGGTGGTCCTTCAGCGCCTCCAGGTCCTTGGACACGGCGTCGAACTCGCGGGACACCTGCCCCCGCGTCTGGACGACCGGGCCGGAGTCGGCCGGCGGCTGGACGAACAGCAGCAGGGCGAGCGGCAGGCACAGGCCGGTGACGATCATGTACAACTTGTCGCGGGCCTTCTTCTCCTCCTCCGGCGTGCGGGCGCGGGTGACCACCACCCCGCCGCCGTCGCCGCCGTCGGCGTCCGGGTCGCCGTCCGCCTCCTCGACGGTCAGCACCAGTTTGGTGCTGTTGGTCGGCTGGATCTGGAACCCGTGGTTCCACACCCGCTTCGAGCCGGGCGGGAAATCGACCACGTCGAACTGCTTCGTCTGCGGGTTCAGGGCGATGACGTTGGCCGTCCCCTCGGTCTCGTTCGACACCCAGTACGTGGTCCCCTGGAAGTACACCCGGAGCTGGCCGTTGAACCCCTCGTCGGTGACGACGAACTGGCACCCGGCCCCGCGGCCGATCCGCACCTCGCCGGCGGTCAGGACGGTCTCGTGGCCCTTGTCCGGGCCGTGGGTGATGCGGATGCGGGCGGGCACGGGGGGCCTCCGGGAGGGAACGTCAGCGGGCGGCGGCCGGCAGCACGAACACGGCCGCCACGACGAGCAGGCAGGCGAGCATGATGACCAGCCCCGGCCAGGTGATCATCACCTTCGCCCGCTCCGAGTCCCGCTCCATGTACTGCACCCGGCGGGTCCGCAGCACGGCGGCCATGCGGTCGAGCATGGCGGGCAGCTCCTTGCCGCCCCGCTCGTCGGCGGCGATCAGCACCGTCACCACCTCGGCCAGGTCCGGCTCGTCCACCCGGTCGGCCATCCCCCGCAGCGCCTCCGCCTGGGACCGGCCGTTGTCCATCGTCACCCACACGCGGGCCAGCTCGTCGCCCAGCGGGTGCCCGCGGTTCTCGGCCGTGGCCGTCCGCAGGCACGCCCGCAGGGTGGCCCCGGACACCACCATCAGGGATACCAAATCGACGGCGAACGGCAGCCGGTTCCGCACCGTCGCCCGGTACTTGTCGGCCTTCTTCAGCACCCCGTTCACCACCACCCGCGGGGTGAGGACGGCGGCCATCAGCCCGACCGCCGGGGCCGCCACCTCGCCGAACAGGACGTGGCCGAAGAACGCCCCGGCGAAGAAGGCGGCCAGCCCCTCCACCATCTTCAGGGCGACGAACTCGGCCCCCCGCCACGGCAGCGGGGCGACCAGCGGCAGCGCCCCGTTCAGCTTCTCGACCGTCGCCGGGAAGCGGCGGGCGGCGAACCCGGACAGCTCGTCCACCAGCGGCTCGAACCAGCGGTACGCCTTCGACCCGGCCCGCAGAACCTGCCGCCGCGCCCGCTCCAGCGGGTCCGACCGGGCGGCGTCGCCGCGGTCGGCGAAGGCGACCCGCAGCACCATCATCGCCGCCCACGCCGCCGCCAGGCCCATCAGCCCGGTGCCGAGCAGGGTGAAGGCAGCCGTCGGGGTGATCGCCCAGGCGTCGGTCATCGGCTCACACCTCCGCCAGGCCGAGGATCCGGCGGGCGATCCACATGGCCAGGTACGACATGCCGCCGACCGCGCACAGCACCAGCTGGCCGAGGACGGTGCGGAACACCGACCCGGTGCCGTCCGGGTCGAGCAGGTAGAACAGGGCCAGGAACACGAACGGGAACACCACCAGCACGTTCACCAGCAGCCGCCCGGCGGCCGTGTCGGCCTCCCGCTTCCGCTCCACCCGCTGGTTCTCCTGGAGGCTGTTGCCGATGGCGTCCAGCACCTCCGAGATGCCCCCGTCCTTCCCCCCGCCGCCCCGCCGGTCGGCCGTCGAGATGGCCACCACGAACAGGGACACGGTGTCCATCCGCAGCTGGTCCTTCAGCTCGCCCAGCACGGCCGGCAGGTCGGCCATGCCGGCCCGGTGGCGGGCCATGGTGCGGCGGAGCAGCGGCCCCAGCGGGAACGGCGTCTGCTCGGCCACCACCGTCAGCCCCTTCACCAGGATGGCCGTCGCCCGCAACTGGCTGGCCAGCGCCCGCACGGCCGTCACCAGTTGGTCCCGCAGCAGGGTGCGGTGGCGGGTCAGCGCCCGCTCCAGCAGCAGCGGCACCAGCACGTACACGAAGGCGGCCAGCATCGCCCCGACGGGGAACATGCCGAGCGCCGCCCAGCACACGACCCAGATGACGACGCCGCCCAGCACCCGGCCGCGGAGCCACCCGTCCAGGGCGGCCGTGTCCATGCCGGCGCGGGTCATGCGGTCGGTCAGGTCGATCCGGTAGGCGCGGTTCAGGCGGTCGATCAGGGCGATCATGGGGACCGACCCGAGGCCGACGGCCAAGCCGGTGGCGAGCGACCCGAGGAGGGCGTAGGTGGCGGGGGTCACGCGCGTCCCCCCGGAGCGGCGGCCGGGTCGGCCGGGTCGTCGCGGACGAAGGCGAGCGGGTCCGGGGCCAGGCCGGCGGCGATCATGTCCCCCAGGAACGTCGGCAGGCAGCCGGTCGGGCGGAGCGGGCCGCCTTCCGGCGGGCGGGCGAACAGCGTCTTGATGTCGATCCCGCCGCCCGGCTTCAGCCCGACGAACTCGGCCACCTCGCTCACCACCCGCGCCTTCTTGCGGACCACCGTGCCGTCCGGCAGCGTCACCGCCTGCACCCCGGCGTGCAGCTGCACGACCAGATCGACGGCCGACGACACCATCCGGTGGACGGACTCGACCGGCAGCTCCTTGGTGGCCATCTGGCACATGGTCTCCAGCCGCTGCACCACGTCGCGGGGGCTGTTCGCGTGCAGGGTGGTGAGCGACCCGTCGTGGCCGGTGTTCATGGCCTGGAGCATGTCCAGCGCCTCGGCCCCGCGGCACTCGCCGACCAGGATGCGGTCGGGCCGCATCCGCAGCGAGTTGACGAACAGGTCGCGGATGGTGACCGCGCCGGTGCCGTCCGGCCGGGGCGGGCGAGTCTCCAGGTAGACGGCGTGCGGCTTGTCGCTGCGGTCCCGGCCGGCCGGCGGGTCGACCTCGGACAGCAGCCGCAGCTCGGACGAGTCCTCGATGACCACCACCCGCTCCTCGTCGGGGATGGCGGCGGACAGGGCGTTGAGCAGCGACGTCTTGCCCGACCCGGTGCCGCCGGACACGATCAGGTTCAGCTTCCGCCGCACCGCCAGGGTCAGGTACTCGGCGGCGGCGGCGGTGATCGACCCCTTCTGGAGGAGCCAGGCGAGGGTGGTGTTGTTGCGGCGGAACTTGCGGAGGGTGACGCACGCGCCGCCGCGGGCGCACGGCGGGACGATGACGTGGACGCGGAACTTCTCCGGCTCCGGCAGGCGGGCGTCCATGGCCGGGATGTCGTCGCCGATGCGGCGGTCCACGTATTCGGCCAGGTTCCGCACCGCCGCCATGAGCGCCTCGCCGTCGGCGAACCGGCGGCCGACGGCCCGCTCGATCTTCCCGTCCCGCTCGAAGAAGATGTCGTCCGGGCCGTTGATCATGACCTCCGACACGTCGTCGTGGGCGGGGTCGTACAGCAGGTCGGCCACCGGCGCGAAGAAGAACCGCAGGGTCTGGCCGTACACCTCGGCGCGGGTCACGGGGGCGTCCTCCGGCGGGGCGGGCGGGGCGTCACTTCCTGGCCGGCTCGGACCCGCCCAGCGGGATCGGGGACAGGAAGATGGCCACCCCGATGAGGGCGACGACGAGCAGGATGAGGCCCCACTGCTGCCACAGCGGCCGGGCGGCGAACTTCTTCCAGAACCCGTTCTTCGACTGGGCGGGCGAGGTAGCCATCGCGGGTACGTCCTCGGGGGCGGTGGGGGGCGGTTGCGGCGGAGTCGGCTTGGGCACCGGCACGGCGGGCGGCGGCGGTTTCGGCACGGCCGCGGGCACCGCGTCGAGCAGCGGCACCGGCGGGCGCGGCGGCAGCGGGGCCGTTGTCGGGGGCGGGGCCGCCATCGGCAGGTCGTCGAGGATCGGCGTCAACCCGCCGCCGCCGGCGCGGGCCCCGACGCGCGCCCAGTCGTGGTCGATGACCGGCCCGCCGGCTCGGGCCGGCGGGGACGGCGGCCCCACCGGAACCGACCGTCCGAAGGCCGTCCGGCCGGTGACCATGTCCAGCTCGAACGGCTTCCGACACTGCGGATGCGGACAGACCAAGTCCAGCACCTGGTCGCCGCCGACGATCCGCAGGCGGCTGGAGTCGGTCGCCCACTTCCCGTCGTGGGAGCAGTGGGGGCAGACGGCGGCCGTCTTGATCGGGTACACGAGCGGGGTCATGGCGCGCGCCCGGCGGTGGCCAGGGCGGGCAGGCCCAGGAGGGCCAGTTCGACGGCCACCTGCCGCCGCAGCTCGGCCACCTCCCAGGCGTCCGGCCGGACGGCGACGGCCCTCCCGGCGTACCGGTCGGCCCGCTCCAGATCCTTCCGCCGGTCGGCGGCGGCGCGGTCGGCGCGGCCGCCGTCGGCGAGCATCCGCTCGGCCACCCGCACCAGCAGGTCGAAGTCGGCCTCGTGGTACCGCAGCATCTCCTTCAGCACCAGCCGCTCCAGGTCGGCGAAGCCGAGGGCGGCCAGGCGGTCGGCGACGGCGAACAGCAGCGCCGCGTCGCCGGGGGACTTGGCCAACTGGTCCTGGTAGTAGCCGAGCGCGGCGGTCGGGTCGGCGGGGGGGAACCAGCCGCCGCCGGTCGGGGCGGGGCCGCGACGGGTGGTCTCGAAGTACCCGGCCGCCATCTCCCGCTGGATCCACCGGCACAGTTCCCACCCGCGGCGGTACAGCGGTCCGGTCAGGGACGGGCGGTACGTCACCGTCTCGGCGACGGCGGCCGTCTGGGTCGGCGACGCGGCCGGCGGCGGGGCGAGCGGCGGGGCGACGGCGGCCGCCAGCGGGGCGGCCGTGCCGACCCGGTCGAGCGGCCGGCAGCGGACGGTCAGTTCGACCGGGCCGAGCCACACCGTCTCGCCGGACACGACGACGACCGACGGGGCCGGTCGGCCGGTCAGCCGGTCCACCCCGTCGCCGGTCAAGTCGTGGACGTGCCACACGGCGTCGGCGTAGGCGAGCAGGGCGTGGTGCCGGTGGACGCCGGTCGCCGTCAGCCGCAAGTCGCACTCGTCCGCCGACCCGATGAGGAACGGGGAGGCGGCCCCGCACACCTCCGCGCGGGCGGCCTCGTCCCCGGCCCCGGCGGTCACGTCGCACAGCGGGGCGACCAGCTTGGCGGCCAAGTCGGGCACGGGGGTACACGCCGACACGGTCGCCGGCTGGGACGCGATGCCGGCGATGACATCCCCCACCCGCAGCCGCGTCACCGCCGTCACCGCGTCGCCGTTGACCGTCATCGGGTGGTCGGTCGGGAGCGGGTGCAGGTGCCAGCCGGACGGGTAGCCGACGAGGAGGCCGACGCGGACCTCGCCGGCGACGAGGACGCGGTCGGTGCGGATGGCTTTCGGCTTGCGGCCGGCGATCATCAGCGTGATTTCCGGCATGACCGTCACCCCGGAGCGAGCGGGAGAGTCACCAGACCCGGAACGCCCGCAACAGCAGGGCGACGGTCCCCAGAAGGAGCAGCCATTCTAGCGGCGCGCGGTGCGGGTACACAAGGCTTTTCCCGCGGTCCCGCAATCCGGAGCGGAACCGTTGCGACAGCTGGCGGATTTCCCGCCGCGTCGTCCGCTCGTGCGCCGCCTCCGACACCTGGGGCGACGGCGGGCCGGCCCACAGCCGCAGCCGCGCCCGCACCAGCCGCCAGCCGGTCGCCGCCACGCCGAACAGCCCCATCGGGGCGGGCCGGTCGGCGGGCGTGAGCGCGACCACCGACTCCTCCGGGCGCGCCGGCGGTGGGAGGGGGCGGGGGTCGGGCGTCCACTCCACCACCTTCGCCGGCGACCTGGGCGGCACCGGCCGCGGCGGCGGCGGCGGTTGGGCGGCGGGCGTCGCCGCGAGCTTCCGCAGCTCGCCCGCCAGGTGCGCCGCCGACCCGCGGTGGGCGGGTACCTTCTCCAGCATCTTGCGGATCAGGGTGTCGAACGCGATGGGCACGTCCGGCCGCGCCGCCCGAATCGGCGGCGGCGTCTCCTTGTCGTGCAGGCGGCACAACTGGAGCATGGTGCCGACGAACGGCGGGCGGCCGGCCAGCACCTCGTACAGGGTGACGCCGAGGCTGTACACGTCCGACGGGCCGGTCACGTCCGCCCCGCTGTTCCACTGCTCCGGGGACATGTAGAAGAAGGTGCCGATGGGCATGGCGTGGCGGGTCAGGTCGCCGCCGACGGACGCCCCGTCGGCCCCGGCCACCTCGTTCAGCGACTTCCCCAGGCCCATGTCCAGCAGCACCGCCGCCGTCGATTTCCCCTGCTCGCGGAGCATCACGTTGCCCGGCTTCACGTCCCGGTGGACGACGCCGGCGGCGTGGATGGCGGCCAGTGCGGACAGCAGCTCGGCCCCCCACCGGGCGGCCTCCGGCCACGGGATCGGCGTGCCGTCCCGCACCCGCGCGTCGATCAGCTTCCGCAGGTCGGTGCCGGGCACGAACTGGAGGACGACCAGGGGCAGCCCGGCGAACTGCTCGTTCGCGTACAGCCGCGCGACGTGGTCGTGCTCGATCTTGGCGAACAGCTTGGCCTCGCGGTTCAGCCGCCGCACCGTCTCCGGGTTCGCGTCGATCGGCCGCTTCAGGGCGACGTACCGCCCCGCCCGCGGGTCCCACCCCTTGAACACCGTCCCCATCCCGCCCTTGCCCAACTCCTCAAGGATCAGGTACCCGTTCCACACCAGCTTGTCAGTCAGGGCGGCGAGCGTCCCCGCGTGCGCCACGATTTGCCGGAACTGGTACTCGCTGACGGCCATGGCCGGGTCGTCCGGCGGGGACCACTCGGCCCGCGTCCGGGTGAGCACTTCGAGGACGCCGACCGGCCGGCCGGCGGCGCGCTCGGCGGCCCGCGCCCACTGGCCCGGCGACACCAGCAGGACGCGGGTGACGAACGCCTCCATTTCAGAGGTCATGTCGCGCTCCGGGGCACATCGCGATGGGAGATTTGCAGAGCAGTTTATCGATCCCCCGCACCCGTTTCAATCGGACCCCGACCGACCCGCCGTCGATTCGACCGCCCCGACGGGAGGGCGGTGGACGCCCACGTCCGGGACGTGGGCGGCATCGCCCCCGGCCGCGGGTTCCGCCCCCGGTGCGCGCGGAGTTCGGGCTGGTGAAGGTATTCGGGATCGTCGCCCCCAACGGCGACACCGCGTACCGGGCGACCGGACCTGGGCATGACCGCCCTCGCCCGCCGGCAGTTGGGTGGAGGCGAAGACGGCCATTATCCGCGACGCCGTCCGCACGTACCTGGAACAACCCCGCTACCGACTCCCCAAGCCGGCAACTGCGTAACATCTAATCCGTTGGAATGGTACGGCAGGATTCCGCACAAGTCAACGAGTTACTGTAAAAATTGATATAAGTGTACTGACGTAGGAGCGGCAAAGTGCAACTGAGGCGCAGACGGTCGCCGGCGCGCGCGGTAGGGTGGTGGGCGTCCCCACCCTCTCCGGAGTCGCGTCATGCGTGCCCTTCTTGCCGTCTGCCTGTCGGTGCTGGCGTCCATAGCAGCCGATCCGCCGCCAAAGGAGTTGCCTGAAGGCCGCGTGCTGGCGACCAAAGAACCGTTCGTGTCCGGCAAGGTGAAGTTGGCGGTCACGAGCGTGAAGGTGGACGACGGGATGGCGATCATCTCCATGAAGGTGTACACGGACGACGACACGGCGAAGATCGATTACGCGACGATGAGGCAAGTCGGCATCCGCGCGACGGACAACTTCGGCAACGGCTATCGCAAGCTGAAAGTGCTGCTTGGGGGAGCGATTCCCCCGGCCAACAGCGTGTCGAAGGACAAGCCGGTGACGGACGAGTTCGCCATCGAACGCCCGATCAAAACCGTCGAATTCCTGGACTTGGATTTGCCCGGCCCCTTGGTCGGGCAAAAGGACGACATCCGCTTTCGCATCCCCCGCGAGATGTGGGAGCCGAAGAAGAAGTAGGCCAGCCTTTCCAGCTCACCCCTTCCGGAGTGCGTCCGATGCCCGTCGTCACCTGTCCCCACTGCCGATCCGTCAGCCAGCTCCCCGACCCGTGGTACGCGCCCGGATTCACCTGCCACCATTGCCGCCAGCCGGTGACGATCTCGCACCCGGCCGCACCGATTCCCGATCCGTTCGCGGATTTGGCATCGGTGCGGCCAGTCGTTTCCACCGGAACCCGCCGAACGAACGGACCGGCGAGAAGGCAGGCGGGCTTTCTGGTGGTCGTTCGGCTCGACGATGGGCGAACACGCGGCGAACGCCATCGCGGGCCTGTTCGTCCTGTTGCTGCTGGCCGTCGGATTTTACTTCCTCTGGCCGCACGTCAGCTTCCTGTTCAACTGGATGCGCAAATAGCCCGTCGCCCCCACGCCCTCGCCACCTTCGCCGCCGCCGTCAAATCCGCCCCGCAGTAGTCCTCGCTCGCGCCGCCCACCGTGTACCCCAAAAACACCCGCGCGGCGTTCCGCGCGTACTCCTGCTGCACGACCTCCCGTCCTGATGCCGCAACTGGTGAGGCGTGAACTTCGGTACGCGACCGCCTCGAACGGCCCATGACGAACCTTAAGTGGGAATAGACGGGGATACCCCGTCTATTAGACCATTCCGAAGGGTTCGCCGCGATGTCGATGTGAACGACGGAACCCCCGGCGGTGCCAGGGGTTCTGAGGGAGTGGGCGATGCAGGATTTGAACCTGCGACTTCGTCCGTGTGAAGAACGCACTCTACCACTGAGTTAATCGCCCGCGTGCCCGAGGGGGTGTCGCGCCTCTCGGGCTGTCTTGATAGCAGACCCGTCTCGCGCCGTCAAGGTTCACACGCGGGGCGGCAGATTGCTCGCCGGGGCGTCGTCGAACTTCGGCGCGGCGGTGGACGGCGTGACGCGCTGCGGCGGCTTCACCGCCTCCGGCTCGATGGCGGCGGCGGTGCGGCCGCCGGAGTTGATTTCCTCCTCCATGCCGCCGATGCCCTTCTTGAACTCGACCACCGTCTTGCCCAGCGACCGCCCGATGTCCGGCAGCTTGCGGCCGAACAGGAGCACGCCGAGGAGCAACAGCAGGATGATTTCCTGAAAGCCGAGACCGAACATGACCGTCCTCCGAATCGAGTGGCCGACCTGAAACCGTCTTCGGGAGGAGGTTGAAGGTAACCCACCCGGCGGGAGACCCCCGCAGGGGCCAACACTAATATATCCCCAAAACCCCCGCGCGGGCAAGCGATCCCGCCGACTTTTTCGCCCGGCGGGTTCGCGGCCGCCGTCACTTCGCCAGCGGCTTGGCTGGCTTGACGGTGAGCGAAAGGCGAATCAACCCGCCCGCTCCGGCGCGGCGGAGTTCGACCGAATCGAACAGCTCCAGCACGTCGCCGAAGTTGGCGAACTGCGACTTCAACTCGGCCGGCTTCGCGCCCGTCAACTTGGCCACGGCGGGAACAACGTCCGCCTCGTGGTCCGTCAGGTACTGACGGAGGCGGGCCAGAGACACCCGCGCGACCAGCCCCGTGGCGGCGGCCGGCGGCGCGGTCGGGGCCGTGAATGCCTTCACCGCCGCGTCGGACGTGGACGCCACGAGGTAGCCGTGGCGGAGGCCGAAGGCGGGGCGAATGCCGGGCGGGAAGAAGGCGTCGTTCGCCAGCGATTTCACGTCGCCGTCGGGCGTGGCGTCCGTCTTCAACTCGATCTGGTCGTCGTGGTGGCGGTTGTATTCGATGCGCAGCAGCAGCGCGAGGGCGTCGAGGGCCGACAGCAGCACCGGGCCGAGGCCGTCCTTCGCGCCCGGCTCGCCGACCTTCAGGGCGAAGGTGGCGACCGGTGCCCAGCCCGTCGCCCCCGTGGCCGGGGCCGTCACCCAGAACGCCACGTCCGGGCCGATGCCGGCCAGGATCGCCGGCACCTTGTTCTTGCCGACGATGGGGCCGATGCGGTCGTCGAGCAGCACCTTCAGCCCGGCCTTGCCGTCGTCCGCCAGGAACGGCCGCAGCGCGTCCAGCAGCTTCGGCGCGTCGAGGTTCCCCGCCACGGCCAGCAGCGCGTCGGCGGGAATCGCCGACCACAGGGCCGACGCGGTGCCCGGCGTCAGGAGCGGCTTCAGTTCGTCCGGCACCGCCTTCGGGTTCACGGCGACGTTCAGCGCCACGTCCAGGCTGGTGCCGAGTTCGACCGACACGGCGACCGCGTCGCACGCCGCCCACAGCCGCTGGAACTGCGTCAGGAAGGCCTTCTGACTCGCGTCCTTGGCGTCGGCGACGGCGGCCTTCAACTCGGCGTCCAGCGAGCGCGGGTGGAACACGCCGACGACGGCGGCGGTCGTCAGTTTCAGCTTGTCCAGGGCGTCCGCGAGTGGAGCCGGGGCCGGCGTGGCGGCGCGGTCGATGGCTTCGCGGACGGTCGCTTCCGTCTGGGAGAACGCCACGGTTCCGCCCGACACCCAGTAGAACTCGCTCCGCCCCGCGCCGCGGTCCCGCTCGAAGTAGGTCGCCGCGCCGTGCTTTTTCTCGCGGACTTCCTTCACCTCACCGCCCGCTTTTTGGGCCGCGTTCAGCTTGTCGATGAGCTTTGCCAGCAGCGCCGGCTTCCCGGCCTTCAGGAGAATCAGCCCGCTGTCGTCCCCGCCCCGGTAGGCGAAGACCACGGCGTCGCCGAGCAAGTCGTTGACGACCGCGTCGCCGGTCGTGCCGAGTTGCTCGGCGAGGAGCTTTTCGGTCGCCTCCAGCGTCTTCCACTGGCCCGACGCGAGCAGCGACTTGCCGAGTTTAGACGCCGGGAACCAGGCGGCGAACGGCGACTCGTCGAGCCGCTTGACGTGCCCGCGCAGGTCGCGGATGGCGAGCGCGACAGTGGTGTCCTTCGGCGCGAGGCGGAGCAGCTCGGCCACGGCGTCGGCGGCGACGGCCGGCGCGACGAAGAGAACGGAGAAGGCGAAGGCGAACAGCGGGCGCATCAGTCGCCTCCGATTGGTAGCAACTCCGTTCAATCAGCAAGACCGTTCAATGAAGAGGAACACGGATGACACGGATGAAAGACAGGATCAAAGCCGGGATCGGAACAAAAACTTTCTTCCTTCTGATCCTCTTCATCACTGCTTTCATCCGCGTTCCGCTTTTTTGAACGGTTCCCCCTCAGTTCGCCCGCAGGCCCACGTCCTTGAGCAGCCGATTCATCGCGCGGCGGGTGGTGTTCGTCACCGGATCGAGGCTCGACCGGGCGGCGTTCGGCAGCGAAGCGAGCGCCAGCGTCGGGTCGCCGCCCGGCACCAGCCGGGTCGAGGGGACGGTCGAGCGGGTGGCCGAATCGAACAGCGCCAGCGTCGGGGCGACGGCCTTCTCGGTGGTCTCCCAGGTGAGCGACTCCAGCGCCGCGCCGGCTTCGGCCAACTGCTCGCGGACGTTCGTCGGCGCGGGCGGTTCGACGACGGCCGGCGGCACCGGGCGGTTCACGACTTCCGGCGTTCGGCCGGTGAACGCCCCGGAGACGAACAGGCCGGCCACGGCCAGCACCGACGCCGCGAGGGTCATGCCGACCGTCCACTGCGCCTGAATCCGCCGCTTCCGCTGACGAAGCGCCCCCGTGGTCGCGCGGTCGGCGAAGCCGCCGGGCAGCGCGAACCGTCGGCCCTGCTCGGCCGCCGAGTAGTCGGTCAGGCCGGGCACCGCGTCGGGCGGCAGGTCGTCGGGGGTTGGGGTCATGGCGAGTCCATCCAATCGGGGGTCAACTGCTCTTCTCACCCCGCGCGGTTTCTTCGGGGGCGAGGCCGAGTTCTTTCAAGTGATCCAGCACCGCCGCCCGCGCCCGGTGCAGCCACGTCTTCACGGTGCCGACCGGCCGGCCGACGACGGCGGAAATCTCCTCGTAACTCTGGCCGGTCTCGTGGAACAGGACGAACACCTCGCGGTAGTCGTCCCGCAGGGTGCCGACCGCCGCCGCGATGCCGGCCGCCAGCTCGTTCCCCTGGTCGGCGACTGGGGCTTCCGGGTCGGGCAGGTCGGCCAGGTAATCGGCGGTGTCCGGGCGGGTCTTCCGACGACTGAGGGCGGTGCGGCAGCGGTTCACCGCGATGGCCAGCACCCACGGGCGGAGCGGGCGGCTGTCGTCCCACTTGCGCAGGCTGCGGAACACGCGGAGGAACACGTCCTGCGCCACGTCCTCGGCGTCGTGCCGGTGGCGGAGCAGGCGGACGCACAGGCCGAACACGTCGTGTTCGAACCGGCCGACCAGTTCGCGGGTGGCGGCCGGGTCGCCGGCGAGAATGCGGCGGACCAGCTCGCGGTCGGCGGACACGGGGAGTCCCTCACGCCGGAGTATACCCGTCCGCGTCGGGAAAGGTTTCGTCGGGAACTTCGCCGGAGCCGGCGGGGAGATTTTCACCGCCCCGTCTTTTCCACCGCCTCGCGGAGCAGGTCCATCACCTCGCCGACGGAGGCGTCGGGCAGCTTCTTGCCCCGCTTCTCCAGCCCCTCGCCGAACTTGATGGCGGTTTCCTGCATCCGCTCGTGCGTCTCGGCCGACCCGCCGACGAGGACCATCTCCTCGGTGCGCGTCACCCGCTTCTGGCCGTCCTCGGCGTCCAGCCCCACGCCCAGAATGCCGGCCACGGCGGGTTTGGCCTTCGCCTGGCCCGGCTTCTTCTTCGCCATCGCGAAACCTCCCGGCGGGTGCTGACACGCCCTTGCTGGCATTCTAGTGGACGGAATCGGCGGCAGCGGGGCCGTTCGCCCGCCAGGGTCGTGGGTGGTCTGCTTTCAGCCACCATTGTGCGGACCGAGAAATTCTCCGACGCGCCGGGCCGGTGGCGGGATTATCCTGGTGTTCCCACGGCGAGGGCGGCAATGGCGACGGCGACGACAGGCATGGCCGGCTTCCTCACCCGCGTCCGCGGCGCGCTGGCGGACGACGGGCGCGCCGACGCCGAGCTGGTCCGCGAATACCTCCACTCCCGATCCGACACGGCGTTCGCCGAGCTGGTCCGCCGGTTCGCGCCGATGGTGTGGGGCGTCTGCCGCCGCACCGTCCGGGACACTCAACTCGCCGAGGACGCCTTCCAGGCCGTGTTCCTCGTCCTCGTCCGCAAGGCCGACAGCATCCGCCCGCCGGCCGCCGTCGGCGGGTGGCTGCACGGCGTGGCGGTGAACACTTCGACACGGGCACGAGCCATGATCGACCGACGGCGGAAGAGGCAATCGCCACTCGACCCCGACCACTGTGGACCGCCTCCGCAGGCCGCCATCGATGTGGACGAACTCCGAGTCCTCGACGAGGAAATCGCTCGCCTGCCGGACACCCTGCGGGCGGCCGTCGCGCTGTGCGAACTGGACGGCGTCAGCCGCCGCGACGCGGCCAAGCGGCTGGGCGTCGCCGAAGGCACGCTGAGCAGCAGGCTGGCAACCGCCCGCAAGCAACTGGCCGCCCGGCTGCGGGCGCGGGGCGCGGCGCTGCCCGTCGGCGGCCTCGCGGCGCTGCTCGCAAGCGGAACGGCCGGGGCCGTTCCGCCGGTCATCCCGACCCCTTCCGACATCGTGTCCGCACTCGCGGACGGAGCCATCCGAACCATGTTCCTGAGCAAACTGAAGGTGCTGACGGCCGGCCTGCTGGCGGCGGTCGCGCTGCTCGGCGTCGGCCTGTCGGCGTACCCCGGCACCGCGAGCGAGCCGCGGCCGCCGGTGCCGACGGTTCGCCGCAACGCCCCCATCCCCGTTCCGAAGGCGACCGAAGAGCGAATCCTCGTCGGCGTGAACGAAGAGGGCAAACAGCGGCTCGAAGTCCTCACCCCGAAAGGCGTGAAAGTCGCCACCATCGACCTTCCGCCGCACCCGATGTACCACCCCGCGCTCAGCCGGGACGGCAAGCGGGTGGCGGTCTGGTCGTGGGACGCATTCCGGAGCGACGGGGTGAATCCGGTCCCGCCGGGCGGCAAAATCTCGCACAAGGGGACGCTGCTCGTGTACGACATCGACAAGCCGGACAAGCCGCTCGCCACGCTCGGCGATTTCCGCTCCGGCGGAATCGTATTCGCCCCGGACGGGCAGAGCCTGTACGTGAACGAGTCGCCGGAACCCGGCCCCGGCAAACTTGAGCCGGTCACCGTCTCCCGGTTCGACCTGAAGACGCTGAAGAAGGAGAAGGTGGCGGTGCCGGCTATGCACTCGGTGGCGGACATCTCTGCCGACGGCAAAACCCTGCTGACCAACCACTTCTCGTCGGACAAAGGGAACCTCCAGGTGATTCCTCACCGCGTGCCGCTGGACACGCTCAAGGCCGAGCCGCTGAGCAAATCGTCGATCCGGGCGTTCCAGTTCTCGCCGGACGGGAGTCGGGTACTCGCGGCGAAGATCCCGGACGGAAAGAACCCGTGGAAGCAGGAGCTTGTCATCCTGAACCTGAAGGACGGCAAGGAAACGCCGGTGACACTGGACGGGGAGGCGCAAACCCTGTGGGGTGCGGCGTGGTCCCGCGACGGCAAGAAGCTGCTCGTCAACCGCCTGGTGGCGACGGGCGAGGCCGTGCCGCAACTGGTTCCGCAGCCGATACCCCCTGGGGGCGGTGCCGCGCCCCCGCCGGTCATGCTGCAAGTCCGGCCGAACAAGCCGGAGCTGACGATCCGCAACTTGGACGGCAGCGAGCCGAAGCCGCTGCTGGCGGAACTGAAGGCGAACTCCAACGTCTTCGGCCTCGACTGGAAGTGACGGCGGGCGCGGTGGCGGGTATGATTGCGCACGGTGGGGAACCGATGCCCATTCGTGCGGAGACACCCGAACCATGTTCCCGAGCAAGCGGAAAGCGATGTCCGTGGCCGTCGTCGCGGCCGTGCTGCTGGGCCTCGGCGTCGCCGCCGACGCGCGACCCCGCCGCAACGCGCCGGTGCCGGCTCCGAAGGCGGGCCAGACCGGTCGCATCCTCATCTGGCTGGACGAGAAGCCACGACTCATCAAGCCGGACGGCACCGAACTGCCGTCCCCGGACCCGATCCCGAACGCGCACGTCGGCGTCGGCCGGGGGTACGCCCACCTGTCGCCGGACGGCACGCGGGTGGCGTTCGAGTCGGCTCCCGACGGGGCCGGGGCGGCCAGGGTACTGAAGATTCTCGAACTGGATGGGGACCGGAAGCTCACCGCCCACGACGCCGTCAGCGTGAATGGCTACCACTGGATGCCCGACGGGAAGACGCTGCTGGTGCGCGGGTATGAAAAGGGCGGCGCGGGCAAGCTGGAGGACTGGCTCCTCGATCCGGCGACGGACAAGCGGACGGCGGTGAAGGTGCCGGCCGACTTCTTAGTCCGGGCGGTCGGGCCGGACGGCAAGACGACAATCGTGGACGAGTGGAAGGTGACGCCCAAGGAGTGGCGTCAGCGGGCGCATGTGTGGAAGATCGGCACGGACACACCGACGCCGCTGCTCGACATGCACGCGAGCTTCGACAACCTGCGGCCGGTGTTCTCCCCGGACGGCAAGCGGCTGCTGTGCAAGGTGAAGCACTACGCCACCTACACGCCGCTGGGCAACGGCCAGTTCCAGGACGCCGACTTCAAGTTCCACGGCCTGCTGGTCGTCGATCTGGCGACGAAGAAGCAGACGGTGGTGAAGGACTCGGGCGAGAAGCCGGAGTGGCGGATCTGCGGGTACGCCTGGTCGCCGGACGGGAAGAAGGTGGCCTACATCGAGGAGAGCCGCCTGCCGACGCCGCCGGGCCAGCCGACCCGCAACCCGCACCGCGTGACGGTGTGCGACCCGGACGGCACGAACGCCAAGGAAGTGTACACCGCGCACGGCGACTGGCTCCTCGGCTTCGACTGGCGGTGAAAGGGTGAGGGACGTAAGTCTCAGAAAGACCCCACCCCCCGGCCCCCTCCCCATAAATGGAGAGGGGGTGTTCAACGGGCAAACCTGGTGGGGGAACCGCCTCGGTGCCCGAAATGCTCGGCGGAATTTCGATCACGCGACCCTTTTGAACACCCTCTCCGGGACGGGGAGGGGGCCGGGGGTGGGGTCTTCAGAACGCGGAAATTACCGAATGCCGATCCCTGACGGGTGCGACCCCGTCACTTCTTCGTCTCGCGGAACTTCGGCGACGCGATTAGGGTGAACAGGATCACTTCCTCTCCGGTCGCCGTGCTGATGTCGTGGTGCAGGCTCAGCACATTCGTGCCGGTCGCCTCCTCGATCATCGCCTCCATGACCGGCCGCGCCGCCTCGATCAGGTGCGTGCGGACCTGCTTGAGCAGGTCGCGGCCGTTGTCCGACGGGACCGCCTTCACCATCTGCTTCTCGGCCGCCGTCAGCACGCCGGTCAGCCGCACCACCACGAGGTCGCCGAGGATGTGCGTGCGGATGTCCTTCGGCCCGCGGCCCATGTAGTCCTGCTCGAACGCCCGCACCCCGTCGCAAATGGCGGCTTCCGTCTCGCCTTTCGTTTTCATCGCGCCCTCGAGTGAGGTGCCTGGAGAAGAGTGGTGGCCACTGCTGCTGCGCTTCCGCTATTCCCGTGCCCACGCCCGCGGATTTTAATTCCAGTTGGAGGCTTGAATCATGAGAGCAATCGGGTACGTTGGCAATACGAAATTGCGGAAGACTAAATGAGGGGTAGGCCGGGCGACCGGCGGACCCGTCAGAG
>JAYUFU010000201.1:0-6063 GCA_043738505.1 Fimbriiglobus sp. | reverse complement strand
GCGGCGGCCTCGCGGACCTTCTGGACGGCGGGCAGCAAGAGGCCGATCAGGATCGCGATGATGGCGATCACCACCAACAATTCGATGAGGGTGAAGGCACTGCGGCGACGGATCATGAGACACCTCGTAGCGAGGAGGATGAGGGTGCGGCGATGCCGCACTCGCGGAAGAAACCCGGCAAGACCCGCAGCAAACAGGAGAGTCGGCGGAATGCGAGGTCGCGGCGGGTCACGGGCAGGGCGGGAAGAGAGTGCGAATCTCAACCCAATAGCAGGAATGTTAGCCGATGGAGGGGAGCAATGCCAATGGAATCCCCCCGAACTTTTCACATTTCGCGCCAACGCCTGGAAATCGCAACGAACTCGCGCAAATAAATGGCGGCGGCGTCTCACCGGCGGGAGTGAAAATGGAGTGGAAACCGAGGCGACACTTGGGTCAAGGCACGTCGAAATGGCCGGTGAGTAGGCCACCGAATGTGGGTGACGCGCAGGGCGTTGTCCGCATGTCGGAAACCGTCGCCGACCGTCCAGTCCCCCTGCGCGGCCGGCCGACGCCCGGTATGATGTCCGCATCGGTTCCCGGAGGGCAACGCCCATGATCGTCAAGCCGCCGCTCCTCGACACGGTCGTGTACCCGGACTCGGACGGGAAACCCATGGCCGAGAACACGCTCCAGTACGAGTGGATCGTCACCATCAAGGGGAACGTGGACGCGCTCTTCCGCGACGACCCGGCCGTGTTCGTCGCCGGCGACAACTTGATCTATCCGAAGAAGGGCGACCCGACGGTCTGCACCGCCCCGGACGTGTACGTCGCCTTCGGCCGGCCGAAGGGACACCGCGGCAGTTACAAGGTGTTCGACGAGGGCGGCATCTTCCCGCAGGTGGTGTTCGAGGTGCTGTCGCCGGGGAACACGGGCCGCGAGATGGCGCTGAAACGGACCTTCTACCGCAAGTACGGCGTGGAGGAGTACTACGTCATCGACCCGGACCTCGGCGACGTGGAGGCGACCCTCCGGCAGAAGAAGAAGTTCGTGGACGTGGACGACCTGACGAACTTCGTTAGCCCCCGCCTGGGCATTCGCTTCGACACCACCGGCGGCGAGTTGGTCATCTTCGGCCCGACCGGCGAGCGGTTCCTCACGTTCGACGAACTCAGCCGGCGGGCGGCCGAGGCGGAAAAGGCCCTGCGGCAGGAAACGCGGCGGGCGGACACCCAGAAGCGGCGGGCGGACACCCAGAAGCGCCGCGCCGACCACGCCGACGCGAGGGCGGAAGTGTTGGCCGCAAAACTCCGCGAACTGGGCCTCGATCCGGAATCGCTCTGAGGGCCGGCGATGCTCCCCGTCGAGGTGATGCGGCAGATCCGGCGGCTCCACCTCCGCGCCCGGCGGGCGGTGCAGACGCTCCTCGGCGGCGAGTACCACTCGGCCTTCAAGGGCACCGGCCTGTCGTTCGAGGAGGTCCGCGAGTACCAGCCCGGCGACGACGTGCGGGGCATCGACTGGAACGTCACCGCCCGCATGGGAACCGCCTTCATCAAGCGGTACGTCGAGGAGCGGGAGTTGACCGTCATCCTGGCCGTGGACGTGTCCGGCAGCCAGCGGTTCGGCACCCAACAGCAGCCGAAGCGGACCGTGGCGGCGGAGCTGGCGGCGCTGGTGGCCTTCTGCGCCATCAGCAACAACGACCGCGTCGGGCTACTGGCCTTCACCGACCGGGTGGAGCGGTACGTCCCACCGAACAAGGGCACCCGCCACGTCCTCCGGCTGCTCCGCGACATCCTCTTCTTCGAGCCGGAACACGCCGGCACGGACTTGAAAGCCGCCTTGGATCACCTGAACAAGGCCCAGAAACGGCGGGCCATCGTCTTCCTGATGAGCGACTTCCACGCCGACGGCTTCACCGACAGCCTCCGGCGGGCGGCGCGGCAGCACGACCTCATCGCCGTGCGGGTGGCCGACCCCCGCGAGCAGGCGTGGCCGAACGTCGGGCTGGTGCGGGTCGAGGACGGGGAAACCGGTCGCCAGCAGCTCATCGACACCGGCAGTCGGGGGTTCCGCGAGGAGTTCGCCGCGCGGGCGGCGACGCGGCGGGCGGCGTTCCTGAAGGTCGCGCGCGGGGCACAGGCCGACCTCATCGACGTGTCCACCGACGGCAAGCACTTCGACGCGCTGCTGCGGTTCTTCCGCTCCCGCGACCGCCGCCACCGCGGGCGGTGAGCCAACTGTCACTTCTTCCGGACCAGCACCCGGTCGTCCGTCTTCCCTACTTCGCGAACGGATTGAGCGGGGTCGATCCTGCCAGAGACGGGTTCGTACCGCCCGTCCTTCATCCGTTTCAGGAACAACATGTATTCCGGCACGTCGATCACCTTTTTCCCCTCGCCGTCCGTCACCGTCACCGGTTCGGTACGGAAGGCAACGAGCATCGGGCCGTCAGTAATCAGCATGGCTTCCAGAGAGTCCGGCTTTACGTCCTTCTTCAGCTTGCCGAACTTGAAGTGGAGAACCCTGATCTCCTTGTCCTTCAGCTTCCCTTTCAAGGCGTGGTTCACCTTGAGCGTCGTGACCTGGCCGGCGAATTCGTAGGCCCACGTCGATCCGGGGGGCTCATCGAGCGCGGCTTCTGCTTTGCCCGCTTCGGCGATCACTACCAAGTCGGCTTTCTCGAACAGCTTCTCGTAAGGCCAACTCTCGATGAGCCTGGCGGACACGGGGGCGATGCCCACGGCCACACATGCCGCCAGAGTGATGGCGAGAAGTGTTCGGAATTGCATGAGAGGTTCCTATTGCAGTTGTCAGGCGGGAAATCGTCGCACACCGAAGCCATCGGACAAATGCAGCCGACTCTTGATGGCACCTGTCAGCGAAACGATTTCCGCCCGATTGTGTTTGCACAGAATCCCTCCCGGCCGCGTGGGGAAGTTGCCTCACCCCTGGATCGCCCGGAAGTGGAAGTCCCGCAGTTCCCACCACAGGAACCCGGCGGCGGCCGCGACCAGCAGCCCAATCCACCCACACGTCAGCCAGGCGACGCGCGGCCGACGGTGGAACCGGTATGCGGCCGCGGGGCCGAGCGCGAGCGTCAGCGCCGGGGCTGTCAACCCGTGGCTGACACCGGAGTACGCGACGGCGATGGCGAGGCCGACTGCGCCGACCGCCCAGCCCAGCGCCTTGAAGACATCGTGCAACATGGGAACCTCACTTCTTCGTGACGCCGCGGCGGACGTGGCGGACGGCGTCGGCCAGCCAGTAGAAGTGCCGGCCGGCGGTCATCGTCGTGACCTCGTGTTGATTCAGGCAGGCGGCGAACAGGTACAGCCACACCCCGTCGCCGCCGGCGGCCGCGTCCGGCCGCTCGATCACTTCGAAGAAGAAGGCCCCGTACCGCACGTCGAACGACAGGGTGACGTTCGCCCCCTGGCGGCAGCCGATCACGTCGGCGTCCAGCCGGGGCAGGTCGGCGAACACCCGCCGCGCCTGCGCCTGCCACAGCTCCTTCTGTATCGCGGCGGCTTTCTTCGGATCGAGGGCGACCTCGGCGGTGCCGACGGCCGGCAGCCGGGACACCCCGCCGGCGATGTCCTTGTCGTCCGCCCCCTCGGCGATCCGCGTGTGCTGGCCCGCCCGCACCTCGCACAGGAAGGCGTAGTCCAACCCGCCCTTCCACCGCACGTAGTGGCGGATGGCGCGGCGGAACTCGGCCACCAAGTCTTTCGGGTTCGGGTTGAACGTGCGCGGGTCGCGGGGCAAGTTCCATTTGCACCACAGCCACAGCAGCAGGATGGACACCGCCAGCACCACGAACATGACCGTGCCGATCACCTCGAACCGCGCCGCCTCGGTGCTGACCAGGGCCGACAGCAGGTCGGCATACCCCCGGTCGTACTTGTGGACGGCGCGGGCGAGCAGGCTGTACGCCAGCGCGAGCAGGCCGAACGCCAGGTACGGCAGGTAGTGCCGGCCGGGGTTGATCCACTCGACCAGCGGCTTGCCGCTGCCGAACGACACCAAGTAGTTGAACGTCAGGTACACCAGCGCGGCGTACCCGGACGCTTGCAGCAGTTCGTTCATGGGGGACAAGCGGCCCGGTGGCGGAAGCGGTGACGGTCTTCACGCCGGAAGCGCGGCGGACGGCGGGGCGATCCGGCCGCTCACTTCCCCTCGTCCAGGTCGGCCGGTTCGGTGGCGCTGCCGGGCACCCGCACCTTCTCCGCGCGGCGGGCCATGTCGGCCTTCAGCACCGCGAAGTCCTTCGGGTCGGCCTTCGCCCAGCACCGCAGCGCCACCTTCAGGTAGCGACTGGCCTCGTCCAGCCGGCCGAGGCGGTCGCACAAGGCCCACAGGCCGAGCGCCCCGCGAACGCTGCCGGCGTCGTGCGCCAGCGCCTCCTGGAACGCCTCCTCCGCCTCGCTCGCCACCCCGCCTTCGAGGGCCGCGATGCCCCACGCTTCCATGTAGTAGGCCCCGCCGCCCCACGAGTGGTGGCCGTAGTTGTCCTTGGTCTTCTCGACGATTCGCCGGAACAGCTTGCAGCCCTCCTCGCCCTGCCCGGTCTGGCACAGCAGCCGGCCCTGCACCTCTTGCAGCCGCTGCTCGTTCCGCCCAGCCGCCTTGCCGGTCCCGCGCAGGATGTCCACCTCGGCCGTGGCCCGGCTGGTGTCGCCTTGCTCCAGCGCCACCAGTGCCGCGTGGTACGCCGCGCCCTGCTTGTCCGACTTCCGCAGGGCGTCGATGGTCTTGCCCGTCTCGGCCCAATTCTTCTGGGCGACGGCCATGCGGAACCACTCCGGCTTGAAGGCGTACTTGTACCCCTCGGCGTCCGCCTTCACCGCCACCGCCTCGGCGAACCGGCCGTCGTGGACGAGGCCCTTCGTCAGCGTCTCCATGTGGTGCGAGAACTGGTGGTCCTCGTTCGGCTTCACGCCCTGATACTCGTGGTACTTCTTCTCCATCGCCACCGCCCGCGCGCTCCAGTCCGACGTGAACTGCCACTTGCCGATCCGCATGGCCAGGTGCGCCTGCATGTGGAAGGCGTGCGGCAGCCCCGGCGACGACTCCATGTACTTCTCGGCGTAGGGCCAGCCGAGCGCCGGCCGCTGGACGTTCTCGAAGAAGTGGACGAACTCGTGGTTGGCACCGGGGTGCAGCGGGTTCACCTTCAGCAGCGCCTTGTAGAACACCGCCTGCGAGTTGCCGCCGTCCGTCACCTGGGCGCGGGCGAACCAGCCTTCCTCGTCGTCGTCGTACAGCGTCAGCAGCTCGTCGAGCGTGGCCGCCGCCTTCTTCCGCCGGTCGTCGGGTTTCACGTCCGGCCACATGCCTTTCTCTTGCAGCTTGGCGGTGATGAGCAGTTGCTCGCGGTGGCTGGCCTTGGGCATCAGCGCCTTCGCCTTCTCCAGCGCGAAGTCGCGGGGCGACTTCGTCAACTGGTCGGGCAGCTTCGGCTGGATGCCGCCGCCGACCGCCGCGAGCAGGCCGTTCGCGCCGGGCACCTTCGACCCGCCGCCCCACTTCTCCAGGCCCCGGTTCAGCCCCATCCAGGCGAAGGCGCAGTCGGGGTCGTGCCGCAGGGCCGTCTCGAAGGACCGCGCGGCTTCGATCCAGACGTAGGAGTAGTAGAAGCCGAGCGCCTGGTCGCAATACTGCTGGCACAGGTCGGACGCGGTGCCGACGCGGTAGCGATATTTGCACAGGTCGGGGAACAGCTTCGCCGGCGTCAGGCCGGTGAACGGCATCTTCGGGTCGGGCAGTTGGCGGGGGGCGGGCGCGACCTCGGCGGCGGAGGCGACGGCCGACATCAGGCAGACGCCGAGCAGCAGGCGGAGCATGGAAGTGCCTTCGGAGCGGATCAGGGAACCGGCCGGTGGAAAGTTTACCACGCCGGTGAGGATTCGGAAAGGAGTTGTTCGGGCGGTCGGTCGCCGGTCGCTTCCAGGCGGTCGTAGTAGTCGTGCCCTTCCTGGATCCAGGCCCGCAGGTCGGCGGTCAACCCGTCCGGGCCGACTTCCTCCCCCTTCCCGTTGTCGGTGGGTGGCGGAGCCGGAAGCGCGAGCGACGGGC
>JAYUFU010000200.1:0-6080 GCA_043738505.1 Fimbriiglobus sp. | reverse complement strand
GAAGCGTGAGCGACGGTGGTTTGAAGACCGTCGCTCACGCGTCCGGCTCGGATAGGAGACTCTCCGATGCGTTCCGTTGTCCTCCTTCTCCTCTTCGCGCTCCCGGCCTCGGCCGCCGAGCGGAAGAACGTGCTGGTCCTCGTCGCCGACGACCTCGGCCGGCAGGTCGGGTGCTACGGCGACAAGGTGGCGAAGACCCCGAACCTCGACAAGCTGGCGGCGAGTGGCACGCGGTTCGTGAACGGGTTCGCGTCGGTGTCGTCGTGCAGCCCCAGCCGGGCGACCATGTTGACGGGCCTGCCGACGCACCAGTGCGGGCAGTACGGCCTCGCCCACGCCACGCACCACCAGCAGACGTTCGCCACCGTGAAGAGCCTGCCGGGGTTGCTCGGCCCGGCCGGATACCGCACCGGCGTCGTCGCCAAGTTGCACGTCCTGCCGAAGACCGTGTACCCGTTCGACGAGGAGATCGGCGACGGCGGCCGCAACCCGGTGACGGCGGCGAGCAAGGCGAAGAAGTTCATCGAGGACGCCGGGGAGAAGCCGTTCTTCCTGTGGGTCGGGTTCACCGACCCGCACCGCGCGGCGAAGGGGTTCGCCAACACGGGCAAATACCCGAAGGAGGTGCCGGACGCGGCGTTCGACCCGAAGACGGTCCCCATGCCCGCCTTCCTGCCGGACCTGCCCGAAGTCCGCGCGGATTTGGCCGACTACTACCAGAGCGTGACGCGGCTGGACTACGGCGTCGGGCTGCTGTTGAAGCTGCTCGACGACAAGAAGCTGGCCGACAACACGCTGGTCGTGTTCCTGTCGGACAACGGCATCCCCTTCCCGGGTGCCAAGACGAGCCTGTACGACGCCGGCGTTCACCTGCCGTTCGTCGTACGGAAGCCGGGCCAGAAGGCGGGCGTGGTGTCCGGGGCGATGGTGAACTGGACCGACCTCGCGCCGACGGTGCTGGACTGGTGCGGGGCGAAGCCGGCCGAGGCGATGCGAGGGAAGTCGGTGCTGCCGATCCTGGAGGAAGCGAATCCGAAGGGGTGGGATGTCGTGTTCGGCTCGCACCAGATGCACGAGATCACCATGTACTACCCGATGCGGATGGTCCGCACCCGCGAGTACAAGCTGATCCACAACCTGGCACACAAGCTGGAAGTGCCGTCGGCGTCGGACCTGTGGGAGTCCCCGACGTGGCAGGGGATTTTGAAGCGGAACGACGACAAGATGGGCGTGCGGACGGTGAAGGCGTTCCTCAACCGACCGGAGTTCGAGCTGTACGACGTGACGGCCGATCCGCACGAGGCGACCAACCTGCTGGCGAACGTGAAGTCGGCCGTGAAACCGGAGACGACGGCCGCGATGGAAACGCTGTCGGCGAAACTGGCCGAGTGGCGGAAGGCGACGAACGACCCGTGGCTCATCAAGGACAAGCACGAGTAGGAACCGGGTGTGCCGCAGGAAAATTCGGCGGCTGGCGAAATGTCGCGCGCGCCGGGACGAAGTGGTGATAGTCTGGCCGGTGCGGTACAGCCCCACCCGGCCAACTCCGTCCCCAATTCTCGGGTGTCCGATGGCCCTCATCAAGTGTTCGGAGTGCGGCAAGGAAGTGTCGAGCAAGGCGCAGTCGTGTCCGGGTTGCGGGAATCCGATCAAGCCCGCCCCGCCGCCGGAGGTGAAAGTGGTCACGACGACCGGTGGCGGGGGTGGCGGCTGCGGCGTCGTCCTGTTCCTGTTACTCGCCGCGGGGGTCGCCGCGTTCTTCACCAAGCCGACCGAGGCGGACATCCAGAAGGCCGTCGTCGCCAAGCACGGGGCGCTGTTCGGCCTCGGGGCCGGGATCGGGCAGGCGCTCGGCACCGCGGAGTACAAGTACAACGACTACTTCCTGTTCTCCATCATGACCGCCAAAAGCAAGGTGGTGAACGTTCCGGAACGGCGGTTGGCGTTCGGCCTCTTCGGCCAGGTCTTCGTGTCCGACTTGTGACGCCGCGTCCGCCTCATGGCAACTCGATGCCCTTCAGCGTGAACGTCACGGTCTGCTTCAGCAGCGGCGAGGGCGTTTCGTACACCGCCTTCCAGCCGGTCAGTTTCTCCGGCAGCGGGCCGGGCTGGCCGTTCGCGCCGGCGAAGGCGTAGTTGCCGTAGACGGTGCCGCCGCGCGAGTCGGTGTTGTAGTCGGTCGGCTCGACGTTCTGCCGGCCGTTCGGCCCCGTCACCCGCAGCTTGTTCGACGACGCCCAGACCTCCTCGAAGCTTTCCAACTCCGGGTGTCCGGCCGGGTACTTCATCTCGAAGTTGAACTCGACGCGGCCGCCGGCGTGCTTGACTGGCTTCAGCGTGACCGTCACCCCGGCCTGTTCCTTCGCCACCGGCTTGTCGGTGGTCAAGTCGTCGAACGCGAACGGCAGCAGTTGCCGCGCGGCCACCACCGTGAACGAGCCGGTGATCTCGTCCAACTGCTTCGCCGCGCGGGGCACGTCGCGGAGCGTGATCGTCAGCGGGTGCGTGTAGCCGGAAGTGGCGACGCGGCCGGTCGGCGCGTCGGCGGTGACGGCTTTGCCGTCGGCCGTGGCGGTGGTCACTTTCGGTTCGCCGTCCATCAGGTAGACGGGGAAGCGCGGCTCCCACATCGCGTCCAGGTGGAGTTGGTAAACGGTCTTGCCGGTCTCGAAGTCCCGCTTGGCGACGACCTGTTTCAGCACCACGCGGAACGGCCCGTCCACCGAAGACGGCGGCAGTTTCACCCCGGCCGCCAGCGGCACCAGCGCGATTTCGCGCCCACTTCCGTTCACGGCGATCCGGCAACCGGCGTCGGCGGCCATCTTCTCCACGGCGGTCCAGAACGGCACCTTGCTGAACTCGACCGCCCGCTTCTTCGCGGCATCCACCTTGGACACGTCCACGGCGAGACCGGTCTGCTCGCGGATCGCCGTGGCGACCTCCGCGACGGTGGTCGCCGGTCGCGCGAGGGTGACGAGTTTCGCCGGCACCTTCGGCAGCGGCTCGGCGGCAATGGCGGGCACGGCGAGCAGCGCCGAAACGAGTGCGAGAACGCGGGGCATGGGAGCGGGTGGGTGAGTGTGGAGGGAACCGCGGCGTCATCGCCGCGACCGGAGGGAGCGTCCCGTCATCGGCGTAGACGGGCCGGAACGTCGTTTCTATCTTACCCTCGTTGACAACGCCCCGCGCCGGTCCGACTCGCTCGCCCCGACCCGTCGTCGGCTCCGCTTTTTTCCGAGGTCACGCTTCGATGCACGCCAACCCCGAGGTCCTCGCCAAGGTCCGTCCGCCGGCGGACGCCGACCCGCAAGAAACCGGCGAGTGGGTGGAGTCCCTCGAAGCGATCCTCAAGCACCAGGGGCCGGACCGGGCGCGGTTCCTGCTGGACACGCTGGCGGCGGTGGCCAACAAGGGCGGCGCGAAGACGACCGCCGGCATCACCACGCCGTACATCAACACCATCCTACCCGAAGACCAGCCGGCCTTCCCCGGCAACCGCGAACTGGAGCGGAAGATCAAGTCGGCCGTGCGGTGGAACGCGATGGCGATGGTGCAGCGGGCGAACAAGACGACCAACGTCGGCGGGCACATCAGCACGTTCTCCAGCAGCGCCACCCTGTACGAGATCGCGCAGAACCACTTCTTCCGCGGCCGCACCGACACCCACCCCGGCGACGTGGTGTTCTTCCAGGGTCACGCCAGCCCCGGCATGTACGCGCGGGCGTTCCTGGAGGGCCGCATCTCCGAGGGCCAGTTGAACAACTTCCGCCAGGAACTCCAGCCGGGCGGCGGGGTCAGCAGCTATCCGCACCCGTGGCTGATGCCGGACTTCTGGCAGTACCCGACCGTCAGCATGGGCCTCGGGCCGATCATGAGCCTGTATCACGCCCGCTTCAACCGCTACCTGCGGGACCGTGGACTGTCGCCCACCGCCGGCGACTCGCGGGTATGGGCGTTCCTCGGTGACGGCGAGTGCGACGAGCCGGAGAGCCTGGGCTGCATCACCCTCGCCGCGCGCGAGAGGCTGGACAACCTGACGTGGGTCATCAACTGCAACCTGCAACGGCTGGACGGGCCGGTGCGGGGGAACGGCAAGATCATCCAGGAACTGGAGGGGCTGTTCCGCGGGGCCGGGTGGAACGTCATCAAGGTGGTGTGGGCGAGCAACTGGGACGAGCTGATCGCCAACGACCACACCGGCGCGCTCCAGGCCCGCATGATGGAGGTGGTGGACGGCGAGTATCAGGAGTACATCGGCCACGAGGTCCGCACGAAGGAGGAGATCGCCGGCAAGGTCGCGCTCGCCGGCGACGAGATCGACCGCCGCCGCGGCGCGTACATCCGGCAGGCGTTCTTCAACACGCCGGAGTTGAAGGCCATGGTGTCGCACCTGAGCGACGCCGACCTGTTCCACCTGAAGCGGGGCGGGCACGACCCGGCGAAGGTGTACGCGGCGTACCAGGCCGCCACGTCCCACAAGGGGCAGCCGACGGTCATCCTGATGAAGACGGTGAAGGGGTACGAGATTCCGGGCGAGGGCGGCGAAGGCAAGAACACCACCCACCAGAAGAAGTCCCTCGGCGTCGAGCAGGTGCGCGGCTTCCGCGACAACTTCCAGATCCCCGTGCCCGACGACCAACTGGAAACTTGTCCGTTCTGGAAGCCGCCGGCCGACAGCCCGGAGATGCGGTACCTGTTCGAGCGGCGGAAGGTCCTCGGCGGGTTCAACCCGACCCGCCGGACGGCGTTCACCCCGTGCCGGCCGCCGGAGCGGAAGTCGTTCGAGCGGATCTACGCCGCCACGCAGGAGGGAAAGACGCAGTCCACCACGCTGGCGTGGGTGACGCTGATGACCAACCTGTGCAAGGACGCCAACGTCGGCAAGCTGCTGGTCCCCATCGTCCCCGACGAGGGCCAGACGTTCGGCATGCCGCCCATGTACAAGGCGTTCGGCATGTACAGCAGCGTCGGCCAGCTTTACAACCCGGTGGATAAGGGCACGCTGACCGAGTACACGGAAAGCACCAAGGGCCAAATCCTTCAAGAGGGCATCAACGAGGCCGGCAGCATGGCGAGCTGGATCGCCGCCGGCACTGCGTACAGCACGCACGGCGTGAATACGATCCCGTTCTACATCTACTACAGCATGTTCGGGTTCCAGCGGATCGGCGACCTGGCGTGGGCCGCCGCCGACGCGCGGTGTCGCGGGTTCCTGATGGGCGCGACCGCCGGCCGCACCACCATCAACGGCGAAGGGCTGCAGCACGAGGACGGACACAGCCCGCTCGTGGCCGCCACCATCCCCAGTTGCCGCGCCTACGACCCGGCGTGGGCCTACGAACTGGCCGTGGTCATCGAGTACGGCATCAACCGCATGTACGTGCAGAACGTCGAGGAGTTCTACTACCTGACGGTGTACAACGAGGCCTACGACATGCCGGCGATGCCCGGCGAACAGGTCCGCGACGGCATCATCAAGGGGCTGTACCCGTTCAAGACGGTGAAGCCGGAGAAGGCGAAGGCCGAGGTGCAACTGCTCGGGAGCGGCGTTATCCTGCGCGAGGTGCTACGGGCACAGCAGATTCTGGCCGACAAGTACGGCGTCGCCAGCACCGTGTATAGCGCCACGAGCTACCAACAACTCCGCCGCGACGCGCTGGAGTGCGAGCGGTACAACCGCCTGCACCCGGACGCCGAAGCGAAGGTGCCGCATGTGAAGGCGGTGCTGGGCAAGACGGCCGGGCCGATCGTCGCCAGCAGCGACTACATGCGAATCTGGGCCGAAGGCGTCGGGCCGTTCCTGGACGGCCGACTGCTGGCGCTGGGCACCGACGGGTTCGGCCGGTCCGAGACGCGGGCCAACCTGCGGCGGTTCTTCGAGGTGGACGCCGAACACGTGACCGTCGCCGCCCTGTACGCCCTGGCCGAGCAGGGCAAGCTCGACCGACTGGTGGTCAAGCAGGCGATCACGGACCTCGGCCTGAACCCCGACGCCCCGCACCCGTGGACCGTGTGACGAGCGCGGAGCGCGGAAGTGTTCTGCTCGCTCCGCGAGCGGTCTTCGATTCCGAATCCAAGAC
>JAYUFU010000199.1:0-6081 GCA_043738505.1 Fimbriiglobus sp. | reverse complement strand
TCTCTGTGTCTCTGTGCCTCTGTGGTTAGTCTTTGCTTATTTCTTCTCGGCGAACTTGAACAGCTTGGTCTCCGTCCGCAGGTAGAGCGCGCCGTCGGCCGGCAGGAAGGTGGCGAACGTCTTCTCCTTCATGTCGCTGGTGGCCACCTCCTTGTACTCCGCCTTCGTCGCCTCGAACACCGTGCCGACGCCGTCCTCGGACGTGACGTACACCTTGCCGGCGGCCAGGATCGGCGACGACGAGAACTGCTTCCCCTTCAGCCGCTGGTCCCAGTGGACCTTGCCGGTCTTGGCGTCCACGCACGACGCGAAGCCGTAGTCCGAGACGACGTACAGTTCGTCGCCGACCAGCAGCGGGGTGGGCGTGTTCGGCGCGTTCTTGGCCATCTTCCACACCACCTTCTCGGTGATGTCGCCGGTCCCTTCGGGCCGCAGGGCGATGAGGTGCTGGTTGACGTAACCAGTGCTGATGAACACCAGGCCGTGGCCGTACACGGGGCGGGTGATGAGCGACCAGCCCGGCTTCGGGTACGTCGCCCGCCACAGCTCCTTGCCGCTGGTCGGATCGTACCCGGCGACGAAGTCGCTGGCCGCGCTGACGAGCTGCTTCTGCTTGTCGTGTTCGATCAGTTGCGGCGTGGCGAACGAGAACGCGAGTTTGGCGGCCGACTTGCGGTCCGTCTGCCACAGCTCGTTGCCGGTCTTCTTGTCCAGGGCGACGACGAACTGCTTGTCCGACCCGTCGCAACTGAAGACCACGGCGTCGCCGGCCAGGATGGGCGAGCCGCCGTTCCCGTGCGTCGGCGTGTAAGTGTACTTCTGCGTCTGCCAGAGTTCCTTGCCGGCGAGGTCGAGGCAGGCCGTGCCCATGTGCCCGAAGTGGACGACGATCCGCTCGCCGTCGGACACCGGGGTGGGGCTGGCGTGGCTGTTCTTGGCGTGGCCCTTCGGCGCGGTGGCCGGCTGGTCGAACACCTTCACGTCCCACGCCACCTTGCCGGTGTCGGCACTCACGGCCACGGCCCGCAGCTCGTGCGCCCCGCCGGGGACGGGCACCGCCGTCGTCAGGATCAACTTGCCGTCCACCAGGATGGGCGACGACCACCCTTTGCCGGGGATGTCGGCCTTCCACGAGACGTTCGTGTCCGGCCCCCAGGCGGTCGGCAGCGCCGGCCCGGTGTAGTGACCGGAGCCGTCCGGCCCGCGGAACTCGACCCAACCGGAGTTGGCGGCCTCCGCCGGCACCGGGGCCGACAGGGCGAGGACGGACAGCAGCAGCGACGGGATCATTCCGCAAGCCTCGGAAGGGTGACGGAGAGGCGGGCAGCCGATACTGTACGGAGTCGGCCGTTCGTCGGTAGAATGGCGGCGACCCGCCGAGGACAGACCCATGCCCGCCCCGGATCGAATGCTGCCGATGCTCCGCCGGGCGACCGAATTCGCCGCCCGCACGCCCGGCCGCGTCGGGCACCTCGTGCATTTGCAAGACTGCGGCGAAGTCCTCGTCGCCGGCGATTTGCACGGCCACCTCGCCAACTTCCAGGTGGTGCTGAAGGCGGCGGATTTGGCCAGCCACCCGAAGCGGCATCTGGTGCTGCAAGAGGTCGTCCACAGCGAGTTCAAGTACCCGGCCGGCGGGGACAAGTCGCACCAACTGGTGGACCTGTTCGCGGCGCTGAAGTGCCAGTTCCCGACGCGAGTCCACCTGCTGCCGGGCAACCACGAACTGGCGCAGATGACCAACCGCACCATCGGCAAGGGGAGCGAGTCGCAGAACGAGGGGTTCGTCGCCGGCGTCCGCACCGCCTACGGCGAGGCGTGGCAGGACATCTACGCGGCGTACCTGACGCTGTTCCGCACGCTTCCGGTCGCCCTCCGCACGCCGAACGCGGTGTTCCTCAGCCACACCCTGATCCCCGGCCGCAGCCTGGGAACGTTCAGCCAAGTGCAGCTCCAGCAGGAGACTTTCACCGACGCCGACTACGCGCCGGGCGGGGTGGTGTACGGGCTGACGTGGGGCCGCGACACCAGCCAGAAGACGGCCGACGAGTTCCTGCGGAAGGTGGACTCGGAGCTGATCGTCACCGGCCACATCCCGACCGACGAGGGGTACGACGTGCCGAACACGAAGCAGCTCATCGTCGATTGCTCGTCGTCCCCCGCGTCGTATGTGCTGTTCCCGGCGGACAGGCCCATCACGCACGCGGAGTTGGTGGCGGGCGTGGTGGTGTTTTGAGCGACTCGCGCCGGAGGCCTGGGCTGAAGAACGGCATTCCATCGCTCACCGACTTCCGACCTGCGGAATCGTCACGTCGCCTCGCGGAAGCACCACGCGAACAGCAACTCCCACTCCCGCGCTTGCACGGCCTTCAGCACCGTTTCGGTTTCGCTGCCGGTGTCGCGGTGGCGTTCGCAGTCGTCCACGAACCGGGCGGCGTCCCAGTCGTAGCCGAGCGCGAGCGCGGCCGTCGCCAACTCCGGGAAGATCGGGTGCGGGCCGGCCTGCCGGAACCAGTACTTCGCGTTCCCGGCGTCGGGTTCGCGGCGGTGCAGGACGGCGTGCCAGAAGCGGCCTTCGGGCGTCTCCAAGTCCTGCGCGACCTGATGCGCCCGCTCCCAGTGCCCGAACGCCAGCCACAACCCGGCCTGACAGCCGAGCGGCAGCGCCGGCAGCGCCGCGTCGAGTTCCTCGCGGACCTCCGTCACCGGCGAACCGGGGCCGAGCGGCGCGAGGGGAATCTTGGCGAGCAGCGCGGCCACGGCGGGCGGGAACGCGGTCATGAGTTCACCCACTCGAACAGGTAGACCCGGTATCCGTCCGGGTCGCGCAGGGTGGCACTGCGGTAGCCCTCGTGGCTGACCCGCGGCGGGCCGTCGGGGGCGATCCCCAGCCCGGCCAGCCGTTCCAGCGCGGCGTCGAGGTCGGGCTGGAAGAAGTGCAGCCGCACCGCCTCCGGGTTCGGCGATCCCGACCCGCCTTTCAGCGCGAGTTGCCCGCTGCCGGCCCCGCGCAGCAAGGCGAACTGCTTCGGCTCGTCGAGCAGCGACACCGTCATGCCGAGCGCGTCGCGGTACCACGCCAGCGACCGGGCGAAGTCGGCGACGACGATCTCGACGAGGAACAGGGCGGGCGGGGTCATACGGCGGTTTTCTTCTTGAACAGCTTGGCGAGGAACCCGCCGGCCGACTTGGCCGGGCCGGTCTCGCGGAACAGCACGGACTCGCGGCGGAACTGCCACGCCGCCAGCGTCAGCGCCGCCGCGACGTACACGAACAGCGCGCCCAGCACCACCGGCAGCAGGCCCCACGGCGGCGGCTCGCCGGTGACGGCCAGCACCTTCTGCTGGAACAGCATGGCCCCCGTCACGGGGATGAGGGCGTTGCCGGGGGTCAACTCGACGCCGGGCATCATGGAGTAGAAGGCGAGCGGCATCGTCACCAGCATGAGGGGGATGAGGTAGTACTGCCCCTCCTTCGTGCTGCGGGCGAACACCCCGAGGGCGATGGCCACCGCGCTGAACAGCATGGCGATGGGCAGGCCGAAGACGACGCACACCGCCAGGCCGAAGAAGTTGACGATGGGGAAGCCGAGGATGCTCTGGAGCACCACCGCCGACGCCGTCAGGCAGACGACGTTCCACACCACCGACGCGAAGCCGAACACGGTGACGGCCAGGAACTTGCCCATCACGATCTCGAACCGCTCGGCCGGCGAGATGAGCAGCGTCTCCATCGTCCCCCGCTCCTTCTCGCCGGCCGTCAGGTCCACCGCCGGCTGCACCGCCCCGGCCACCATCCACATGACCAGCATGAGCGGGAACACCTTGGCGAACTGGTCCCGCAGCTCGGTGGCGATCTTCTCCTCGGTCTGCTTCTTCTCCTGCGGCTCGTCGATCTTCAGCGACACGTCGAAGTCCTTCGGCAGCCCCTTCGCCTCGAACCGCTTCTCCCGCAGCTTCGCCGCCCACGCGCGGAGGGCCGCCGTCAGCCGCTTGCCGGCCTGCTTGGACTTGTCCTCGCCCTCGCGGATGTGGACCGTCACCGTCGGCTGCTTCCCCGCCGCCATGTCCGCCGCGAAGCTCGGCGGCACCACCAGGACCGCATCCACCCGCTTGGATGCCAGCAACTCCGTCGGGTCCCCGGTCACTGCCGTCGCCGCCAGCGGGGTGCGGGCGCGGTTCTCCTCGTCCTTCTCCGGCGGGGTGTGATCCCGGAGGCCGGTGCGGTCGTCCGTCAGGAACGCCGGGAAGGGCGACGGCACGGTCAGGTTCTCGAGGCCGACGATGCCGACCGAGGTCTGCTGGCCCATCGCCGCCTGCGCGAACGCCCAGAGGGTCAGGCCGAACAGCGGGTACAGGGCGAGCGGCAGCAGGAAGATGAGCATGACCGTGCGGCGGTCGCGCATCAGGTCGCGGATCTCTTTCCCGGTGATGAGGCGGACGACGGACAGGCGCATGCGGCTCGGCCTCGACGGGAACGGGGGTGGAGGGATTGTACGGCTGGCGGGCGGGATCGGGTGAGGAAGACGCATCGCGGCGGGACGGCGGCCGAATGGCCCGCCGCCGGGAGTAAGATACCCCCGGCGATCGCCCACCCCGCGACCGACGGAACCACCCCGCGAGGGCCGCCGATGGCCGTGCCGAACGACCTGTTCCCCGTCGTGTACGACGAACTCCGCCGGCTGGCGGCGGCGCGGCTGGCGCACGAACCCCACGGCCACACACTGGACGCCACCGCTCTCGTCAACGAGGCGTACATCAAGTTGCAGGCCGCCAGTTTCGACTCGCGGAGCGGCTTCTTCCGTGCGGCGGCGGCGGCGATGCAGCGGATTCTGGTCGATCACGCGCGGGGTAAGCGGGCCGAGAAGCGCGGCGGCACCGGCAAGCGGTTCGAGGTGTGCGAAGGCGACCGCGTGGTCATGTCCGACCCGGACACGGTGCTGGCGGTGAACGAGGCACTGGAATCGCTCGCGCTCGACGACCCGGAGTCGGCGGAGGTGGCCCGGTTGCGGCTGTTCGCTGGGCTGACCGTCGAGGAGGCGGCCGACGCGCTCGGCGTCTCCCGCGCCACCGCCTTCCGCGACTGGGCCTACGCGCGGGCGGTGCTGACCGCCGCCCTGCGGCCGGAGTAGGTCGCGGTCGAGTTCCCCACAGGGGAACGAGGCCCGACAGCCAGCCACCTTTTTCCGCCACGGTGCCTGCCTGTCGGGCCTCCCCGGCCTGCGGCCGGCTCGACCGCGACCTACTTCGCCTTCGGCGGCGGGGCGACTTCGGGCGGGTACTTGACCCGCTCGGCCCGCCACTTCTTGACCTCGTCCGGCTTGTTCGTGGCGGTGTGCAGTTCGATCAGCCGGTCGAGGGCCTCGGGGATGCGGGTGCCACCCTGCGTCGGGATGGTCTTCTCGCGGGCCTTCATCCCTTCATAACCCTTGAGCAGCAGCGGCTCGGCGTCGGCGTACTTCTTCTGGCCGAGCAATGCCCCGCCGAGCATCGACTGCGTGTTGAACGTGGTCCAGTCGTTGGGTTGCGATTTCTCGCGGATGGCCAGACACTCGCGTAGGACGGGTTCGGCTTCGAGGTACGCCTTGGCACCGAGCAACGAGGAAGACCATTTGGCCAGAATCCCCGCCAACTGTGGGCTGCCCGCCGGGAACCCGCGTCGGATCTTGACGAGCGTCTCCGTCACCATCGGGAGGGCCACTTCGGGCTTTCCCGCGTCGAGGTACGCACAGCCCAGGTGGAACTGCGTTTGGAGGGCACTCGGGTGATCGGCCCCGAGCAACTTGCGCCGAGCGTCGCGGAGCTTTTCCCACGCGGCGATCGCCTCGGGCCACTTGCTCGCGGCACGGTAGCAACTGGCCAAGTGGTCCAGCGTCATCAGCGTCGAGGGGTCGTCGGCTCCGAACTTCTTCGCCCGAGTCGCATACCCTCGTTCCATCAGCGCGACCCCCTTCGCCAGTTCGCCCGCTTCGACGCACCCCATGGCGAGGTTGTGCAGCATGACCAGGGTGCCCGTATCCTCCGGCCCGTACTTCTTGAGGCGGCTCGCGTAGCAGTGCTCCCAGAGAGCGACCGCCTCGGG
>JAYUFU010000198.1:0-6085 GCA_043738505.1 Fimbriiglobus sp. | reverse complement strand
TCGCCCGAGCGCAGCGAGGGGGAGCAAACCGTCTGATGCATCCTTGCCCGCAAAGCGGCAGATCCGCTCATGAGAACCCGAATCAAGTTCTGTGGCGTGACCCGCGCGGCGGATGCTGCGCTATGTGCCGAGTTGGGCGTCGATGCCGTCGGGCTGAACTTCTACCCGAAGTCGCCCCGGTGCGTGTCGGTGCCGCTCGCGGCGGAACTGGTGCGGGAGATGGGGCCGTTCGTCTGCCCGGTCGGGGTGTTCGTGGAGGCGTTGCCGTTCCGGATGCAATCGGTGGCCGAATACGCCGGATTGCGGGCGTTGCAAACGTACTCGGAATCGCCGCCGGAGTGCGACTTCGGGCAGTTGGGTTGGCTGCCGGCGTTCCGGGTGAAGGACGCGGCGGGGGTGGAGCAGGTGAAGTGTTTTCTCGGCTCGGCGGGAGCCTCGCCCTCCCAACTCCGCCCGGCCGCCGTCGTCATCGATTCGTTCGTCGCGGGTGAGATGGGCGGCACCGGACACGTCGCGCCGTGGCACTTGCTTGCGGGCCTCAATCTCGGCGTGCCGCTCATCCTGGCCGGCGGGCTGACGCCGGACAACGTGGCCGACGCGATTCGCCAAGTCCGGCCGTGGGGCGTGGACTTGGCGAGCGGGATCGAGTCGGCACCGGGAGTGAAGGACGCCGGCAAAATGAGGGCATTCGTCCAGGCCGTCCGGGAAGCCGACGCCGGATGACCCGCGCCGGGCGATTGCCGTTGTTCCGCACCCCCGCTGTCCTAAAATCTTCCCCGCGATGGATGGCGGACGCGGTTGCCACGCGCGGCACCCCTCTCGGAGGCAGCGATGAGTACCGGCCACTGGCTCGGCGTCGATTTGGGCGGGACGAAGGTTCTGGTCGGGCTGTTCGACGACCAGCTCAAACTGCTCGCGCGGAACAAGCAGCCGACCGGCGCGGAGGCCGGGCCGGCCTCGGTGATCGGCCGTGTGGCGCAGGCCGTGGACGCGGTCGTCCGCGAGGCGAACATCGACCCCGCCACGATCCGCGGGATGGGCTTCGCCATTCCGGGGCAGATCGTCCCCGGCGAACCGGTCGTCCGCTTCGCGCCGAACTTGGAGTGGTCGAACGTCAACGTGAAGGAGTTGCTGCCCGCCGCGTGGACGTGGCCGGTGGTGCTGGAGAACGACGTGCGGATGGGCACCTACGGCGAGTTCACGGCCGGTGCGGCGAAGGGCGCGAGGCACGTCTTCGGCATCTTCGTCGGCACCGGAGTCGGCGGCGGGTTCATCCTGAACGGCGAGCTGTTCTCCGGGTTCAACGGGCACGCCGGGGAGATCGGCCACACGGTCGTGGACTGGCGGAAGGGCACCTCGCTGGAGTCGGTCGCCGGCCGGAAGTACCAGATGAAACGGGCCAAGGCGATCCTCGACGACGCGCCGAAGCGGGTCCGCAAGGCGTGGAAGGGGGTCGATCTGGACAAGGTGAAAAGCTCGCAGTTGGCCGAACTCTTCGGCAAGGATGACCCGGTCGCCCTGACCGTCATCGACGACGCCGCGCGGGCGGTCGGGGCGGCGGTAGCCGGGGTGGTGAACCTGCTCAGCCCGGAAGTGGTGGTCGTCGGCGGCGGGGTGCCCCAGGCCATCGGCGAGCCGTTCATCGAACGAGTCTGGGAGATCGCCCAGCGGTACACGTTGCCCGGCGCGACGGCCAACGTGCGGTGCGTGCCGGCCGCCCTCGGCGACGACTCCGGCATCGTCGGCGCGGCCGGGTTCGCGCGAGCCAAAGTGGGAGCCTCGGCATGAATGCGGACTGGCGGACGCGGTACAATTTGGCGGTGGAAGCGGCCCGGCAGGGCGGCGATCTGGCGCGGCAGGTGTACGACTCGACGTTCCACGACCGGAGCATGGAGGTCGTCCGCAAGGCCGACGACAGCCCGGTGACCGTGGCCGACCGGGGGGCGGAGCGGCTAATCCGCGACCTGGTGACGAGGCACTTCCCGACCGACGGGTTCCTCGGCGAGGAGTTCGGCGACCAGCCGGGCAGCTCCGGCTACCGCTGGGTCATCGACCCGATCGACGGCACCAAGTCGTTCGTCCGCCACGTCCCCATCTGGGCCACGCTCATCGGCCTGGAGTACAAGGGGGAGCAGATCGCCGGCGTCGTGTACATTCCGGTGTTCCGGCAGGTCTACCGGGCGCTGCGGGGTGACGGGGCGTACCTCGACGACTGCCGCATCCGCGTCTCGGACGTGCCCCAACTGTCCGACGCCATCCTCTGCTATTCCAGCATCGGCTGGTTCACCCGCGCCGGCAAGCAGGATACGTTCCTGAACCTGTACCGGCAGACCTACCGGCAGCGGGGGTACGGCGACTTCTACGGGTTCGTCCTCGTCGCGCAGGGGTCGTGCGACCTGATGGTCGAACACGGCGTCAACCCGTGGGACGTGGCCGCTACGAAACCGCTCATCGAGGAAGCCGGCGGGCGGTTCACCGACTGGGACGGCACCCCCACCATCCACCGGCCGGATGTCCTCGCCACCAACGGCAAGTTGCACGAAAAAACGCTGGAAATGTTGCGCACCTGAGCGCGGCGGCGGGGACTAAACTGTGACAGACGGGGTAACGCTGCCCGTCTCCCGCCGGCCTTCCCACCTCTTCGGAGACTGTGACCCATGTATCGCCTGCTGTCCGTCGCCCTGTTCCTCGCCGCCGGCACCGCCGCCGCCCAGGACAAACTCGTCACCCTGAAGGGCCAGGTGAAATTCAACGGGGACAAGGCCCCGGAGATCAAGGTCGTGGATGTGATGACCGACAAGGCCGTCTGCTGCAAGGACGGCCCGCTCGGCGACACCCAGCAGATCGTGGACGAGAAGTCCCTCGGCGTGAAGAACGTCATCGTCTGGCTGCGGCCGGACACGATGGACCGCAAGGACACCTTCCCGCTGGACAAGGTGCCGGCCAAACTGAAGGAGGCCAAACCGGTCGCCCACGTCGTCGATCAGCCGAAGTGCCAGTTCGAGCCGCGGGTGTTCGCCGCCCGCACCGGCGACACGCTGATGTTCAAGAACTCGGCCACCATCCCGCACAACACGAACTACAGCACCGACGACGAGAGCAATAACGTCAACATCCCGGCGGGGAGCGAATTGAAGCTGAAGAATCCGCTGAAGGCCCAGCCGACGCCGATCACGTTCAAGTGCGACGTCCACCCGTGGATGGCCGGCCGCGGCCGCGTGTTCGACCACCCGTACTTCGCCGTGACGGACAAGGACGGCAAGTTCGAGATCAAGGACGTGCCGGAAGGGAAGTGGCGGATCGTGTACTGGCACGAGGGCGGGTTCCACAAGGGCCGCGACGGGGCCATCGGGTTCCCGGTCGAGGCGAGCGCTGCCAAGCCGACGATGGAACTGGAGCCGATCAAGCTGGAACTGCCGAAGGCGAACTGAGTTGAAACCGCGAGCCGCGACCGCGAGGGAGTGGCATCTTCTCAGACCAAGAAGATGCCCTCGCGGTCGCGGCTCGCAAGGCATCACTTCCCCTTCTTCTGTCGGGCCACCCACGCTGCGCCGACGAACTCGCGGAACAGCGGGTGCGCGGCGGTCGGCTTGGACTTGAACTCCGGGTGGCACTGCACCGCCAGGAACCACGGGTGCCCCGGCAGCTCGATCACTTCCACCAGGCTGCCGTCCATCGTCGTGCCGGACACCACCAGCCCCGCCGCCTCCAGTCTCTCGCGGTACTCGTTGTTCACCTCGAACCGGTGCCGGTGCCGCTCCGAGATGACCTCGGTCCGATACGCCGCGTGCGCCAGCGAACCGGGCGTCAGCTTGCAGTCCTGCGCGCCGAGTCGCTGCGTCCCGCCGAGGTGCGTCACCTTCCGCTGGGCGTCCAGCATGGCCACCACCGGGTGCGGCGTGGTCGGGTCGAACTCGGCGCTGTTGGCTTCGACAAGGCCGAGGACGTTGCGGGCGTACTCGATGGTGGCGCACTGCAAACCGAGGCAGATGCCGAAGAACGGCACGCCGGTCTCGCGGGCGTAGTGGATGCCTTCGACCTTCCCGGCGATGCCCCGCTTGTCGAACCCGCCGGGCACCAGGATGCCGTCCTTGTCGGCCAGCACCTTGACGGCCCCGTGCTTCTCGATCTCCTCGGACTCGATGCGGTCCACCTTCACCCGGATGTTGTGGGCGATGCCGGCGTGGTCGAGCGCCTCGTACACGCTCTTGTAGGCGTCCCGGTGCTTGACGTACTTGCCGACGACGGCGATCCGCACGTCCCGCCCGTCCTTCGGCTCCAGGATGTGCGACTTGATCCGCTCGACCATCAGCTTCCAGTCGTCCAATTGCAGGGCCTTGGCTTCGGTCAGGCCGAGGCGGTCCACGATGAACTCGTCCAGCTTCTTCTCGCTCAGGCTGACCGGCAGCTCGTAGATGCTGAACTCGCGGTCCTTCTCCTCGATGACCGCCCGCCGCTCGACGTTGCACATGAGCGCGATCTTGTCGATGTCCTCGCGGGGGATCTCCCGTTCGGTGCGGCAGATCAGCACGTCCGGCTGGATGCCGATCTCGCGCAACTCGCGGACGCTGTGCTGCGTCGGCTTCGTCTTGAGTTCCCCGGCGGCCTTCAGGTACGGCACCAGCGTGAGGTGAACGAACATGCAGTTCGCCTTGCCCACGTCCAGCGCGAACTGCCGGATGGCCTCGAAGAACGGCATCCCCTCGATGTCGCCGACGGTGCCGCCGATCTCGGTGATGACCACGTCCACGCCGGGCACGGACAGCCGGCGGATGCACGACTTGATCTCGTCGGTGACGTGCGGGATGACCTGCACCGTCTGCCCGCGGTATTCGCCCCGCCGCTCCTTCTCGATGATGCTCAGGTAGATCTTGCCGGTGGTGAAGTTGCAGTCGCGGTCGAGCGGGGCGTTCGTGAACCGCTCGTAGTGGCCGAGGTCCAGGTCGGTCTCGGCCCCGTCGTCCAGCACGTACACCTCGCCGTGCTGGTACGGCGACATGGTGCCGGGGTCGTAGTTCAGGTACGGGTCGAACTTCTGCATCCGCACGTTCAGCCCGCGCCGCTCCATCAGCAGGCCGATGGACGCCGAGGTCAGCCCCTTGCCGAGGGAGCTGACCACGCCGCCGGTGACGAAGATGTGTTTGGCCATGTCGGGCACCGGTACGGAAAACGAGAAACACCGGCGTGGGAACCGGTGCCGTGCGGGGTGTCGCTACGATTGGATTGGTTTATGTCGGCCGGTCGGTGGTGTCTTCCGAATGTCTCCCGTTGTCACCCCGAATTCGCCACCCCCGCGCGGTACGACCGGACGAACGCTTCGTAATCGGCTGGCGTGTCCACCCCCTTGTGCGCCGCCGGAATGACCCCGACGCGGATCGGGATGCCGTGCGCCAGCGCCCGGAGTTGCTCCAGTTTCTCGACCGATTCGAGCGGGTGCGGCGGGGTCTTGGATAGCGTGAGTAACACGTCCCGGCGGTAGGCGTAGACGCCGAGGTGCTGGAGGAACAATCCGCTGGCAAAGTCCGGCTCGCCGTCGCGGACCATCGGCATCGGGCTGCGGCTGAAGTACAGCGCCCGACCCGCGTCGTCGCACACCACCTTCACGATGTTCGGGTTGCGGTACTCGGCGTCGGCGCGGATCGGCGTGGCCAGCGTTGCCATCGGGACGGTGTCGTCATTCGTCAGGAACCCGGCCAGCGTGTCCACGTCTTCGGGGGTGAACTGCGGCTCGTCGCCTTGCAGGTTGACGATCACTTCGGCGTCCAGTCGTTCGGCCACCTCCGCGATGCGATCCGTTCCGGACGGGTGATCGGCCCGCGTCATCACCGCCCGGCCGCCGAACGATTCGACCGCGACCCGAATCCGCTCGTCGTCGGTGGCGACGAAGACCTCCGCGCCGCACTTGGCCTTCGCCGCCAACTCGTACACGTGCTGGATGAGGTACTTGCCGGTCTCGCGCAACAGCGGTTTTCCCGGCAGCCGCGACGAGGCGAACCGGGCCGGGATGACGATGGCGACCTTCATGGCGAATCCGATCAGGTGGGTCGCTGACTTGTTAGCCCGCCGCGCCAGCAAGGGGCCGGCC
>JAYUFU010000197.1:0-6087 GCA_043738505.1 Fimbriiglobus sp. | reverse complement strand
TTGGACCGGTCGCACGCTCCCGGCGACGACAGGCCGAGGGTTGCGCGCCGATCGGATCGGTATCATTCCTCCAAACCACGAGGTTTGGCCATGCGCGTGTTCAAAAGCAACCACCGGAGGCTGTACCAACTCGCTTTCAGTTGGGACGGCGCGTTCCTGTACGCCACATCGGATGACACCACCCGATGGGGGAAACGAGGAGTGGATCGGTGGGAACTCGGCGGGAGCGGTGTGGCGGAGAAACTTGGTGGCATTCCGGTCCAGGCGACCGACTTCTGTCCGCTTCCAGATGGCGATTTGATCGTCGGCGGGCATAGAACCAGCACGGACGACGCGGCATGTCTTCTCATCGTTGCGGTCGTGGATCCGACCGGCGTTCAACCGCCGTGGGAGTTGCCGCGCTGCCGGTTTCCCACACGGATCTCCGTCTCTCCTGCGGGCAACCGCTTCCTGGCCCACGGCGTCGATTGGGGACGACGGGCAACCCTTCTCTCGTATCGCCTTCCGCTCCGGCCACCGGTACTTCCCGAATGGAGTGTGCGGGTGACACCGCTGACGGACGGGTATTCGTCGTGGCTGGCCGGCTTCGAGTTCGAGCCATCCGGGGAACGGGTCTGGTCGCTCGAGGTGACATCGTTCGTGAATGTTCCCGGCAAAGTCGCCGGGCGGTGGCGGTCGGCGGACACCGGCAAGCCGCTGGGAAAACCGATTCCGATCACAGGTGATCTCACCGTGGACACCCGCCTCGCCGCGACCGGCGACCGGCTGATCGGCTACTCCAGAGCGGCCATGACGAGTTTGGACCTCACGGGTTCCACTCCCAAACCGGTTCGGGTCGTCAACGACACCCGGAAGCACTTCACCGGCCTCGCGGTTCATCCCGACGGGCGGCGGGTGTTCGCCACTTGCAACGACGAGACCGTCCGCGAGTACGACGCGGTGACGCTGCACGAGCTGCGGGCGTATGCGTGGAAGGTCGGGAAGCTGCGGTGCCTCGCCGTCGCGCCGGACGGCCTGACCGCCGCCGCCGGCAGCGACACCGGCAAGGTCGTCGTCTGGGACTTGGCGTGAGGCCGAATCCTGGCGATTCGTAGACGCGGACGGCGGTTCACCGGGGTCAGGGGCGCGACGGATCAGGTACAATGGCCGCACCCGAACCCAGGTGCCCGCCATGCTCCGCCTCGCCGCGCTGTTGCTGTTCACCACCGCCGCTGCCGTCGCTGCCGACCCGCCGAAGACGAACGTCGTCCTCCGCGGTGCCACCATTCACGACGGCTCCGGCAAACCGGGCGTGAAGGGCGACGTTCACATCCAGGGCGACAAGATCGCCGCCGTCGGCGAGGTGGGGAAAGTGGCCGGCGCGACCGAGATCGACGGCACCGGTCTCGTCGTCTGCCCCGGCTTCATCGACCTGCACACGCACTGCGATTCCGGGCTGCTCGGCAAGGTCGGGAAGGCGAACAAGAACTACACCACCCAGGGCTGCACCACCGTGGTGACGGGCAACTGCGGCAGCGGGCCGGTGGACGCCGGCGCGTACTTCAAGAAGCTGGAAGCCGGCGGCATCGGCTCGAACGAGATTCACCTGGCCACGCACAACAGCGTCCGCGAGCAGGTGATGGGCAACGCCAACCGCGCCCCCACCTCGGAGGAGCTGACGAAGATGGAAGCCTTGGTGGACCAGGCCATGACCGACGGCACGTTCGGCCTGTCCACGGGTCTCATCTACACCCCCGGCACCTACGCGAAGACGGACGAGATCGCGGCGCTGGCGACGGTGGTGGGCAAGCACGGCGGGCTGTACGCCAGCCACATCCGCGACGAGAGCGGCGGCCTGCTGACCGCCATCGAGGAGGCGCTGACGATCGGCAAGGACGGCGGCTGTCGGGTTCACGTCTCGCACATCAAGGCGTCCGGCAAGAGCGCGTGGGGCACCTCCACGGCGGCGGTGGAGCGGATCGAGACCGCTCGCAAGAAGGGCCAGGAGGTGACGGCCGACCAGTACCCGTACATCGCCAGCAGTACCTCCCTGAAGGCCACGCTCATCCCCGCCCGCTTCCGCGACGGCACCGACAAGGAGTACGTCGCCCGCCTGACCGACGCGACGACCGGGCCGAAGATTCGCGCCGTCGTCGCGGACGAACTGAAGGCCGACGGTGGCAAGCGGATTCAGATCGCCCGCTACTCCAAGAACCCGAAGTGGCAGGGGAAGAACGTCGCCGCCATCGCCGACGACGAGAAGAAAGATCCGGTGGACATCGTGATGGAGATCGAGCGGAACGGCGGCGCGCAGGTCGTCAACTTCGGCATGAGCGAGGAGGACGTGCGGGTGTACATGAAGCGGCCGTGGGTGGCGACGGCCAGCGACGGCGGCGTGCAATCGCCGGGCGACACCGTCCCGCACCCTCGCAGCTACGGCACCTTCCCGCGCAAGATCGGCAAGTACGCCATCGAGGACGGCATCGTGAAACTGGAGGACGCCATCCGCAGCAGCAGCGGCCTGCCCGCCGACATTCTGAAGCTGACGGATCGCGGCTACCTGAAGCCGACGTTCTTCGCCGACGTGGTGGTGTTCGACCCGAAGACGTACCGCGACACGGCCACGTTCGACAAGCCGCACCAGTACGCGGCCGGGGTGAAGTGGGTGTTCGTCAACGGCGTGGCGGTGATCGCCGACGGCGCGCACGACCCGGCGCAGCTGCCCGGCAAGGTGCTGCGGTGGAAGGGGAAGTGAACCCGGCGATCGCAGCGACATTCGGGGCGGGTGGAATCGCGTCAAGTTCCCGTGAACCCGCTTGTGTTCGCCGGGGTCAGCGGACAGAATCTCGCCACCGGTGCCGCTCCACAGCGGCCGGCCCGCCCCACTCGCAGGGAAACCCGATGAAATCGTTCGCCGTGTCCACCGTCATCCGGGCGACGCCGGAAGCCGTCTGGGCGATCCTCACCGACGGGGCCAGTTGGACGACGTGGAATCCGACCGTGACCAAACTGGTCGGCACCATCGTCCCGAACGGGAAACTGAAGGTGTTCACCAAAGTCAGCCCGAAGCGGGCGTTCGCCGTGCGGGTGGCCGAGTTCGACCCGCCGAAGCGAATGGTGTGGAAGGGGGGCATGCCGCTGGGCTTGTTCCGCGGCGTACGGACGTACGCGCTCACCCCGGTGGCCGATGGCGTCGAGTTCGCCATGCGGGAGGAGTTCTCCGGCCTGATGGCCCCGCTCATCACCCGCTCCATCCCGGACCTGCAACCGTCCTTCGTCGAGTTCGCGGCGGCGCTGAAGGCCCGCGCCGAGGCTGCCGCGAGCTGACCGCCCGTTCCCCTCGTCCCCACCTCCCGGAGACCGTGCCGTGGCCAAGACGCCCGCCGCCGAGAAACCCGCCACCCCGTTGAAGAAAGCGGCCGCGAAGACGCCGGCCAAGAAACCCGCCGTGAAGACGCCCGCCGTGCAGGAAGCCGCACCCGTCGCGCCGCCGCCCGCCGCGACGGGCTACGGCACGCCGGGATCGCCGTGGCAGTTGAAGACCCCGCCCGGCACGGCGGACTTCACCGCGCACCGGGACGAGACCGCCGACCCGCCGGCGCTCGTCGTCCGCGTCGGCAAGACCGAGTTGCGGTACCGACTGCGGTGCCTCGCCGACTTGCACGCGATGCTGACGGCGCACGGCGACTGGTTGCCGCTGGGCAGCGCCGACGAGCAGAAGCCGGCCGCCGACGGCACGGTCGAGGCGTGGGGCCGCTCCGCGTCGAACCCCGTCGGCGGCTGGTACGGGCTGAAGAAGGGGCTGCGCGGGCGGTTCGGCATGTATGTCCCGCCGGTGCTGGAAGCCCTCGGCTTGGCGGAAGTGGAACACCACCCGAAGAGCAATCGGATGCGGGCGAAGTGAACGGGCGGCGGATCATTTCCACCAGGAGGAACACCGCCATGACCGTCGCACTGGAACGGGCGTTCGCCGAAGCGGCGAAGCTGCCGACCGAAGAGCAAGACCTGCTGGCCTCGCGGTTGCTCGCCGAACTCGCCGCCGAGGACGAGTTCGACTGCAAGATCGCCGGGTCCGGGGATAAGCTGGGGCGGCTCGCCGCCCTCGCCGAGTTCGAGGGGACCGAGGCTCTCGACCGCGCCGTCGCCCGCCGCCACGGGCAATTTCCCAGACGCCCTCGCACCCCACGCTCGTATCATTCGTAAATGGAGGGCGTCCCCATGACCGCTGTGAAATTCGTCCACTGGCAAGACGGCCGGCACTGGCTCGGCTACCTCGTCGAGTACCCCGACTACTGGACACAGGGTGAGTCGTTCGACGACCTGAAAGAGCAGCTCGCGGACCTGTACAAGGACGTGACCGGCGGCGAGGTGCCCGGCGTCCGCAAGCTCGACGAACTGGTGATCGCGTGAAGCGGCTCGACCTCCTCCGCGCGCTCGAGGCCGCGGGCTGCGTGCTGGTCCGGCATGGCGGCCGTCACGACTGGTATCGGAACCCAGTCACCGGCGTCTGCCAAGCCGTTCCGCGGCACCGCGAAGTCAACGACCACTTGGCCAACCGGATCGTCCGGCTCCTGACGGCGTTACCGCCCCCGCCTCCCGACATCCCGCTATCGGCCGAGCCGGATACCGACGACTGACTTCTCGCCAACGCCCGACTACCCGCCCATGCCCACGCTCTCCACCGTCGATCTGGTCATCGTCGCCGCGTACATCCTGGCGATGACGGCGCTGGGGGCGGCGTTCTCCCGCCGGCAGAAGGACCGCCAGGCGTACTTCGTCGGCGGGCGGAACTTCGGCTGGCCGATGATCCTCATCTCCATCGTCGCCACCGAAACGAGCGCGGTCACGTTCCTCAGCGTGCCGGGCACGGCGTACAACCCGGACGGCGGCAACTTCACCTTCCTGCAACTGGCCATCGGATACATCATCGGCCGGTGTCTGGTCGCCGCCCTCCTGCTGCCGGCGTACATGCGGGGCGAGTTGTTCAGCGCGTATCAGGTGCTGAACGAGAAGTTCGGCCCGGCGGTGCAGCGGGTGGCGTCCGGGATTTTCCTGGCCACCCGCACCGTCGCCGACGGGTTGCGCCTGTACCTGACGGCGCTGGTGATGCAATACGTCGGCCTCAGTATCGAAGCGGCGGTGATCGTCGTGGGTGTCGTCACCATCGTGTATACGTATCTCGGCGGCATGAAGGCCGTGTTGTGGACGGATGTGATCCAATTCGCCATCAAGATCGCGGGCGCGGTGCTGGCCGGGGTGTTCGTGCTGCTGCTGCTGCCCGGCGGGTGGAGTCAGTTCGTCGAAGTCGGGTCGCAGGCCGGGAAGTTCACCGTGCTGAACCTCGACCCGTCGCCGGCGGTGGCGTACACGCTGTGGGCCGGGGTGCTGGGCGGGGCGGTGTTCAGCATGGCCTCGCACGGGGCCGACCAGATGATGGTGCAGCGGTACTTGTGCGCCCGGTCGCTCGGTCAGGCCCGCATCGCGGTCGTGCTGAGCGGGGTCGTGGTGTTCGTCCAGTTCGCGCTGTTCTTGGCCGTCGGCGTGGGGTTGTACGTGGCGAAGGAGGCCGGCGTGTTCGCGGTCGGAACCGCCACGAAGGACGAGGTGTTCGGCCTGTTCATCGTCACGAAGCTGCCGGTCGGCGTGGTCGGCATCCTGGTCGCGGCCATCCTCGCGGCGGCCATGTCCACGCTCTCCAGTTCGCTGAACAGTTCGGCCAACGCGGTCGTCACCGACTTCTATCAGCCGCTGCTCCCGGCCCGCTCGGAAACCCATTACGTCCTCGTGTCGCGGCTGTTCACGGCCCTGTTCGGGGTGCTGCAAATCCTCGTCGCGCTGGTGGCCCACTGGGCCGGCAGCGACCGCAGCGTGGTGGACCGCGTGCTGGCCGTGGCCGGCTTCACGACGGGGTTGGTCCTCGGCCTGTTCCTGCTCGGCCGGTTCCGCCAGCCGGTGCCGGGGTGGTCGGCCATCGCCGGCTTGTGTACCGGCTTTTGCGCCGTCCTGGGTCTGTGGCTGCCCGCGCAGTTCGGCGCGCCTATATTGGCATGGCCGTGGTTCGCGCCCGTCGGCGCGGGCACGACCGTCCTCGTCGCCCTGCTCGCCGCC
>JAYUFU010000196.1:0-6094 GCA_043738505.1 Fimbriiglobus sp. | reverse complement strand
ACTCAGGGGTCTGCCCCTTGCTCGCGCGGCGGGCTAACTAACTCGCCAGCATCGCCGCGATCCGCTCGACGATGTCGCGGAGGACTTCGCGGTCGGCGTCCGGGCGGGTCGGACTCCGCGGGTGGGTGGCGTCGGTGGCGATCCAGCCGCGCAGCTTCAGGGCCATCGCTGCCGAGTGCTTGTACGCCGGCACCGGCGGGCGGAAGGCGAAGAAACCGAGGTATTGCAGCAGGTCGTTCACTTCGAAGAACGCCGGGTCGCCAGCCGCCCAGAGCGCGTCCCGTTTGGCGAACAAATCCGGCGCGAAGGTGCTGAGACCGAGCAGGTAGTCGCTGCCGTACATCACCATGTCGATGGCCAGGTCGTTGCCGGTCAGCACCAGGAAGTCCGGGCGGAACGTGTCGCGCAGCTTCAGCCGCGCCCATTCCGGCTCGCGGTGCAGGCTGGAGTGCTTCGCCCCGGCGCACGCCTTCACGCCCAGCAGCCCGGCGTAGGTGTCGAGGTCGTAGATGCGGCCGAACGGCGCGAACTGCGTGCCCAACTCGAAGGCGTAGAACTTGGCGCACGCGCGCCCGATGGCTTCGTAGGCCGACACCACGTCCGGCCCGGCCAGCGCGGTCAGCCCGAACGACTGGAAGACGACCGGCGTCCCGCCGTGCCGGTGAATCCGCTCGATGGCCCGCTTGTACCCGTCCAAATCCAGCATCGCCCCCGGCGCGTCCACGACCAGCGCCCCGGCGACGAACGGCTTGCCGCCCAGCACCGAGGCCGTCTCCGCGAGGGCGCGCTCGGTGGTGTCGGCGTCGATCAGGTGCGCGTACCCGGTGTCCATGTTGACGGCCGGTGTCAGGCCGTTGTCAGCGGTGCGGGCGACGTGCGCGCGGAACCCCAGCCAATCGACCGCCCCGTCCGCCGCGAACGGCAGCAGGATGGCGGACATGCCGGTAATCTTCCGCTTCGGGCGGATCGGCGGCAGCGTGTCGAGCATGGCGGGGCCTCACGGGGGCGGGAGTCGGAGGACGCGGCACACGTCTTCGTAGCTCGCTTCCAGCGGCAAGTCGTAACGCTCTGTTTCACCAAGCCACAGCGGAATTGACGGGATCGGCCGACCGAGTACCAGTGGGTACGCCCAGCTCTCCAGCCGGAACCGCTTGTGTTCCGGCTGCCGCAACCCGCGCACGCTGGCGACGTAGACGTGGCAGTCCGTCAAGGTCGGATCGGGTCGCCCGAATTCGGCGGTCAACCCCGCGTACAGATTGAACTGGCGGGTCGTCACGAGATCCACGATCGAGACGGAAACGCCCAGGCGGAGTAACTCCGCGCACTTCGCCACGAACGTCGCGCGGGTGTCGGGGCGATCCTTGTTGGCCAGCGAGACGAATTCCACGGCCGCCACCAACCGCCACCCGTCTTCCGTGTCGAACACTTTCAGCTCGAACTCGTCCGGGTCGCCCAGCGCCGCGTCGAGCGTGAAGGTCGCCGCGCTGGTGGGGGCCGGTGCGACGGTCACCCCGCCGTCCCCTTCGGAACCGGGCGACCACCCCGGCTGCTTGTCCAGGCCGGCGACATCCAACTCGTAGGCCGCGCCGAGCCGGACGCCCGGCTCCACCGTGTACCGTTCGGGGAGGATCGCGTCCAGATGTTGCGCCAGCATCATCGGCCAACCGGCGTTCACCTGTGTGCCCGACCCTCGGCGGCGGGCGGCGGACGGGTGGTAGTGGTCGCGCAGCGGCATCGCATTTCCTCCTGTTGGCTCCCTCATTCTACTTCTTCGCTTCCACCTTCGCGCGGCCTTTCAGGTCGTAGCTCTCGCCGGTCTTCACCTCGGTGAAGTCCGGTTCGCCGTCCGTCGGCTTGGTGCGGTAGTCGTAGAAGCCGACCTTCGACTTGCCGATCACCTCGGCCGTGGTCCCCGTCACCACGACGGCGGTGCCCTCGTCGATGCCGACGCCGAGCAGCTGCGGGTACAGCTTCATCAGGCCGGTCATGTCGGCCGTCCGCTTGCGGGCGAAGAAGTGCTGGTCCACGGCGCACCCCGGCAGGTAGCCGAACCCCCGCTCGTACCCCTCGGCGGCCATCACCGTGTTGCCCAGCGGGTGGCCGCGCGGCATGTACTCGGCCTGGATGCTGGCCCCGGCCGAACTGCCGCCGATCACCCCGCCGCCGTCCAGCACCGCGCGAATCCGCTTCGCCGTCAGCGTCCCCTCGTAGGAGTCCACGAACCGCCACTGCCGGCCGCCGCTGAACCACACCCCCTTCGCCTCGGTCAGTGCCTGGCTGAACTCCGCGTCGTCGGCCTTCTTGCGGTCGCGGGTGTGCAGCACCGTCACATTCTTCGCGCCGTACCGGGCGAGGGCCGTCACCTCGCCGGCGTTGATCGGCACCGGGTCGTCGAGGGCGGTGGCGATGAACACCAGTTTCGCCTCCGGCCCGCCCGCCAGTTCGATGAACTTCTTCCAAATCTCCGGCCCGGCCCCGCCGCCACCGACGATGACCAGCGACCCCTTCTTCACCTCCGGCACGGCCGCCTTCGCCGGCGGGAACTGCTCCTTCGCGGCGCGGAAGTGGGCCGCGCGGCGGAGTTGGAATAGGTCGAGCGCCCCCTTCCCGCTGGCCTCCGCCATCGCCGGCTTCGTCGGCGACTTCGCCAAACAGACCGTCACGTTGCCGCCGACCACTTGCAAGAACCGGCCCTGCTTGAGCATCACCGCCGCGCCCTCGTCGAGGCCCAGGCCGACGTACTCCGGGTTCTTGGCGATGACGCCTTCGAGCCGTTTCAGCCGGTTCCGCTGGGTGAAGTGCTGATCCACGACCACGCCCGGCAGGAAACCCAACCCGGTCGCGGTCGTCGCCGTGTCGGTGCCGCCGGCGATCATCAGGTCCGACATCAGCGCCGCGCCGGCCGACGTGCCGCCCACCACGCCGCCCCGCGCCAGCACCTTCTTGAACTCGGCTTCCGCTTTCGTCCCCGCATATGCGGCCGTCACTTTGGATTGGTCGCCGCCGCTAAACCAGACGGCCGTGGCGGTCGTCAGCGGTTTCACGAACTCGGCGTCGTCGGCCAGCTTCCTGTCGCGTGTGTGGAACAGCGTCACCGACTTCACCCCGGCATCGGTCCACGGCTTGGTGAACGCCTCCGCGTCCTTCGGCTCGTCGGCCGCGGCGCTGGCGGTCGGGACGACGATCAGCTTCGCGTCCTCGCCGCCGGCCAGTTTGACGAACTCCTTCCGCGCCTCGTCCGGCATCTTGCCGCCGCCGACGATCACCAGCACGCCGGGCACCACCTCCGGCGGATACGGCGGCGCGGCAGGCGCGGCGAGCGGGAGGAGCAGCGCGAGGAGGACGGCGAAGCGCATGACGGAGCCTCGGATGTGCGGGCGGCGGACGGCTGCCGTCTGTGTTATCCGGAGGTGGGCGAACGGGCAGATGGGGAAATGACGCGGCACATCCGGCTCTTTCACCTCCCCTCAACGAGGGGAGGTGTTGTTGGGGTCTCCGCCCGACTGCTTCCGTTGCTTGCGTCAAACGGATCGACACGCGCCACCCCAACGCAATCTACCCCGTCCCTATTTCGCTTCCGCGCCGAGGTTCTTCGTCACCCACTCGGCCCGCTTCAGCGGCATGCCGCCGACGGTCGCCGTGCCGGTCGTCAGCAGGTCGTCGGCCTGCTTCGAGTAGCCGAACCACAGCACCGACTTCTTCTCGCCGGGTTGCAGCACGTCGAACTTCCAGACCAGCCGATTGCTGGCGGCGTCGTAGCCGGGCTTGTCGCTGGCCCGCAGGTTGTCCACCAGTCCGCTCGGCAATTTCACCTCGAACGTGGCCGCGCGGATCGGGTGTTCGCCCTGGTTCTCGATGACCGCTTCGTAGGTCGCCGGCCAGTTCTGGTACAGCGTCTTCGGCCCGTGCAGCGTCACCGCCAGGCGGGCCTCCACCACCTTGACCGTCACCTCCTGCGTCACCGCGTCGGCCCCTTCGGCCGTCACCCGCACCGTCACCTTGCCCTCGCCGGACCGCACCGCCGACAGGTCGAGCGGGATCACGTCCGCCCCGCCGGGCATCAGGTTGATCGGCTCGGAGGTCAGCCCCGCCCCGGCTCCGGACGGCAGCTTCGGGTAGGCCACGCCGCCGCTCATGAACGACTGCACCACCATCTTCTGCACCGGGATGGCGCTGGCGTTCGTCACCTTGATCTGCACCAGCACCGGCTGGCCGAGGAACACCTGGTCCGGCGCGGTGACGGCCACCTTGATCTCCGGCTTGAGCACCTTGATCGACCGCGTGTCGGTGACGGCCGAGCTGAACGTGGCGTCGAACCCGCTGCGGAACTCGGTCGTCGGCGGGGTGTTCGTCGCCGGCACCAGCTTGAGCCGCACCACGCGCGCCTCGCCGGCGGCGATGGCCCCCATGCCCCACGACCGCCGGCCGTTCATCGTCTGCGACGCCACCGACTGGTCGGCGATGTCGTACCCGGCCGTCCACCAGCCGGTCAGGATGACGTTGTCGGCCGCCTTCGAGCCGACGTTCGTCACCGTCACCTCGGCGGCCACCGGCTGCCCCGGCGCGACCGACTCCGGCAGGGTCTGCTTCACCGAGAGAGCCGGTTGACCGTTGCCCACCGGCGTGGACGCGGGCGCGGGCAGCAGGCCCGGAGCCGGAGCCACCAGCGCGACCGGTTGGGCCCCCGGCGGGGTCGGGTTCACGAGGCCGGGAAGCTGCGTCACCGTGGGCGGCGGTAGCGGCGCGGGGGCCGGGGCGAAGTCGGCGGGCTGGAACAGCGGGGCGGGCGTCGGCGGAACGGGGATCGGGGCGCTAGGCGTGCCCGGCAAGGTGGGCAGCGGCTGACTCGCCCCGCTCGGCGCGGGGAGCGGCCCGGTTGGGATCGCCGGCGAGACCCCACCGGGTCTCGGTTGGGCGAAGGTCATCCCGCCGGCCGCCGCGACCCCCATCGCGGCCCAGCACCACCAGTTCCGCACGCGCATGATCGACCCCCGGTTCGAGTCCCCCGTCGGGCGGGACGAGGCTCCCCACGGCCCGGCGCGAGCGGCTCCCCCGAGCCGCGCCCCGAACCGGCGAACGATTTTCGTTCACGAACGGCGGCGGAATAGCCACCACCGGCCGAGCGTGCAAGGAAAAAATGGGGAACGGGTGTGCCAGCGAACGGGTAGGGGTGAATCCGGCTGCGAGAGGACGGTGCTGTTCACACGTCGGGCGGTGGGAATTCGCTGGCAATCCGAGGATTTGGCGTGAGTCGCCTTGGTGGGGGTGACAGCCCCAGCGCCGGTGGGCGTCATCGTGGTTCCTCGTCCGGCGTGGAGACGCATGGGTCGAGCGTTTCACAGGATGAACTCCCAGATCGCATAAACCGGGACGGCCTTCTCCCACCTTTTCCCCCAAATCCTTGCCCGACCGCAAGAAACAACTTGACGGCCGCTTTCGCCCGCCAGTACTATCCCAATGTGTGAGGTGTTTATCCCAATCACCGGGATTGGGATAAGTATCTGTTCGGCGGCGGAGGGCTTGGGGGTGGACAGCCTCGGCACGATGTCGTTCCCCGGCTACCGGATGGCCACCCACACCGCCCGGATGTAACCCGTTCGACTCGCACGACGAGCCGGAGCGGGCGGGGTGGGCGTTCTTCATCGCCGCCGGCGAGCCGTTCGAGCAGCCGCCGGTCGCGGAGGGCGACTGTAGCGACTTCCCGAACGGGGCGGCTCTGTACGCCGAAGACGAACCGGTCCCGCTGCCCGCAGTCGAGGACTTCACCGGGCTGGACTTCTTCCTCAAGGAGCCGTACCACCCGGAGTACGGCGAGGTGTACTTCACGTTCAACGCCTGGGAGGCGCGGGACGTGAGCGATGTCCGCATCCGGTTCCTGGAGCGGCAGGGTTCGCGGTATCGGGTCGAGTTGTCGGCGCTGGTGTATCAGGTGTTCGAGCAGCCCACCGAGTTGCGGTACTCCGGCTGGTTGGAGGTCACTGGGGTGCGCGAGCCTGAGGCCGCCCCAGGAACTTGACCCGTCGCTTGACGGTCGCCGTCCGCAAGTCTCCTGTCGCCAATACTTTCGGCCGATTGATCCGCGACGTCGTCTCAC
>JAYUFU010000195.1:0-17515 GCA_043738505.1 Fimbriiglobus sp. | reverse complement strand
GCGAAGACGGCACCGTCTTCGCCGCGACCGAAGGGAGCGTCCCGAGGAGAAAAATCAATGTCGCTGCTCGCCGTCACCAAACTCCGCGCCGGGTACGGCCCCATCGACGCCCTGCACGACATCGACCTGACGGTCGAGGCCGGCGAGATCGTCGCGCTCATCGGGGCGAACGGGGCCGGCAAGTCCTCCACGCTCAACAGCATCTGTGGGCTGGTCCGCATCCGCAGCGGGTCGGTGACGTTCGACGGCAAGGACTTGGCCCGCGTGCCGGCGCACGACATCGTCAAACTCGGCCTCGCCCAGTCCCCCGAAGGCCGCAAGATTTTCCCCCGCCTGACGGTGCTGGAAAACCTCCAGATGGGCGCGTTCACCCGGCGGGACAAAGCCGAGATCGCCGCCGACATCGAGAAGATGTACGCGCTGTTCCCCATCTTGAAGGAGCGCAAGGGGCAGGCCGGCGGGCTACTGTCCGGCGGTCAGCAGCAGATGCTGGCCATCGCCCGCGCTCTCATGGCCCGCCCGAAGCTGCTGCTGTTGGACGAACCTTCTCTCGGCCTCGCCCCTCAAATCGTCAGCCAGATCTTCGGCGTGATCCGCGACCTGAACCGGCAGGGCATGTCGATCCTCCTCGTCGAGCAGAACGCCCGCATGGCCCTGAAAGTGGCCCACCGGGGCTACGTTCTGGAAACCGGCCGCGTGACGATGAGCGACAAGGCCGACGTGGTGCTGAACGACCCCCGCGTCCGCGCCGCATACCTCGGCGAGTGACCCACAAGCCGACGCCGAGCCGATCCCAGTTCCGTCGCAACTCCGGTGACGGCATTTCCGTCGCGCGTGTCTGCACACCTCCGACACGCCAGCAATTCGTGCGTGTCGTACCGATCTTACCGCCGTAACCGACGGTAACACCGCCATTTTCGACGAGCTACCGAGATTGCAAAATCGCTCAGTGCCACTGTAAAAGTTAGTCATCGGCGGCGAAAACTACCGGGACGCGGAAGGAGACTTTTGGACGGACGACCCATTTCGGGGAAAATGTCCGGATCGCGGTCACGAAAGACATGATGTAGGCGTAATGACTTGTGGCGGGATGGCGGCAGCGAGGCGGGACAAAATTGGGTGTCCTGGTCGCTTCGGCCCCGAAGGTGCTTGACTGGGATTCTCTCCCCGACACGCCACCGTCTCCGCCACGAACGGCACTCCCTACTCCGACGCGAGAGCGTGGTTCTTCTCGCAACCGGTGAAAACCGGCCGGCCGACCGAACCTTTCTCCCCGCGCCGAGTATCCGATACACGGGCGGTTTGCCCCCCGTCCGGATGTGCCGACATGTGACGACCGCGAGACGAAAGGAAATCGAAGAAAAATTGTATAGCAGGTAGCGGTTCGGCGTCCATCGGTAGACGACGCCTTGGCCCATGAACGACACGGACGACGGTCAACGCCCGGCCACCCAGCGGACGAGGAGGACTCCGATGAGCGACTTCAACACCCACGCCCTGAAGGAGTTGACCGACCAGCAGGTGCGGTTCGCCCCCGCCGGTCGCCGCGCCGAACAACTGGCCAAGGCCGAGAGGCTCCTCGCCGACGCCGACCCGGTGAAGGTCTACCCGTACCAGTTCGTCTGCTTCCGTCTGACCGACTTCCGGTCGGACGCGCACCCCGAGTTGCTAATTCCGGGCGCGGACCTGAAACACGACCTCGCCCTCTTCATCAAGAAGGTGGAGCGGTCGCTGCCGCCGCTGCCCATCGAGCTGGCCGCCGAGCCGATGCTCACCCTGGACGACGTGAGCCGGCAGTTCAACGTGTCCACGAAGACGGTCAGCCGGTGGCGGCTGCTCGGCCTGGCGGCGCGCCGCGTGCTGCGGGACGGGAAGAAGCAGCTCGGCTTCCCGAAGTCGTCGGTCGAGGCGTTCGCCTCGGCCCACCGGACGCAGGTGAGCCGGGGCAGCCGGTTCAGCCACCTGAGCGACACCGAGAAGGACCGCATCCTCCTGACCGCCCGCCAGCTGGCGACCGGCGGCGACAGCCTGACCGAGGCCAGCCGCAAGATCGCCGAGCAGCTCGGCCGGTCGGCCGAGGCGGTGCGGTACACGATCAAGAACTTCGACCGGTCGCACCCGGACCACGCGGTCTACCCCGACCGCACCGGCCCGCTGGACGCGACCGCCAAGCAGACCATCTTCAGCGCCTACCAGGAGGGGAAACCCGTGGACCTGATCGCCAAGCGGTTCGGCCGGACCCGTTCGAGCATGTACCGCGTCATCAACGAAGTGCGGGCCGAGCAGCTCATCCGCCGGCCGGTGGACTACATCGCCAGCGGCGAGTTCGACGACCCGGCGAAGCAGGCCGAGATGGCCGGCGACCTGCCGGACGAGGCCGAGTTCGCGGCCAAGCTACAGGAGGCCCGCGCGCCGTCGGACGTCGAGGCGACCATGCGGTACCTGTACCAGAAGCCGCTGCTCACCTTCAAGCAGGAGCAGCACCTGTTCCGGAAGATGAACTTCCTGAAGCACAAGCTGCACGCGCTGAAGCAGACCCTCGACCCGGTGCGGGCGCGGGTGACGGACCTGCGGAAGGTGGAGGCGCTGGCCGAGCAGATCCGGGTGTGCCGCGACCTGCTCATCGAGTGCAACCTGCGGCTGGTGCACAAGCTGGCCAGCACGCACCTCCAGAGCGGGCAGAGCCTGGACGAGCTGAAGTCGGACGCCCACATCTCGCTCATGCGGGCGGTGGAGAAGTTCGACTACGGCCGCGGGTTCAAGTTCAGCACCTACGCGACGTGGGCGATCGTGAAGAACTTCGCCCGCAGCATCCCGGACGAGAACACGCACAAGACGCGGTACATGACCGGGCACGAGGAGGTGTTCGACGCCAAGGCGGACACGCACACGGACGAGCAGGAGCTGCTGGCCAGCGCCGAGATGGCGAAGCGGCGGGTGAACCGGCTGCTGCAACACCTGGACGCGCGGACCCGCGAGGTGATCCGCATGCGGACGGGCATCGACGGCAGCGCGGAAATGACGCTGGAGCAGATCGGCCAGCACTTCGGCATCACCAAGGAGCGGGTGCGGCAGATCAACGTGCGAGGCATGAAGCAGCTCCGCGAGCGGGCCGCCCTGGAGCACGCCGAACTGCCGTGACGAACCCACCCACCCTCGGCGGTCGGACGGGATTGGAATCGCGTTCCGCGGTGCCGGAATCCAAGCACCCAAGGGCGGATTCCTGTCCGGGCAGACGATTCTGCGGAAGGCGCAGTTCGGTCCCGGCGCGGTATGATGGGACGAACACCATGCGGAGGTCAGCCGTGACGACGCGCCAACCCCATTACGCCGTGGACGAACATGCCTGTCAAGGCACCGACATGTACGAGCGACAGGTGCGAGGCCAGGTCGAAACCGGCAACTGCGGCCGCATCGTGGCTCTCGACGTGGACACGGGAGCGTTCGAGATGGCCGACGACACGCTGACCGCCGCACGGCAGCTCCTCGCCCGCCACTCCGACGCGCAAATCTGGTGCGTCCGCATCGGGTTCCCGGCCGTCCACCACTTCGGCCCCCGCGTGCGGGCATGATGACCGACGAACAGCGCGGTTTCTGGTCCGCGATTCGCGCGACTCCCGAACATGACTTGCCGCGAGTAGTCTACGCCGACTGGCTTGAGGAGAGTGGGCAACCCGAACGCGCCGAGGTCATCCGGCGGTTGGGGTTGCTGCTCGGCACGACACCAGAGACGTGAGGGGCTCTTCGAAAGTCTCAGTGGCAGAGGCCGAAACCAACAAGGAGTTGTCCTGTGGCTAAACCGCCTGGAGACAGACACCGTTCGCACCTCTTCACACTCTCCTTTCAACTTGAAGGACTGTGTGAAGGGTTAAGGGCATCTGTGCGCTACGGGCAACAGCCGGGAAAGGTGTCTCTCGCATTAGTGAACAAGGCAAAATCGGATGTGCTTCGACTTGTTCAAAGTCCCGCTGTAGATGGGCTTCCAGACCTCGATACCTCTGCCACTCCAGCCGATCTCCTGACGATGGCGGAAGTCCTGAATGCGACATTGAAATCATTCCTGTCGGCCGACGAGGTCAAGGGGTGGGCCGAATCGACAGCGAGTTGGCTGGGTCTCATTTCAAAGGCTCGAGACGCTGTCGTGGGGAGGTGAGACGAGTGCCGCTGTCACTCTGCGTGTCTCTACCCTCGCCTTTCGCTCCCCCCTCGGGTATTCTCTGGGGACTCCCTCCCCTCGTCGAGGTGCCTGCCCATGCTCTCCCGCCTGCTCACCGCCACGGCCGTTCTGGTCGCGTTCGGCGGCGTCGTGCTGATCGCCCAGTCGGACAAGCCGACCTCGGCCGCGAAGATGACGACCGCCGCCGACAAGCTGCTCGGCACGCTGGCCGCCGACCAGAAGAAGAAGGCGACTTTCGCCTTCGACGACCCGCACCGCAAGACGTGGTTCTTCACCCCGCAGCAAGACAAAGAGAAGAAGTCCACCCGCAAGGGGCTGCGGCTGGACGCCCTCACCGCCGACCAGAAAGCGGCCGTCATGGACCTGCTCAAGGCCGGCCTCTCCGCCACCGGGTACGAGCAGGCGACCGGCATCATCAGCCTGGAATCGCTGCTGGCCGAACTGGAAGGCAAAGGCGGGGCGATGACCCGCGACCCGTCGTGGTACTTCGTCAGCGTGTTCGGCGAGCCGGGCAACGGCTCGTGGGGCTGGCGGCTGGAAGGGCACCACCTGTCGGTCAACGTCATGCTGGACAAGGGCGAAGTCGTCGGCGCGACGCCGGTGCTGTTCGGGTCGAACCCGGCCGAAATCCGCACCGGGCCGAACAAGGGCAAGCGACTGCTGCCGGAGATCGAGGACACCGCCAAGGAACTCATCAAGTCGTTGACCGACGAGCAGAACACGCTGGCGAAGCAGGCCAAGCAACTGCCGGAGATCAAGGAAGGGCAGCCGACCGCCGGCGTCGAGAAGCCCGTCGGCATCGCCGCCGCGAAGCTGACCGACGCGCAGAAGAAGACGCTGGCCAAGCTGATCAACGCCTACGCCGACCGGCTGCCCGGCGATGTGGCCGCCGCCGAGAAGAAGAAGGCCAACGCCGGCCCGGAGGAGCTGTTCTTCGCCTACTGCATCGAGGCGGACAAGCCCGGCAAGCCGTACAGCTACCGCGTCCACGGGCCGACGTTCGTGATCGAGTTCCTGAACGTCCAGGGCGACAGCGCGAAGAACCCGGCCAACCACATCCACAGCGGCTGGCGAACCCTGCCGTCGGACTTCGCGCTGAGTGCGAAGTGAAGAAGGACTAACCACAGAGACGCAGAGACACAGAGAAAACAAGAGAGAAGAGTTTCAAAGAACTGTCTTCTCTCTCCTCTTCTCTGTGCCTCTGTGTCTCTGTGGTTAGTCTTCGGTCTTCTTACTTCTCTGACTGCCGACATTGAATCCCCCGGCGGTTGGGTTACGCTTTTGGGGTGAACCCTCCGCCCCACGGACGGACCCGCCGATGTCTGCCGACGCCGCCATTCCGATCGCTTGGACCGTCCGGGCCCTGATCCAGTGGACGACCAAGTTCCTCACCTCGAAAGGCGTCGAAGCGGCCCCGCGCGAAGCCCGCATCCTGCTCGCCCACGTCCTCGGCTGCACCCCCATCGAGGTGATGACCCGGTACGACGAGACCCCCGCCGACGCCGACCGCACCGCCTTCCGCGAACTCATCAAACGCCGCGTGGACGGCACCCCGGTGGCGTACCTCGTCGGCTCCCGCGAGTTCTTCCTGCTGTCGTTCGACGTGACGCCGGCCGTGCTGATACCACGCCCCGACACTGAAACGCTCGTGGTGGAAGGGCTGAAACATTTGACCGGTCGGGCAGCCCCGGCGGTCCTGGATTTGTGTACCGGCTCCGGGTGCGTGGCGGTCAGCGTCGCGCACAGGGTGAAGGCGACAAGCGTGCTGGCGACGGATGTCTCAACCGAGGCGTTGGACGTGGCGCGGCGGAACGCGGCCAAGCACGGCGTCGCGGATCGGGTCGAGTTCACAACGGGCGACTTGTGGGCGGCGGTGCCGGGCGACCGGACGTTCGACGTGATTCTGACCAACCCGCCGTACATCGCGGAAAGCGAGTTCGCGGAGCTGGCCGTCGATGTGCGAAACCACGAACCCCGGCTGGCGCTGGACGGTGGCCCCGACGGTCTCGCGTTCTACCGCCGCATCGCGGCGGACGCCGGGCAGTTCCTGAAACCCGGCGGCGTGCTGCTGGCGGAAATCGGCTGGACGCAGGAACCGGCGGTACGGGAGCAGTTCGCCGCCGCACCGGGGATGGCGACGTTGCCATCGGTCAAGGACGGGGCCGGCCACTGGCGGGTGGTCGGCGCGAAGCGAACGGGGTAACACCGGCTCGGAGGCCGGTGCCACCAAACCAATCGTTACCGCCCGCCGTTCGGCATCGGCGTATCGGCGATGGGACGGCCGGTCGGTTGCGTGGGTTTCGGCGTCGGCGTGAAAAAGCCGCCGAAGCTGGCCGGCTCCGGCTTCGCCTTGTCGTCCTCCTTCTTCGACAGCGCATTCACCGCGCTGTCCTTGAAGTTCTGAAGGCCTTCCTCGACCTTGTCCGTGAAGATGAGGAACGTCAGCTTGCCGTCGGTTCGGCTGTACGTGTACCACTTCATGACGTAGCCGACGCCGAGGAACAGCACGAAGGCGAGGCCGATCAGGGCGAACAAGTTGCGGAACATGGGACCGTTCTCCGGGCGCGTGGGTATCCGTACCGCTGGTATTGTCTCGTTGGGGTCGAGTGTCGTCCACCCCAACTGCCGGGCGGCGGATGTCGTCTCAACCCCTCTCCCTCGACACACCCGGCACCCGTCGGGCTTGCGCGCCATTCGCGGAAACTATACTAAAGTCCGTGGTTCCGCCGTCCGAACCGCGACCCCTGGCTCCGGATCGTCCCATGACCGCCGACACCCCGTTCGACCCGTCCGCCGTCGGCCTCGCCAACTGCGGCCCGGTTCACCGCAACCTGTCCGCCGCCGCGCTGGTCGAACACGCCGTTCGCCGACAAGAAGGGGTGCTGAGCAGTCTGGGGGCGTTCGCCGCGTTCACCGGTGCCCGCACCGGTCGCAGCCCGAAGGACAAGTTCCTCGTCCGCGAGGCGTCCGTCGAGCCGCACATTAACTGGGGGCCGGTGAACCAGCCGATGACCTCGGAAGCGTTCGACAAGCTGCACGACCTGATCCGCGTCTACCTCCAGAACCGCGAACTGTTCGTCTTCGACGGGCACGCCTGCGCCCACCCGGCGCACCGGCTGAACCTGCGGGTGGTGTCCGAGAAGGCGTGGCACAACCTGTTCGCCCGCTGCCTGTTCATCCGCCCGACGGCCGACGAGTTGCCGGGTTTCCAGCCGGACTGGACGATCCTGCACGCCCCCAACTTCCAGCCCGACCCCGAGCGGCACGGCACGAAGTCGGAAGTCGTCGTCGCCATCAGCTTCGAGAAGCGGCTCGTGCTGGCGGCCGGCCCGCACTACGCCGGGGAGATCAAGAAGAGCGTCTTCACCGTCCTGAACTACCTGCTGCCGATGAAGCGGGTGATGAGCATGCACTGCTCGGCGAACGTCGGCGCGGGCGGGGACGTGGCCCTGTTCTTCGGCCTGAGCGGGACCGGGAAGACGACACTCAGCGCCGACCCCGACCGCCGGCTCATCGGCGACGACGAACACGGCTGGGGCGACGACGGCGTGTTCAACATCGAGGGCGGCTGTTACGCCAAGACGATCGGCCTGACGCGGGAGAACGAGCCGCAGATTTACGACGCCATCCGCTTCGGCAGCGTGCTGGAGAACGTGCCGGTCGATCCCGTCACCCGCGCCCCGGATTTCGCGTCCGACGCCGTCACCGAGAACACCCGCGCCGCCTACCCCGTGGACTTCATCCCGAACTGCGAGCAGTCCGGCGTCGGCGGCCACCCGAAGACCATTTTCTTCCTGACGTGCGATGCGTTCGGGGTGCTGCCGCCGATCTCCCGGCTGACGCCGCAGCAGGCGATGCGGCACTTCCTGTGCGGGTACACGGCGAAGCTGGCCGGCACCGAGACCGGCGTCACCGAGCCGACGGCCGCGTTCAGCACCTGCTTCGGCCAGCCGTTCATGCCGCTGCCGCCGAAGGTGTACGGCGATTTGTTGAAGGAGAAACTCCAGTGCCACAAGGTGCCGGTCTACCTGCTGAACACCGGTTGGAGCGGCGGCGGGGTGGGCGTCGGCTCGCGGATGAAACTGGCCTGGACGCGGGCGCTGTTGAAGGCGGCGTTGAGCGGTGCAATCGATGCGGTGCCGCACGTCACCGACCCCGTGTTCGGGCTGAGCGTGCCGACCGCCTGCGACGGGGTGCCGGCCGAGGTGCTGCTGCCCCGGAACGTGTGGCCCGACCCGGCCGCCTACGACGCCACCGCCGCGAAGCTGAAGGGCTTGTTCGAATCGGAAGCGGCGAAGTACGCGGGGTGAGTGTCGGGACAGCCCGCGCGCGGTCGCCCAGTTTGCCACCGCGCCTGCCCACTTTCGCCACCCGGCCGCACGACCCGCCGACTTGACCGAATCCCCACGCCCGCTGAATTTTTCGCCGACGACAGCCGATTCTTTCCGCATGACTCCTGCAAACTTCGGCATCGACATGCTCGGCCAGGTACTCGATGCGAGTGCCCTCCGGCATCGCGTCGTGGCCCAGAACGTCGCCAACGTGAACACCCCCGGCTACAAGCGGCTGGAGGTGGCGTTCGAGGGCGAGTTGAAGAAGGCGCTCGGCCTGCCGGGCGGCGAGACCGGCCGCGTCGCCCCGAAGGTGATCGAGACCGACAACCCGGAGCGGGTGGACGGCAACACCGTGGACATCGACCGCGAGATGGGCGACCTGACCAAGAACGCCCTGCTGTATCAAGCCGTGGCGCAGATCGTCGCCAGTCGGATGGCGTCGCTGCGGTCGGCCATCAGCGGGCGGTGACGGCAGGAGTCAGGAAGACAGGGGACAGGAAGACAGGAGTCAGGGGACAGAAGGCAGGAAGACGGCGAAGTGGGTGGTTCAAAGACCGGAACCGAGGGACCGAACATGCCTTTCCGCGACCTGTTCACCGCCAGCGGCATCAGCGGCTCCGGCATGTCGGCCGAGCGGCTGCGGATGGAGGTGATCGCCAACAACATCGCCAACGCGCACAGCACCCGCAGCGCGAACGGCGGGCCGTACCGCCGGCAGGACGTGGTGTTCGCCGAGGTGCTGGGCAAGGCGACCGGGCCGGGCAACCTGCCGGGACTCTTGGGGGTCGAGGCGGTCGAGCGGATCGAAGACCCGTCCGACTTGCCCGTCATCCACTCGCCCGGCCACCCGGACGCCGACGCCAACGGCAACGTGCGGATGCCGAACGTGTCGCTGCCCACCGAGATGGTGAACCTGCTGACGGCGGCGCGGGCCTACGAGGCGAACCTGAAAGCCGCGCAGACGTTCCGCCAGATGAACGAACAGGCGTTGACCCTCCTCCGGAGTTGAGTTATGACCGTGCCATCACTCGGTACCATGAGTCCGCTGGCCCCCCTGGCCCCGCTGCCGTCCCTGGCCGCTCGCCCGTCCGCCGCCACGCCGGCCGACGGCTTCGGCCGGGTGCTGCAAGGGCTGCTGGCCGAGAACGGCGCGGCTCAAGCGACCGCCGACGAGGCCGTCCGCGCGGTGGCCACGGGCGAAGCTCAGGACCTGCACACCGTCAGCCTGGCGGTGGCCAAGGCCGACCTGTCGTTCCGGCTCATCCTGGAGCTGCGGAACCGCCTGGCCGACGCGGTGTCGGAAGTCACCCGGATGCAGGTGTAAGGGGTTTCAGGTTTCAAGTTTCAGAAGTTTCAAGACGCCGAGAAGCCCTGCGGGCACTCGCGTCTTCGGCTCGGAACACCTGAAACCTGAAACCTGAAACTCAGGCTCGCAGGACGCTTTGAAATGGAATTCTTCAAGAACCTCGGCGACTGGTGGAAGGGCCTCGGCGGCGGCACGCGGGCGCTCGTCGTCGGCGGCGGGCTGGCGGCCGCTGTCGCCTTCGGCCTGTTCCTCTACCTCAGCCCCGGCGAGGCGACGGTGCCCGTCGGCGGGGACATGCCGGTCGAGGAGGTGCAGGCCGTCGCCGCCCGCTTGACCACTCTTGGCATCCCGCACAAGCTGGACCCGCGCGGGGTGAACGTGCTGGTGCCGGAGAGCCGGCGGGCGGAGGCGAAGGTCGGCCTCGCCGCCGAGGGGCTGCCCAGCCGCGGCGGCAAGGGGCTGGAATCGTTCGAGGAGTCGTCCTTCGGGGCCACCCCATTCCAGAACGCGGTGAACTACCAGCGGGCGCTCCAGAACGAGCTGGCCCGCGCCATCGCGCAGGTCGAATCGGTGGCCAACGCCCGCGTACTGTTGGCCCGCCCGGACCCGACCCCGTTCGTCCGCGACCAGCGGCCGCCGACGGCCAGCGTCGTGCTGCGGCTGAAGCCGAACGCCGGCCTGACCAAAGCCGCCGCTACGTCCATCGTCTCCCTGGTCGCCCACGCGGTGGACGGGCTGAAGCCGGAGAACGTCACGGTCATCGACTCCACCGGCCGGCTGCTGTCCGACCCCTACGCGGCCCACAAGGACGACCTACAGCCCGAGATGGTGGACTACCGCAAGGGGCTGGAGATGTACCTGGCGAAGAAGGCCCAGGACATGCTCGTCCCGTCCCTCGGCGCGGGCCGGGTGGTGGTCACGGTGAACGCCGACTTGAACTACCAGAAGGTGAAGGAGCGGCAGAAGCGGTACAACCCGGAGGAGAAAGTCACCGGGCAAGAGCGGACGACCACAGTGAAAGCGACGACGCCCGCCCCGGCCCGTGGTGTGGCCGGGGTGCAGAGCAATGCCGCGCGGCCCGGCGGCGGGGCCGGGGGCGGCGGCGGGACCGCCGGCCGCTCTGAGGAGGAGACGAACAGCACCGACTACTTGGTGTCGATGACGGAGAGGGAGATCGAGGACAAGATGGGGGCCGTCATCCGGCTGACCGTGGCCGCCGTGGTGGACTTGTCCCCACTGCCGCCGGCCGACGGCTCGCCCGCTGCCACCGAACCGCTCATGCGACCCGAGGACGTGCAGAAGCTGATCGAGAACGCCGTCGGGTTCAGGACCGGGCGGGACGAGATCAAGGTGGCGAACATGAAGCTGGTCGGCCCGCCGGTGCCGACGATCCCCGATGTGGACGTGGAAGGGCCGCGGCTGAGGCGGCTCCAAGAGTATGTGTCGCTGACGCGGTGGGTCAGCTTGGCCGTTGCCGTCGTGGTCGGGCTGGCCATCATCCCACTCGTCCTGCTGCGGATCAGCCGTCGCCCGGCCCGGCCGCCGGAACTGGCCCCGCCACCGCCGACGCCGGAGCAGTTGGCGTCCGCCGCCGCCGCCCGTCGCCGCCAGCAACTCGACCGACTGGCCGACCTGGCCCGCACGCAGCCGGAAACGGCCACCGAGGTGTTCGGCCTCCTGGTGTCGAAGTGAGTTAGGGGCGGTCGTGTTTGGCGAACCCGGCCCGCCACGGCCGGCGTCCATCAACCTGCGAGGTCGCACAATGGCGGGCATGACCGGGAACCAGATCGCCGTGACCCTGCTGCGGGCGCTGCCGGCCGACGCCGCCGAGCAACTGCTCAGCCGACTGGACGCCGCCGCCAGCGACCGCATCCGCTCGCAACTGCGGGACTCCGTCGGACCGCCGCCGGAGGCCGACCTGGACGCTTCCCTCGGCGAATTCTTCGACTTGTACCGCATCGCCGAGCGCGGCCTGTTGCCCGCACCCCCGCCGCCGCCGGCCCCCATCGCCCTGACGCCGGCTGTCCCCGTCGGCGAACCGGAGCCGGAACCGGACCCGATCGCCGCCCTGCGGGAACTGCCGACGGATCGGCTGTCGCGGGCTCTGGACGGCGAACCGCCGGCCGCCGTCGCGCTGCTGCTGTCCGTGCTGGACAAGCCCGCCGCCGCCGCCGTGCTGAAGGGGCTGTCGCCGGAGCAGCGGGCGGAGGTGGCGCTGCGGTTCAGCCAGCCGGGGAATCGCAACCACGCCGTCGTGCAGCGGCTCGCCCGCGCCGTCGTCGAGCGGGGCACCGGGTTGCGGGCCGAGCCGCCGCCGACGCCGGTCGAGGATCGCATCAACGACCTCGCCGCCATGCTCCGCGAACTGCCCCGCGCCGAGCGCATCCTCGTCCTGCTGAAAGTCGAGAACACCGACCCGGAACTGGCCACCAAGGTGCGGACGAAACTGTACAAGATGGAAGACCTGCTGAAGGTGCCGGACCGCCAGCTCCAGACGCTGCTCGCGCAGATCGACATGAAGACGCTGGCCTGCTCGCTGAAGGGGGCCGACGAGCGGGTGTCGGCGAAGCTGTCGGCGAACATCTCCAGCCGCGCCCGCGACATGCTCCAGGAGGAGATCGGGTTGATGGGCAGCATCTCGAACCAGCAGGTCATCACCGCGCAAGCCGAGCTGATGTACCTGTTCCGCCAGTTCGAGGAGGAAGGGAAAATTACCATCGAGGAGTAACCCGTTGCCGTCGGGGTGACAACGGCGGTCGATCCGGCCCCGCGCGGCGGGTCGATTCGCGCGGCGGTTCAGGATTCCGCCGGCCACACAAGCGGATCGATCCGAGTGTCGGGAAAGTCGTGAAAAGCGGTTGGATGCCCTTCAATTGTGTTCCATTCTCTGGTAGTTCGCCCCAGCCTGAACCGCCGCCGGCTGACACCGCTGACCGAATCGACCCGCCGAACCGAGACCGCCAACCGGCCGACTTCGCCCCGATAGGAATGCCCGATGGATCGTGCGGCACAACAACGCGGAGCGGTCTGGACCCGGTCGATTCCGTTCGCGGATCGCGTCGCGAACGCCTTCCTCGCGGCCCCGACCGCCGCCCTCCCGCCGTTCCGCAAGCCGGCCCCGCCGCCGGCCGCTCCGCTGCCCGAAGCGACCGAGATCGACCTCGGCAAGGAGTTCCGCGCCGACCGCGCCCGCATCGTCGCCGTGCTGGACCAACTCCGCTCGGCCACCGCCGACTTGCGGACGCAGCAGGGCGAGAAGATGGACGAGCTGCGGAACGCGGCCGTCGAACTGGCCCTGACCATCGCCACCCGGCTGTTCCACCGCGAAGTCACGGCCGACGACTACCCCATCGAACAGATCGCCCGCGAGATGGCCGCCCAACTGGTGGACGAGGAGCCGGTGCGGGTGCGGCTGAACCCGGAAGACCTGGCCCTGCTGACCCGGCGGCTGGACGGTCAGCCACTGCTGCCGACGGCCGACCCGAAACTGGTGGCCGACCCCGCCCTCGCCCGCGGCTCGGTCGCCGTCGAGGGGCACGCTCAACTGCTGGTCGCGGACCCCGTCCGCACGCTGCAAGAGATCCGCGACGAACTTCTGAGGAGCCTCGCCCATGCTCGGTCTTGACGTGCGGCAACTGAACCGGGACATCACCACCACCCCGCGCTACCAGATGGGCGGGCGGCTGACCAGCGCCGCCGGCGTCCTCACCTGCTCGCTCCAGGCGGCCGTCGGCGAGCAGTGCGCCATCGTCCCGCCGTCCGGCCCGCCGGTGCTGGCCGAGGTGATCGGGTTCAAGCAGGACGTGTCGCTGCTCATGCCGTTCGACCGCACCGACGACCTCCGCCGGGGGATGACCGTCCTCCGCCAGGGCAAGGGGCTGATGGTGCCGACCGGCCCCCGCCTGCTCGGCCGCGTGCTGGACGGCCTCGGCCGGCCGCTCGACAACAAAGGCCCCATCGTCGGCTGCCCGCTGAAGTCGCTCCACCGCCCGGCCCCGCCGGCCCTCGACCGCACGCAGATCGAGACGCCGTTCGTCACCGGCGTCCGCGCCATCGACGGCCTGCTCACCTGCGGCCTCGGCCAGCGGATCGGCATCTTCTCCGGGTCCGGCGTCGGCAAAAGCACACTCCTGGGCGAGATCGCCCGCAACTCGAACGCCGACGTGAACGTCATCGCGCTGATCGGCGAGCGGGGCCGCGAGGTGAAGCCGTTCCTGGAGAAGACCCTGGGGCCGGAGGGCATGGCCAAGTCGGTGGTGGTGTACGCCACCAGCGACCAGACGCCGCTCATGCGGGTGCGGGCGACCCAGGCGGCCATCGCCATCGCCGATCACTTCCGCGACGGCGGGGTGAACGTCCTGTTCATGATCGACAGCCTCACCCGCCTGGCCCACGCCCAGCGGGAGATCGGCCAGATGCTGGGCGAGCCGCCGACCGCCCGCGGGTACACGCCGAGCGTCTTCCAGATGCTGGCCAACGTCATCGAGCGGCTGGGCAACGCCTCCGTCGGCGGCATCACGGCACTCTTGACGGTGCTGGTGGACGGCGGCGACATGGACGAGCCGATCGCCGACGCCGTGCGGGGGTTCGTGGACGGGCACATCGTCCTGGACCGCAAGATCGCCGAGCGGGACCACTACCCGGCCATCAACGTCGGCCGCAGCCTGAGCCGGCTGGCCGCCGAACTGACGGACAAGGACCACGCCAAGGCGGCCCGCAAGCTCCGCGCCATCATGGGCACTTACGCCGAAGTGGAAGACCTCATCCGCATCGGCCAGTACAAGCGGGGCGAGGACCAGCAGGCGGACAAGGCCATCGACCTGATGCCGGCCGTGGTACAATTCCTGAAACAGGACCAGGGCACCCCGTCCGGGTACGAGCAGACGCGGGCGAAGCTGCTGGAGTTGACCGCCCACTGGCAGTTCTGACCGCTTCGCGGTAGTTCCAAGTTCCAGGTTCCAAGTTCCAAGTTGAAGAGAGCCGCACTTCGGGTTCCTCAACTTGGAACTTGGAACCTGGAACCTGGAACCTGGAACCTGGAACCTGGAACTGTTAGGTCGCCTTGACGCCCTCTCCCGTACCGGGCATACCGCACGCCGGACACCGAGGGCTTCCCCGTGCAGCGGTTCGAATTCTCTTTGGATCGGGTGCTGAAGGTGAAGCGGCAGCTGGAGGCGCTGGCCGAGCGGGAGCAGTACCGCGCCCGCCAGGCCGCCGACGCCGCCCACGCCCGCGCCGCCGCCCTCCGCCAGCAACTGGCCGACGTGTCGCAGGCCATGGCCGACCGCCTCGGCCAGGCGACCGCGCCGCACCAGTGGCTGGCCGCCTTCGAGACCTCCGAGCGGCTGGGCGACGCCATCGCAATCGCCGACCGGCACGCCGACGACTGCGACGCCCGCCTGGACGCCGCCGCCCGCGAACGGGCGCAAGTGGCCGGCGAGGTGCAGGCTCTCGACACCCTCCGCCAGCAGCAGTTCGACACCTGGCGACGGACGTACCAGCAGGCCGAACAGGACGCGGCCGACGAACTCACCGTGCAACGATGGACGGCCGCCCGTGCCGTCCGCTCCGGAGCGGCTTAACCCGCCGAACACCCATGAAGAACTACCTCATCCTCGGGTTGGCCTCGCTGCTGCTGTTCTCGGTGGCCGCGGGCCTGTCGGTTTGGCTCCAGCAGTCGAAGGCGCAGGTCGCCGAGGACAAGGAGAAAGACAAGGACAAGGACGCCAAGAAAGGGTTGAAGGACGACAAGGAGAAGCCGGCCAAGGCGGAGACGCCGAAGGACAAATCGGCCGACCCGGTCAAGGCGACGCCGACCGACACGCTGGGCGTGGCCGCCGACCAAAAGCTCGAAGGCCAAGCGCTGAAGAACCGCGAGGCCCGGCTGGAGAAGCGACAGGCGCAGGTGGAACTCATCCTCCAGGACATCCGCACGCAGCGGGACGACGTGGACAAGATGGGCAAGCAGGTGGCCAACGAGATGAAGCTCCTCGTCGCCCGCGCGGCCGAAGTGGACGCCCAGGCGCAGCCGGACCCGACGACGGCGAAGAAGCCGATCTTCGCCGAGCCGCGACCGCCGCAGGCCGACCCCGGCGAGAAGAAGAACATCGAGCGGCTGGCGGTCATGTACGAGGCCATGCCGCCGGAGACGGCCGCCAAGATTTTCCAGGAGATGGCCGACCGCGGGAACATGGACACGGCCGTGCGGGTGCTGGTGCAGATGCGGGAGCGGCAGGCCGGCAAGGTCATCGCCGAGATCCCCGACGCCGCCCTCGCCGCCCAGTTGATGGAGAAGATTCGCCAAATGAAGCGTCCGGCCGTCACCACCACCGCCGGCATCGGGTCGTAACCGACCGGCACACCGGCTCGGACGCCGGTGTGCGCAACTCACCGCACGGATGCACACCATGTCTTCGCCCGCCGCGGCCCCGCCGCGCCCGTCCAGCACGTTCACCTCCCTCGTCGCCGTCGGCGTCCTCGTGGTCGCCGCCGGGCTGATTCTGCCCCGCTTGCTATCGCTCAGCCCGACGCCCACCCCTGCCGACGCGGACGAGCTGTCGCCGTTCACCTCGGCAACGTCGCCGAAAGCTCTCGCCGAAAGTCCCGGCAAGCAAACGCCACCCGTACCGCAGCCCGTCCCCGCTCCGGCCGCCAGCGGCGAATCGTCGTCGCTGACGTGGGTGATGGCGAAACTGCTGTTCGGGTTGGCAATCGTGGCGGGTGTGTGTATTGGGGTCGCCCGGTGGACCAACCGGGCGCGGCCGACCGCCCCGGCGGGCATCCTGGAGTCCCTCGCCAAGTTGGCGGTGGACCCGCGGTGCGTGGTGCATCTGGTCAGCGCCGGCGGTCGCCGCCTGCTGGTCGGCACCGACGCGACCGGGGTGAAGGCGGTGCTGGAGCTGCCGCCGAAGTGATGGCCCTGTGGCACCGGCTTCCAAGCCGGTGTCGAAACCGGAGGCGGACCCGATGGCCGATGTCGCCGACCTGTTCAACGCCGACGGGTTGAACCTCCAGAACGCCTCGCCGCCGGTGCAGCTCGCCCTCGCCCTCGGCCTGTCCACGCTGCTGCCGGCCGCGCTGATGACGATGACGTGCTTCACCCGCGTGGTGATCGTGCTGTCGTTCGTCCGGCAGGGGCTAGGCGCACAGCAGGTGCCGCCGAACCTCGTCATCACCGGCCTCGCGCTGTTCCTGTCGCTGTTCATCATGAAGCCGACCATCGACAAGATCGATGCCACGGCGTTAACGCCGTACTTGAACAAGCAGATCACCGGGCCGGAGGCCGTGAAGCAGGCCGAGACGGCGATCAAGGAGTTCATGCTGCGGCACACGCGGAAGGCAGACCTGGCCCTGTTCCTGCACTTGGCGAAGAACAACGCCGTGGAAAAGAAGGAGGACACGCCCTTCTTCACGCTGCTGCCGGCGTTCGTGATCAGCGAGTTGAAGACGGCCTTCATCATGGGCTTCTGTATCTACCTGCCGTTCCTCATGGTGGATTTGGTGGTGTCCAGCGTGCTGACCTCGATGGGCATGGTGATGATGCCGCCGGTGACGATCTCCGCGCCGTTCAAGATCCTGCTGTTCGTGCTGGCCGACGGCTGGCACCTGGTGTCGCACGCTTTGGCTGCGAGTTACCAGTGACGGAAGGCGAACCCGGCCCGCAAGGGCCGTGGGTGATTGAACGGTGTGGATACCCAC
>JAYUFU010000194.1:0-6107 GCA_043738505.1 Fimbriiglobus sp. | reverse complement strand
TCGGCCCCTTGCTGGCGCGGCGGGCTAACAAGACACGGCAAGGGTGCAACCGATTTCGATTCACCCACCCGCGTACACGGTGCGGCCGCCGTCCACCGGCAGCAGCACCCCCGTGAGGAAGTCGTTCTCCACGAACGCCAGCACCGCCGCGGCGATGTTCGCCGGCGACCCCTCCCGCTTCACTAAGGTGGCGTTCACGGCCTCGGCCTTCTCGGCTTCGGGCAAGTCCGGCGGCAGCATCACCGGCCCCGGCAGCACCGCGTTCACCCGCACGTTCGGGTTGCGGTGGGCCAGCTCTACGGCGAACGTCCGCGTCATCGCCGACACCGCGCCCTTGCTGGGGAAGTACGCCGCGTAGTCGCGGTACGGCCGCACCTCGGCCCAGTCGCCGACGTTCACGATCACCCCGCCGGTCGGCTGCGTGACCATGTGCAACCCGACTTTCTGGCACATCAGGAACGTGCCGAGGGCGTTGGTGTCGAAGTGCAGCCGCACGTCGGCGGCGGTCACGTCTTCCAGCTTCTTCCGCTGCCAGACGGCGGCACAGTTCACCAGCACGTCGATGCGGCCGAAGCGCGCCAGCACGGCTTTCACCAGTCCCGCGACGGCGGTTTCGTCCGCGAGGTCCGCGCCGAACGCCTCCGCCTCGACGCCGTGCGCCCGCAGCGCCGCGACCGTCTCGCCCGCCTCCGCCGCCGACGTGCGGTAGTGGACGGCGACGGAATACCCCTTCGTCGCCAGGAGTTCGGCGACGGCCGCCCCGACCCGCTTCTTCCCGCTGCCCGTGACCAACGCGACTCGCCCGTTCATGTGCCTGCCCTCGGTGGATGTCGGTGATTGCCCCCACGCATTGATAGCCGGTCGCGCGGTCGGTGGCAGTGCCCGGAGATACAACCACCCCAACCGTTCCCGTCCCCACGCTTTGGCGGTGCCATGTCCTCCGCAGCCAAGACCCCGCACAACGCCATCCTCCTCGGCCTCGTCCTCGGCGCGGCCGTCGGGTGCGCGGTGAACGCCGCGTTCATCCCGACCGACCCGCCAGGGCCGCCGCCGGACGCCGTCTCGTTCGCCGTCGAGAAGGTGGCCAAGCCGCTCGGCAAGCTGTTCATGAACCTGCTCTTCCTGCCCGTCATCCCGCTGGTGTTCGCGTCCTTGGCGGTGGGCGTGACCAAACTCGGCGGCGGCGGCAACCTCGGCCGCGTCGGGGTGAAAACCGTCGGCTACTTCCTCGTCACCACGGCGTTCGCGGCGACCATCGGCTTGGGGCTGGTGAACGCCGTGCGGCCGGGCAACGCCCTCGACGCGGAGAAGCGCGAGCAGTTGAAGGAGCGGTACGCCAAGGACGCCAAGGACCAATCCGCGAAGGCGGCCAAGTTCGACGTGTACACGTTCGTGAACATGGTGCCGGCCAACCCGCTGAAGGCGGTCGTCGAAAAGGACATGCTCGGCATCATCTTCACGGCGATCCTGGTGGGCGTGGCGCTCGGCCGCATCGACCCGAGCCGTGCCGCACCCATCATTCAGTTGTTGGAAGGCATCAACCAGGTGGCCGAGTTCGTCATCCGGCTGGCCATGCGGGTCGCGCCAATCGGCGTGTTCGCGCTCATCTTCGCCACCACCGCCGAGTTCGGCTATCAACTGCTGGTCGCGCTGGGGGCCTACGTCCTGACGGTCCTCGGCGGGCTGGCGGTCCACCTGCTCGTCGTTCTACCGCTGCTGGTCTACTTCCTCGGCGGCATGAACCCGCTCGACTTCTTCCGCAAGATCCAGGCGACGATGGTGACGGCGTTCAGCACCAGCAGCAGCAGCGCCACCCTGCCGACGGCGCTGAAGAACGCCGAGGAAGAGCTGGCGGTGCCGAAGCCGATCGCCAACTTCGTGCTGCCGCTGAGCGCGTCGATGAACCACAACGGCACGGCCCTGTTCGAGGCCGTCACGGTGCTGTTCCTGGCGCAGGCGTTCCAGGTGCCGCTGTCGTTCGACCAGCAGCTCGTCGTGCTGCTGCTGTGCATCCTGACGGCGACCGGCATGGCGGGCGTGCCGGGCGGGTCGCTGCCGCTCATCGGCCAGGTGCTGCTGGTGGTGAACGTGCCGCCGGACGCCATCGCCCTCATCATCGGCGTGGACCGCATCCTGGACATGTGCCGGACGACGGTGAACGTGGTGGCCGACATGACGACGGCCGTGTTCGTAGCGCGGAGCGAGCGGGGCAAAGTCTCGGAGTAAAACGGGAGGGATTCCGGCGACGGAACCGTCTTCCTCCGGGAACATCCGATAGACGCCCGCGAGAAATCGTCATGCTCCGCCGCTTCACTGCCGTGTTCGTTCTGCTGGCCGCCGGCCTCCCGGCGACCGCGTACATCCACTTCCCGCCGATGACGCTGCCGAAGATGTGCAAGGAGTCGATGCAGGTCCGCCACCTCAAGGTGGAGAAGGCCGACGCCGACAAAGGGGTCGTCGTGTTCGCCGTCGAGAAGCACCTGAAGAAGGGCGACAAGGGCGCGCCGGTGCCGCCCGAACGCCACCTGTTCCACCCGGACCCGAAGGCGGCCAAGCCGTTCCTGGACAAGCTGGCGGTCGGCAAGGAGGCCGTCATGTTCTCCATCGAGGCGGGCAGCGACGGACGCAAGGTCGGCTGCGCCTACGTGTTCGTGGACGGCGACTGCTACACGGCGGACTACAGCCTGGACGCGAAGGGGTGGCTGTTCCTGCGGGCCGAGCCGCAGATGGTGAAGTGCTACAAGGGCACCGTCGCCGACCTCCTGCCGCTGGTCGCCGACGTGCTCGCCGGGAAACAGGTGAAGGTGCCGACCGCCGAGGCCAAGTTCGACAAGGACGACTGGCAGAAGCGGTTCGACGAGATCAACGCCTTCTGGGACAAGTACCGCAAGAAGTGAGGCCGCCGATGACCGCCGCAACACTCCCCCGGCTCGCCTGGGGGCCGGCCGCACTGCTCGACGCCGACGGCGACCTGCTCGCCCGCCGGGACGACGCGGCGTTCGCCGAACTGGTCCGCCGCCACGCCGACATGGTGTTCGGCACCTGCCGCCGCGTGCTGGGTTCGGCGGCCGACGCCGACGACGCCTTCCAGGCCACGTTCCTCGTGCTGCTCCGCAAGGCCGACGCGCTGGCCGACCGCCGGTGCGTCGGCGACTGGCTGTACGGGGTCGCCTTCCACACCGCGCTGAAGGCCCGCGCCATGGCCGCCAAACGGCGAACGAAGGAGAGCCACGCCCGCCTGACCGCGCCGCCGGAGCGGGACGGAGAACTGCTGGCCGCGCTGGACGCGGAGCTGGCCGAGTTGCCGGAGAAGTACCGCGCCGCCGTGGTGCTGTGCGAGCTGGAAGGGGTGCGGCGGAAGGACGCGGCGGCGCGGCTGGGGGTCGCCGAGGGCACCGTCTCCAGCCGCCTCGCCACCGCGCACCGGCTGCTGGAGAAGCGGCTCCGGGCCAAGGGGTTCGCGGCCGTCGCGGTCGCCGCCCTGCTCGCCCGCGCGGGTGCGGCGCGGGCACCGCACGCGACTCTTCCACTCGCCGCGGCCGCCACCCCGACGGCCGCCGCCCTCGCCCTGGAGGTGACGAAGATGCTCTTCCTGAAGAAGCTGAAACTCGGCGCGGCCCTGGTCGCGTCCTGCCTGGTGATTCTCGCGGCCGGGGCCGGCGCGCTGTCGCGCACCGCCGCCGAGGAGCCGGCACCGAAGGCGGTCGCCGCGCGCGCGCCCCTCCCGAAGGGTCCGGCGATCAAAGACGAGGACCGCCTCCAGGGGTTGTGGCAGGCCGAAAGCCTGGTCGCCAACGGGCAAGACGCCCCGGCCGAGGCGGTGAAGGTGTTCCAACTCCGCTTCAAGGGGAGCGCGATCGCGTTCCTGCCCGACAACCGCGAACACGCCTTCGCCCTCGATTCGACGGCCGAGCCGAAGGCGCTGGACCTGACGCCCGGTGACGGGAAGGAGAAGGGCAAGAAGCTGGCGTGCGCCATCTACGAACTCGACGGCGACACGCTCCGCATTTGCATGGACAAGGAAGGCACCGCCGACAAGCGGCCGACCGAGTTCAAAGCCGCCGCCGGCAGCGGTCTCGCGCTGCTGGTGTTGAAGCGGGTGAAGGAGGAGAAGAAGGCGGACGAGCCGAAGAAAGACGGCGCGGCCAAGCCCGACGAGCCGGCGTGGAAGACGGAGTTCCGCAAGGCTTACGGGCTACGCGACGGCGAACTCGTCCGCCGCGTGGCCCCGCCGTACCCGGACGTGCGCGCGACGTACTTCAAGACCCTGTTCCCGAACCGCGCCGGCAACATCCCGTTCGACGACTGGTTCTGCGTGTTCGGGTGGAAGGACGGGTGGACCGTGGACGGCGCTGGCGGGTACTCCATGCCGGTGAAGGCGGACGAAGGGGTGGAACTGGGGCGGCTGCTGGCGATGACCACCGGCTTCCCACTGCACCGCATCCAAGACCCGTCCAGCCTGCTCACCAGCCGCGTCACCGGCGACTTCGTGGTGAAGGTCGGGGCCGACCCGGTGAAGGTGGCGGAGGCCCTCGCCAAACTTCTCCAGAAGGAACTCGACCTGCCGGTGCGGGTCAGCCTTCGAGAGGAGACCGAGGAGGTGTACGTCGTGTCCGGCAAGTACGCGGCCAAACCGCTGGACGGGCTGAAGGCGAACCAGATCGCCGTGTACGCCGAACACCGGGGCGAGGACACGGCGGGAGCCGGCGGCGGGAGCGGTTCGGTCGCCGAGCTGCTGCGGGCCGTCGAGGCGCACGTCGGCCGGGTGATCGTCGGCGACGGGATCGCGGCCGCCCCGAAGTCGGTCGAGTGGCGATATCACGTCCGCTCAAGCATGGTGAAGGATCCGGCACGCGGGATCGACACCCGGCGCGAGGACACCGACCCGACGAAGGTGCTGGACAACCTAGCCGCGCAGACCGGCCTGACGGTGACGGTGGAGAAGCGGAAGGTGCCGTACCTCGAAGTCGAGAAGGCCGAGAAGGTCGAGAAGAAAGCCCCGCAGGGCCGGCCGAACGCCCCCGTGCCGAAGGAGCCGGCCAAACTCGGCCCGTTCGACGGCCGCACCGGGGCGGAGCGGGAGAAGCGGTTGAAGCAGTTCGGCGGCAGCGACAAGACCGAAGCAGCAGTAGCGGCCGGGTTGGTCTGGCTAGCATCGAAGCAGGACAAGGACGGCGGCTGGACCTTCGACGGCAGCATGAAGACCGACCGCGCGGCGGCCACCGGGATGGCGGTGATGGCGTTCCTGGGGGCGGGTCACACGGCCAAGGCGGACGCGAAGAACCCGCACGCCAAGACCGTGGCGGCGGGGGTGGCGGCGCTGGCGAAGATGCAGAAGCCGGACGGCAGCTTCACGACCGCCGGCACCCTGTACGCGCACGCCATCGCCACCGTCGCCCTGTGCGAGGCGGCCGGCATGACCGGCGACTCGGCCCTCGTCAAGCCGGCCCAGGCGGCGCTGGATTACATCCAGGCGGGGCAGGGCACCGACGGCAGTTGGGGGTATGTCACCAAGACGAACGGCGACACCTGCATCACCGGCTGGCAGGCGCAGGCGATTCGCGCGGGCAAGGCCGCCGGCCTGACGGTGGACGCGAAAATCCTGGCGAAGGCGTCGCAGTTCCTCGACACCACGATGGATGTCGAGAAGGGGTCGTTCGGCTACCGCTCGAACGTGGGGACACCGACGTTGACTGCCGTCGGCATCACCGCCCGCGTCGTCTTCGACGGCTGGACGGCGGAGACGACGACGGTCGCGCGGGGCGGCGAGTTCGTGACCAAGGCGAACAACGTCCCGTTCGACACCTACTTCACCTTCTACGCCAGCGCCGCGCTGCCGCTGGCCGACGCCAAGGCGTGGACCGCGTGGAACGAGAAGATGATTGCGGTGCTGCTGAAAGCACAGGTCGCGGCGGGCAAGGACAACGCCGGCGGGTGGGAGAAGGACACGTCGTTCATCGGCGGCAGTTGCGGGCGGATCGGCACCACCGCGATGGCCGTGCTGACACTGGAGAACTACTACCGCTACCCGTTCCCGCTGACGGCCGAGAAGAAGTGACGGGTGCGCGGGGTCGTCGCCGTGAGCGGAGCGACCGCCGTCGGTCGGT
>JAYUFU010000193.1:0-6120 GCA_043738505.1 Fimbriiglobus sp. | reverse complement strand
CTCACGTCGCGCCGTTCGCCGAGACAGACCCCGATGCGCCCGCCAGCGCCTCGAACTCGTCTTCGCTCAGGATCGTCACGCCGAGTTCCTTCGCCTTGTCCGCCTTGCTGCCGGGCTTCTCGCCGACGAGGACGTAGTCGGTCTTCTTGCTGACGCTGCTCCCCGGCTTGCCGCCGAGATCCTTGATCCGCGTCTCGATGGTGAGGCGGTCGTAGCCCACCAGCGTGCCGGTGACGACGATGGTTTTCCCGGCGAACGGCAGCCCGCCGACGGGCGCGGCCTTCTTGTCGTGCGTCACCTTCACGCCGGCCGCCTTCAACTCCGCGACCAGCTTCTCGCCGATCTCCGAGTGGAAGTAGTCGTACACGAACTTGGCCCGCTTCGGCCCGAACCCCTTCACGGCGGCCAAGTCCTCCTGCTTCGCCGCGACGATGGCGTCGAGGCTGGGGAACGAGTCCGCCAGCGCCTCCGCCATGCTCTCACCCACCATGTAGATGGTGAGCGCGGAGAGTAGCCGGGCCAGTCCGCGGTCTTTGCTGGCATTGATGCCGTCGAGCAGCTTCTGTGCCTTGGTGTCCGCGAACTTCTCCAGCGCCAGCAGTTGCTTCTTCGTCAACTTGAACAGGTCGGTGACGGACTTCACGAGGCCGGAATCGACGAGTTGAATGGAGACTTCGCGCCCCAAGCCGTCGATATCCATGCGGTCGCGGCGGGCATAACCTTCGACTCGCTTGGCCAGTTGCGCCGGGCAGACGCCGGTGTTCATGCAGTTGTAACCGTAACTGGTGGCCGTCTCCTCCTTCTCCACCGGCCCCTTGCACACCGGACACGTCGTCGGCCACGCCAACGGCTGTTCCTTCCCCGTCCGCGTTTCCTTGATGACGCTGACGATCTGCGGGATGATCTCCCCCTTCTTCTCGACGACGACGCTGTCGCCGATCCGCACGTCCATCTTGTCCACCCAACTGGCGTTGTGCATACTCGCCCGGCGGACGGTGGTGCCGGCCAGTTGCACCGCTTCCAGGTTCGCCACCGGCGTCAGTTCGCCGAACTTGCCGAGCGAGAATTCGACCGACTCCAACTTCGTGATGCCCTGTTCCGCCTCATACTTGTACGCCTTCGCCCAGCGGGGCACCTTCGCCGTCGCACCCATCTTCTGGCGCAAGGCGAGGTCGTTCACCTTCACCACCATGCCGTCGGTCTCATACGGCAGGTCGTGCCGCTTCTCCTCCCATTCCTTGCAAACCGCGATCACCTCCTCCACCGTCGCGCAACTCTTGGCGTGCGGGTTTACCGGAACGCCGTAGCCCTTCAGCGCGGCGAGGATGTCGTCCTGCGTCTGGAACTCGACGCCGTCGGCCGCACCCACCGCATAGGCGAACAGGTTCATCTTCCGCTTGGCGCTCTCCTTCGGGTCGAGAAGCTTCAGCGTGCCGGCGGTGAAGTTCCGCGTGTTGGCGTAGGCGGCTTCGCCCTTGCCGGTCTGGAGGGCATTGATGCGGACCAACTCGGCGCGGGTCATGTAGATTTCGCCGCGCACCTCCAGCAACTTCGGTGGGGTGGCGGTCGATAATCTCAACGGCACGCCGCCGATGGTGCGGACGTTGTGCGTCACGTCGTCGCCGGTCTCGCCGTTGCCGCGGGTGACGGCCGACTTGAGAAGACCGTCCTCGTACACCAGCGAAATCGACACGCCGTCGATCTTCAGTTCCACCGTGTAACCCGGCTCGCCCTTGCCCGCCGCCTTCTTCACGTCCGACGCGAACTTGCGCAGGTCGTCCGCGTCGTAACTGTTGTCGATGGACATCATCGGCACGCGGTGGTTCACCTTCACGAAGCCGGGGATGGGCGCGCCGCCGACCCGCTGCGTCGGGCTGTCCGGCGTTGTCAACTCCGGGTGCTTCGTCTCGATGTCCTGAAGTTCCTTCAGCAGTTTGTCGAACTCGCGGTCGGAGATGACCGGCGCGGCCTCGACGTAGTACAGGTGGGTGTGGCGGTCGAGTTGCGTGCGGAGGTTGGCGGCGCGGACGGCGGGGGTGACGGTCTTGGCCATGATCGGCTTCCGGGGTGGGGTGGGTGTACTGGTGAGGATTCTGCCCGGAACCGTCGGCGGTTGCAATGTTGGTAGCGGCGAAAAATCGGCGGCGAACCGATGCGGGCGGATAGACTTGTCCACCTGTGACTCCGATCACCCACGAGGTCCGAACATGTCCGCCGTCACCTACTTCGACACCCTGGCCACGCCGCTCGGCGAACTGCTGTTTACCTCCGACGGCGACGCGCTGACCGGCCTGAGTGTGGAGGACACTCCCGCCGAGGAATCGGTCCGCAGCAAGGCGAAGTTGAAAGAAGCCGTCGCGCAGATGCGGGCGTACCTGGCGGGCGAACTGAAGTCGTTCACGATGCCGGTGGAACAGCCCGGCACGCCCTTCCAGAAATCGGTGTGGGAGGAACTGGCCCGCATCCCGTATGGCGAAACGATCTCGTACCGGCAGCTGGCGGAGCGGGTGCGGAAGCCGCTGGCCTGCCGCGCCGTCGGGTCGGCGAACGGCCGGAACCGGCTCATCATCGCGGTGCCGTGCCACCGGGTCATCGCGGCGGACGGCACCCTCGGCGGGTACGGCGGCGGCCTGTGGCGGAAGCAGTGGCTGCTCGACCACGAAGGCAAATGACGCGGCCTACTCCGTCTTCCCCTCGACGGCGCGGAGGGCCTTGCGGGCGGCGCGGGCGGTGTCGTCCTTGCCGTTCGCCACTTCGCGGAGCGCCTTGCTCGCGGCCGTCGCCTTCGGGCCGAGCGTTTCCAATCCCCGAATGGCGACCAGCTTCACGTCCGGGTCGGCGTCCTTCAACAGTTCTGTCAGGCGGGTCACGGCGTCGGGCGAATCGGGAATCCGCGCCAGCACCACGGCGGCCGCGTGGCGGGTGACGGCGGAGCGCTCCTTGCTGGCGGCGAGGACGGCGACCGCGTCGGCGACCTTCGGGGCCACCAACCCGGCGAGGGCGGTCAGTGCCGCGTTCCGCTCGGCGGGCCACTTGCTCGCCAGCCCGCCGCGCACGAGCAAATCGACTTCCCCGGTTTTCCCCTCGACACACGCGAGGGCGATCTTCCCCCAGTTGGCATGATCGCGGACTTCGGATGCGGATGCGGCCGTCAGCTTGTCCTTCAGCGCAGCGGCCTTCGGGCCGAGGGCCGCGGCGGCGCGGACGGCTGTCGTGCGACCGGCATAGGTCTTGTCGGTGGCGATCAACTCGCCGAGTTTCTTCAGAGCTTCGGCCGGCGGGTCGGCGAGGGCGGGCAGCGCGAACGCCGCCGCTTCACGGACGGTCTCGGTCTTGTCGGCCAGCGCCTTCGCGACGGCCTTGGCCAGGTCCGCGTCCGCCGGGGCGAGAGCCGGGGCCACCGCCAGCGCCTTCACCCGCACGGCCGACGGCGCGGACCCGTCGCCGATCACCTTTACCAATTCCGGCACCGCGACTTTGCCGTCCGGACCCAGCGCGGCGAGGGCGTCGAGGGCGGTCAGGCGGACGCGGTCGTCGGTGTCGCCGGCCACGGCCTTCGCCAGCGCGTCGGCGACCGGCACGGCGGCGCGGCCGAGGGCGAGCAGCACGTTCGCGGCCTGAACGCGGGTGTTCGCCTCGTCGTCGGCGAGCAGTTTGGCGACCTTCGGAATGGCCGGCTTCGCGGTCGCGGCGTCCAGCGTGGCAACGAATTCCAGCGCCGCGGCGCGGACGGCCGAGTCCGGGTCGTCGAGCAGCGGCAACGCGACCGCCGCGAACGGCTTGCCGGCGGCTCCCATGCGGCCGATGAGCTGAAGCACCCCCCGGCGGTTGTCCGCGTTCCCTTCCTTCAGCGCGGCCTCGACCGGTGCCTCCACCTTGTTGATGGAGCCGGTGACGACGACCAGCGCGCGGGCGGCTTCCCCCGCGACCTCCGGCACGCGATCCGCCAGCAACTTCTCCAGCGCGTCGGCGGCCGACTTCGCGGGCGGGCCGATCTCGCCGAGCATGTGCGCGGCCAGGAACCGCATCACCGGGTTGCCGTCGGCGAGGAACGTCGCCACGGCGGGCACGGCCGGTTCGCCGACGGCCACGACCGCGTTCAGCGCGGCCACCGCGAACTCGTCCGGGTCGATCCGGTCCGTCGGGGAGTTGGCGGCGAGGGCTTTCAGCAGCGCGGGCACGGCGGGCGCGGCCTTCGCCCCCAGCGTGGCGAGCGCGTCGGCGGCGGCGAGGCGGACGCGGACTTTCGCATCGGCCACCGCCGTCACCAGGTCGTTCACGGCCTCCGCCGAGATACCGCGGAAGTATTGCAGGTTCTCGGCGGCGGTGACGCGGACCCCCTCGTCGGCGTGCGCGAGCAGCTTGCACAGCGGGCCGGGCGGCACGGTGCCGATGTCGATGAGCGCGCGGAGGGCGGCTTCGCGGACGGGGGCGGACGGCTCGGACGCCAGCGGCCACAGCTTCTCGACGGCGGGCGCGGCCTTCGCCCCCAGGCGGCCGACGGCGGACGCCGCGTTGCAGCGGATCATCTCATTCGCATCGGCCAGTGCCGCGATCAGCACCGGCAGAGCGTTCTCGACGGCGGCCTTCTCGCCCTTCGGCCCGGACAGCACCAGCGTGAGGACGACCGCCTCGCGGACGCTGTTCGGCCCGGCGATGGTGCCCCGGCCGACGGCCAGCCCGGTCTTGTCGGCCAGCAGCTCGACCAGCGCGGGGATGACGGCGGGGTCGGTCTCGACGACGGCCGCGAGGGCGGCGGCGGCGGCCTGCTGGACGTCGGCCTTGTTCACCTTGAGCAGCTTCAACTGTTTGGCGACATCGGTCGGCGGGGGCGTGTCCGGCACCGGCACGGCGGGCACGGCCGGCTCCTCGACCGCCGGCGCGGGCGCGTCGGCCGGCTTCTTCTTCCCGCACCCGGCGGCGACGAGGACGGCGAGCAGCAAGGCGAAGAGGCGAGCCATGACGGGATGCTCGAAGTGGAGTCGCGCGCGAACGGAGCCGGAGGATTCGGTGCCCGTTGGACGCGCCGCAACGACCGGCGGTTCCCATCATGATAGCACTCGACCCGCCCGCACCCCGAACGGCCCGCCGTGACCGATCCCCCCGCCCCACCGCCGCAGGCTACTGGACTGAAGCGACTGCTCTTCGTGGCCCTCGGTCTGTTCTTCATCGGCGTGGCGTACCTCGGCGCGATCCTGCCCGGTTTGCCGACGACGCCGTGGGTGCTGCTGGCCAGCTACTTTTTTAGCCGCTCGTCGCCGCGACTGGAACGGTGGTTGAAGCGGTCGCCGTTCTTCGGCACGCTCATCCGCGACTGGGAGCAGCACGGGGGCATCCGCCGCTCGGCGAAGGTGCTGTCCACCTGCGTCATCATCCCCGTGGTGTCCGCCAGCATTGCCTTGACTGCCCTGCCGATTTGGGTGAAGTGCGTGATCGGCGGACTGGCGGCGACGGGCGTGTGCGTCATCTGGTTCGTCGTGCCCACCGCGCCGGGCGGTGGGCGGAAGTCGGCCGGTTGATTCCGTCTCGCCTCGGCTCGGCCGGTTACACCACACCCAGTTCGGGTTCGGTCGGCAGCGGCTCGGTCGCTTCGGCGGGGGCCTCGGCGTCGGGGGTGGCCTCGGCCGGGGCCTCGGCGGCGGCTTCGGCCTCGGTCTCGGAGGCGACCGGGTGTTCCAGTTCTTCGCTCATGACATGTCCTCGGACGTGTGCGGGACGGGGCGATTCCAGGCGACCGGCCGGCGGGGAAACGAGGGTCTGAGGGGTGGAAAGTCGGGTGTGCGGACATCGTGTCGGGCACAGGCCCGCGTCTTTCGGACGACCTCGAACCCGTCGGCCGGTCGCGTGGAATGGCCCCGTGGTGATGGGGTGGGAAGCCGTTCCGCTCGTGGTTCTCCTAACCGCAACTGTACCCGCCCGCGCGCCCCGCTGTCGAAGCCAACTTGAGCGGAAACCCCGCGATTTCAAGGGCGGTGACGGCAGGCGCGGCGCTTTCGATTCCCCTTGCCCAACCCCCGCCGACTGCCGTCCGTCGGCCGCGCCGCCGTCACTTCTTCTCCTTCGCCAGCAGCTCCGTGTAGCGCTTCGCTTCGCCGCGAATGCGTTCGTCCGCGTCCGTCA
>JAYUFU010000192.1:0-6133 GCA_043738505.1 Fimbriiglobus sp. | reverse complement strand
GGCGAACCGCCTCAGTTGTTGGCCCCTTGCTGGCGCGGCGGGCTAACACGAACACCGCGACACCCGCGCGAAGTCCGCTCTAGCGGCCGGCCTCCAGTAGTCGCACCCACGCCGCGCCGCCGGCGGCCACCCCGTAGGTCGTCTCGACCTGCTGGCGGCCGGCCCGGCCGAAGTGCAACCGGAGGACCGGGTCGGCGGCCAGCGCGCGGACGGCCGCCACCCACTCGGCCACCGTCCGCGCCGCGAACCCCGTCTGGTGCGACCGCACCATCTCCCCCTGGACGCCGACCGGGTTGGCCACCACCGCCAGGCCGGCGGCGTGGTATTGCAGCAGCTTCAGCCCGCACTTGCCCCGGCTCCACGGGTCGTCCGGCACCCAGCCGATGCCGATGTCGGCGGCCGCCAGCTCCGCCGCCTCGGTGTCCGCCCGCCACGGCACCGCGTCCACCGGCAGCGCGTCGAACGTCGGGAAGCGGTCGCAGATCACCTTCAGCCGGAGGCCGGGGACCGCCGCGCCGAGGGCGTCCAGCAGTTCGCGGTTCCGCTCCAGGGCTTGCAGCGTGCTGGACGAGCCGAGCCAGACGAGGCGGACGGCCGCGCCGGTGCGGGTGTGGTCGGCGAGCGGGTAGCCGGTCGGATCGACGCAGGTGGGGATGACCGCGATGCCCCGGCCCCCCGCCAGGTGCGGCGGCAGGGCGACCGGCGACCCGATCTCGCGCGCGGCCGGTTGCGGCGACCCCGGCCCGGTGCCGACCGCCCGCGCCAGGTAACGGTTGCCGGCGACGACGGTGTCGCACCCGGCCACCGTGCGGAGAAACCGCCGCCGCCGCCGCGGGCTGTCGAACCCCTTGTCGGAGTAGGAGTCGCGGAGCCAGAGGGCGTCGTCGAAGTCGAAGATCAGGCGGCGGGCGGAGCGGCGGAGCAGGGCGAATTCGACCCGCGACAGCAGCTTCCGCTGAAGGATGACCGCGTCCGCGTCGCGGACGGAGCGCAGCACCCGCAGGCGGTGCCACAGCCCGCCGGCCAGCGCTCGGACGCTCAGCCGGTGGCCGGCCGCCTCCAGGTGCGGGCGGAACGCCGCGATCCGATACCGGCAGCAGACGTGACCCTCGGCTTCGACCACGGCGACGACGTGCAAGACGGCTCTCCCCAAAGGATCGTTTCATGTTACGACCTGGGGCGACGGCGCGGGCGGGCGCGTCCGGCGGCGTCGCTTCGGCGTCTGCCGCCACTCGTTCGCCGGCCGGAACCGCGCACGAGTCGCGCGGCGTGGCCGGCAGCTCTGCCCCGACCTCGTCCACCGCGACCACCTCGTCCGCACTGGGCAGCAGGTGCCGGTACTGGGCGAAGGCCTCCTCGGCGTCGCGCAACAGCCGCTTCACCTTGGCCGACTTCGGCTTGTTGGCCAGCAGCCGGCGGGCCACGACCACGCCCTCGGCGAGGACTTCGGCGAACAGGCGGTCGAGGGCGGTCGGCGCGTCGGGAAAGGTGGCGGGCATGGGTCGCCTCACGGAAGTTGACACATGTATATATCCACGCGCACGGACGAAATCAAGGGGGTGTCGTGAAAATTGTTCAGTATTTGTTTCCGCCGGGTTCCGGAGAGGGTGTTCAAGCGGGAAGCGGTGTTTTGCGAGCCGCGACCGCCAGGGAGTGGCATCTTGGTTTTCGGGAGGGCGAAGCCAGTGCTGTCTACATCTTCGGCGCGCCGAATTCCGGCGGGTGTCCCAGATTCTTCACGCCGGAGGCGTGGCGGACTGTAGCCAGGGGTGAAACCCCTGGTGCCACGTCCCCCCTGGAATTCCTCGCATCCCGGAGGGATGCCGGACGTTCCGCCACCCCTCCGGGGTGGATTCCCCTTCGCGTCCGACCAGGGGTGTCGCTCGCTTCGCTCGCTCACCCCTGGCTACAGTCCGCCACGCCTCCGGCGTGAAGACTTGGGAACAAACCAGCTTTTCCAGGCGTTTCGTCAGCGTCGAGATGTGGACAGCATTGGGGCGAGGCTCCCGCCGAGCCACGTGTGCGATGGGCGGTTCGGCGGGAGCCTCGCCCTCCCAAGATGCCACTCCCTGGCGGTCGCGGCTCGCCAGAGCCGATGCCACTCCATTTATGGGGAGGGGCCGGGGTCTGCTTCCCGACTCCGGACCGAACTCGCATACGCTATTCCGTGATCGCGGTCCCTCCCCAATTCGGATTCCGCCATGCGCGCACTCGTCGCCTTGCTCCTTCTCGCTTCGGCAACTTCCGCCGCGCCGCCGAACGTGGTGTTCATCCTCGGCGACGATCAGGGCTGGACCGACTACGGGTTCATGGGGCACGAACACGTCCGCACGCCGCACCTGGACAAGCTGGCCGGCGAGAGCCTCGTCTTCAAGCGGGGCTATGTGCCGACCAGCCTGTGCCGCGCCAGCCTCGCCACGATGGTCACGGGCCTGTACCCGCACCAGCACAAGATCACGTCGAACGACCCGCCGCTGCCGAAGGGGGTGACGCCGGCCACCGCCGCCAAGAACGAGCAGTGGCTGAAGGACCGCGCCGAGATGGTGACGCTGTTCGAGGGGTCGCCGAACCTGGCCAAGCTGCTCGGCGAGAGGGGCTACGTCACCTATCAGGCGGGCAAGTGGTGGGAGGGCAACGCCTGCCGCTGCGGGGGCTTCACCGACGGCATGACGGTCGGCGACCCGACCCAGGGCGGGCGGCACGGCGACGCCGGGCTGACCATCGGCCGACAGGGGTTGAAGCCGGTGACGGACTTCATCGACACGGCCGCGAAGGCCGGCAAACCGTTCTTCGTCTGGTACGCGCCGATGATGCCGCACGCGCCGCACAACCCGCCGGCCCGCCTGTTCGACAAGTACAAGGGCAAGACGGAGTCGCCGTTCGTGGCCAAGTATTGGGCCATGTGCGAGTGGTTCGACGAGACCGTCGGCGACCTGCTGAAACACCTGGACGACAAGAAGCTGGCCGCCAACACGGTCGTGATCTACCTGCACGACAACGGCTGGATTCAAGACCCGGCGAGCGCCGCCTTCGCCCCGAAGTCGAAGCGGTCGCCCTACGATGGCGGCGTCCGCACGCCGATCCTCATCCGCTGGCCGGGCCACGTGAAGCCGGCCGTGTCGGACGCGCTGGCGCACTCCATCGACCTCGCGCCGACGGTGCTGACCGCCATCGGGTGGAAGCCGACCAAGGGCATGGCCGGCATCGACCTGCTGGACGCGGCGGCGGTGACGGGGCGGGACACGGTGTACGGCGAGATCTTCGAGCACAACGCGGTGGACATCCGCGTGCCGGCGAAGAACCTGCAATACCGCTGGGTGATCGACGGGACGTGGAAGCTGATCGAGCCGAACCCCGCGCGGGTGCCGGACGGGAAGGCGGAGTTGTACGACCTCGCGGCCGACCCAAAGGAGGCGACGAACCGCGCCGACAAGCACCCCGACAAGGTCGGGGCGCTGCGGACGAAACTCGACGCCTGGTGGCCGGCGAGGTGAGGGCGGCGGCGCGACCCGCCGTCAGCCCGAAGTCATGTTGATGACGCCGACGCGGTGAAATCGAACTGTCGGGTCTGGCCGTTCGACGCCCCGTCCTCGTCCGGGGCGTAGTCGGTGGGGGCCTGCTGCCCAATGGTGAGTCGGACCTTGTAGTCGGCGGCCGGCTGGGGCCGTCCGCTCCGCGGCGCACGAGCGAATCCGACGGTGCGATGACGGGTCGCTCGAACTGTTCGACCTCGCGAACGACCCCGGCGGGGCGAAGAACCTTGTCGCCACGAAGCCGGACCTGACCGCGAAGTTGGACCGGCCGCCGGGCGGCTGGCTCAAGGACGCGGCGGCGCAGCTGCCGACACCTGGGACGTGACCGGGCGAAATTCCATCCCCAGGAACCCGGCCGGCGAAGACTCGCTAAACCACACCGGGCTGGCGGCCCCGTTCCGCCCGAATCCGATCCGTCCCCACCCGTACCGCTCCCGTAGGTTCCCGATGACTCCCACCCCGTCCCGCCGGTCGTTCGTCGCCGCCACGGCCGCCACGGCCGCCTTCGCCGCCACGACTGTCCTCCGCGCCCAACCGAAGCAGGCGGCCGGCCCGCTCTTCGCGTACGTCGGGACGTTCAGCTCCCCGCTCGAGGACACGCTGCCCACCCAGGTGGACCTGCCACCCGGCAACGGCCGCGGCATCCACATCTTCAAGGTGGATCGCGCCACCGGCGCGATGACCGCCGCCGGCGTTCACGAGTCGGGCACCAGCCCCAGTCACCTGGCGGTGAACGCGGCCGGCACCCGGCTGTACTCCGCCAACGAGACGGACCGCGTGGGCAAGGACAAGGAAGGCACCGTCAGCGCCTTCGCCCTCGACCGCGCGACGGGCGCGCCGACGCTGCTCGACACCGTCCGCTCCGGCGGGGCGGGGCCGACCTACGTCAGCCTGCACCCGTCCGGCAAGTTCGTCCTGGTGGCCAACTACTTCGGCGGGTCGGTCGCCGTGCTGCCCGTGCGGGAGGACGGCAAACTCGGCGAGCCGACGGACGTGAAACTGGACGCCGGCAAGGTCGGGCCGACGAAAGCGGTCCACGCCCCGAAGGGCAGCTTCGCGTTCAGCGGGCACGACCGCACGCACGCGCACATGATCCGGGCCGACCCGACCGGGACGCGAGTCCTGCACGTCGATCTGGGTCTGGACAAGCTCTTCGTCTGGCAGTTCGACGCCGCCAAGGGGACGCTGACGGCCAACGACCCGCCCGCCGTCGCCCTGCCGCCGGGCGACGGCCCGCGCCACTTCCACTTCCACCCGAACGGCAAGTGGCTCTACTCGATCCAGGAGGAAGGCTCGACGGTGGTGCGGTTCGACTACGCCGCCGCCACCGGCCGGCTGGTCGCCCGGCAGACCGTCTCGACGTTGCCCGCCGGGTACGCCGGCAGCAACTTCTGCTCCGAAATCCTGGCGTCCCGCGACGGCCAGTTCGTGTACGTCGGCAACCGGCTGCACGACAGCATCGGCCTCCTGTCGGTCGGCCCCGACGGCGACCTGACGTTCGTCGCCGACGAGTGGACGCGGGGCAACTACCCGCGGAGCTTCGAGTTCGACCCGACCGGCGAATTCCTGTACTGCTGCAACCAGCGGGCGGACCACGTGACCGTGTTCCGGGCGGATCGCAAGACCGGCCGTCTCACCTTCACCGACCAGTACGTCCCCGTCGGCAACCCGTCGTGCGTCGTCTTCCTCGACGGGACGCCGCCGGGGTGAGGCCGGCGGCCGCTCGCCGACCGGCGACACGGGTTCTCGGTCGGCACCCGCGCGAAAGGGTCTCCGATTCCGATGCGGATCGTCGCCGACCCGCGACTCGGTACGGCGGACGGGGCGGTGAAACGCGAGAAGCCGGCGGCGCTGGCCTTCAACCACGTCGTGAACCCGCCAACCGCGAGGCGTGTCCTGACCGGATCGGACGCCGCGGATGATTCGCCACCCGGAGGCCGCCCATGCTGCTGACGATCACCACCACCCGCCGGCCGGCCACCGACCTCGGCTTCCTGCTGCACAAGCACCCGGCCAAGCTCCAGTCGTTCGACCTCAGTTTCGGCCGGGTTCACGTCTTCTACCCCGAGGCCGACGCCGACCGCTGCACCGCCTGCCTGCTGCTCGACGTGGACGCCGTCGCCACGGTGCGGGGCAAGTCGCCGGACCAGGGGTTCCTGCTCGGCCAGTACGTCAACGACCGGCCGTACACCGCGTCGTCGTTCTTGAGCGTCGCCGTCGCCCAGGTGTTCGGCTCGGCGCTCCACGGGAAGTGCAAGGATCGCCCGGAACTCGTCGCCGAAAGGCTCCCACTGGAGGCGCGGCTCGACGTGCTGCCGGTGCGCGGCGGCGAACCGGTCCTGCGGGCCATGTTCGAGCCGCTCGGGTACGAGGTGGAGGCTGTCCGCCACCCGCTCGACGAGCGGTTCCCGGACTGGGGCGACAGTCCGTATTTCTCCGTCACCGTTCGGAAGACGACGACGCTGAGCGAACTGCTCGCGCACCTGTATGTTCTGGTCCCGGTGTTCGACGGCCGCAAGCACTACTTCGTCGGCGACGACGAGGTGGAGAAGCTGCTGGCGAAGGGCGCGGGCTGGCTGGCCGACCACCCGGCGAAGGAC
>JAYUFU010000191.1:0-17625 GCA_043738505.1 Fimbriiglobus sp. | reverse complement strand
GCGGCGGGCTAACAAGACAGGGCAACAGTTCAATCGGATTCGCCATGAGGAGGGCGATCGATGGGTGCGGCGGTGACGTTCGATGATCGCGGCGTGACCCTCCGCCACCCCGACGGCCGCGCCGAGTTCGTCGGCTGGTCCGACTTGCGGGCGGTCGCCGTGGAGACGACCGACGCCGGCCCGATTGCCGAGGACGTGTTCTTCGTCCTCCGCGGCGGGGCGGGCGTGTGCCGGGTGCCGCAGGGAGCGGCCGGTGTCGACGAGTTGCTCGCCCGCCTCCAGGAATTGCCGGGGTTCGATAACAAGTCGGTGATCCGCGCCATGAGTTCGGCGGGCAATGCGTCGTTCGCGTGCTGGGCGCGGGGTAGCGGCTGACCGGGCGCGCCAGTCGATCACCCGTGCCCACGCTACGACACCCCGTCACTTGAGCGGGCGGATGAACAGCACCGGCACCTTCCGCTTCTCCTTTTTGATGGTCAGCCCGGTCTGCTCGGCCACGTTCTTCAGCACCTTGTCCGGGTCGCGGTCGGCCTTCCGCTCCTCCCACGCGACGTTCGGCTTCAGCCAGTGATTGGTCCAGTCGAACCGCGGCTTCGCCGGCGGCGCGTCGTCGGTCCACATCACCCACGTCTGGAGGTTGTATTGGAGGGCTGCGAGGAACTGTGGCACGTCCCCTTTCTCGTAGCCCGGCGTCAGGTTGTGGGCGTGGGAGAACGTCTCCTTGTTCACGTTCGCCTCGTCCGAGTACACGTCCACCTGCCCGGCCTTCCGCCACGCGCGGGGCTTGATGGCCAATTTCCCGCTCGCCACCCACACCTCACGTTCCACGGACTCCAGTTCCAGGGTGAACTTCACCGTCAGTTGCTCGCGCAGCGCCTTGTCCAGGGCCGGGATGAGCTTGTCGCGCGGCGCGTCCTTCCGCACGACGAAGTCGGGGTTGTCCATGAACTGGCTGTCGTTCAGCGCCGGGTCGAAGCTCATCTCGAACGAGCGGAACCTGCCCAGGTGGTACGGCAGCCCCATGACGCCGATGCCCAGGTACTTCTTCGGCCCGTTCTGCGGCACCATCGTGATCCCGCCGACCGCCTGGGCGTAGCTGAACTTGCCTTTGTCATCGACGTTCACGACGTAACCGAACTGGTCCTCGCGGCTCTTCAACGCCGCTTCCATGTTCTCCGGTTTGACGCCCTCGAACGTCTCCAACTGGTCCCGGATGAAGTCGCGGCGCGACTTCGGCTGGTCGGCCCTGGGGATGACCTTCACCACCTCGTCAGCCATCAGCGTGTACACCTTGTCGAACTCCTGCTTCCACTTCGGCACCGGCTTCTCCGGAACCGGCGCGTTCCGCTTGACCGCCGGCCGCTCGGCCGGACCCGCCGAAGCCAGCATCAGCCCGCCGACGAACGCCGTAAGAACCCCGACCGCGACCAGCGCGGCCCATTTGGTCTTGGAAATCATGGCCGTCGTGACCTCGAGTGCGAGTTGATGGATGGCCGCGCCCGCCCCGTCCGCCGCCCGGCTCACCGTGGCCGAAGCGAGTGCCGCCGGCACCGGCACCAGCAATCCCGCGAACGCCAGCGGCAGCCGGTGCCGCGCCAGCCGCCCGGCCAGCCGCTTGCGGGCGGCGTCCAGTCGGCTGGCCAGCGTGCCCTCGGGGATGCCGAGTTCGGCCGCCACCTCCGCGCGGGGCCGCTCCTGAATCAGGCACAGCAGCACCGGCTCGCGGAACCGCGCCGGCAGTTCGGCGAGTTCGCGGTCGAGCCATTCCGACGGCTCGTCCGGCGGCGGGTCGGTCGCCGATTCGCCGCGCCGTTCGGCCGCGCGGCGCTCGTGCTTCCGCAGGCGGGCGAAGGCGGTGCGGGCCTTCAGCGCCACCCGCACGGCGACGCCTTGCAGCCAGTCGCCGAGGGTGCCGCGGCCGGCGAGCGCGTCGGCCCGGTTCACGAGGACGAGGAACACCGTTTGGAAGGCGTCGTCGGCGTCGGCCGCGTTGCCGAGGATGCGGCGACAGACGCCGTACACCGTCGGCCCGTGGCGGTGGACCAGCACGGCGAACGCGGCCTCGTCGCGGTCCTGGGCGAACCGCGCGAGCAGGTCGCCGTCGGGTTGCGACGGGGCGAGGCGGACGGCCAGGCGTGTGAACGGTGCGGGCATGACGCCTACCAGTGCCCGGCGGGGCGTCCGGGAGTCGAGATTTTCGGGGGAATCTGCCGCGCCCACCACTGTGCGGGTGGCCCAGACGCGCGACCCGAATCACCCCCACGGCACCCGGTCGAAGAGCGCCCACAGCTTCCGGCCGCGCGTCGGGTTCAGCGCGGCGACGTGGGACACGCGGCCGGCCAGATGGGCGCGGAAGTCAGGGACGCCGGCGCGGTTCTGACCTGCCGGGCCGTGGCGGAGGCAGTTCGTCAGGATCGCCTTCAACTCGTCGAAGTCGGACCGCGTGCCGTTCGGCCGCACGTTCACCACCACGCCGGCCACCATCTGCCGCTGCGATTGCCGGAGGATGCGCGTCTTGTGCGGGTTCACCGCGAACCCTTCCTCTGCCGCGATCTCGGTGACGAGGCGGCGCACCCGCAGCGCGGATCGGCTCAGGTCGTCGTTGCCGGAAATCGTCAGGTCGTCGGCGTACCGGGTGTACGTCGCGTCCAGTTCGGCCGCCAGCGCCGCCAGCCGCACGTCCAGCTCGAAGGCGCACAGGTTCGCCAGCGCCGGCGAAGTCGGCGCGCCCTGCGGCAGGTGCCGCTGGCGCAGTCGGACGCCGGTGGCGTGGTCGCCGCCGTCCGGGGTCGGGTGCGGCCGCGCGTCCCACTCGGCGGTCGGCAACCGCGTGGTGCAAAGCCCGGTCAGCGCCTCGGCCACTTCTTCGGGGTATCCCACGGCCGCGAACACCGCCCGCACCTTGGCCGCGCTCACGGACGGGAAGAAGTCGCGGAGGTCGAACCGCAGCACCACCCGCCGGCCGCAGTGCGGGCGCGCATTCGTGAGGATCGACCGGCCGGGGCGGAACCCGTGCGCGGCGTCGTGCGGCGGAATCCGGTTCAGCAGTTCGCGGGTGATCGTCCGCTGGACGCGCATCAACCCTGACAGCGGCACCTCCAGCAGGCGGAACTTCCGCGCCGGGTTCGGGCCGGCCTTCGGCAGCCAGCGGGAGCGGTACAGGCGGAAGCGGTCGGCGCGCGGGATGGTGTTGAGGCCGCGGCGGTCGGCGTACCAGTCGAGTTGCGCGGGCGTCAACTTCAGCCACTCGCCGAGCGCGGCGAGGGTGGGCAACTCCGGCCGGTCGCCGAGCAGCGGCACGACCGACGGCTCCATCCGCTTCGGCAAACCGAAGTACCGCTGCGGTATCAGGTCGATGGTCGGCAGCAGGTTGGCGAACGCGGGGTCCGCGTTCAGGAATGCCTGGAGTCGCTTCGACGGCGGCAGTGCCGGGAATGCCACCAACACCCGTTCGACGAGCGGCTTCACCCACCGCGCCCGCTTCGGCGCGGCTTGCCGCGCGCGGGCCAACGCGGGCTTCAACGCCCACTCGCCGCTCAGCATCGCGGCCGCGAAGTTGCTCGTGAACAGCCGGAGTGCGATGAACATGACGAAGCCCGTGGAGTCTTTCAACACGTTCGGGCGGAAGAACGCCGATTCGGGCTGGCAGGTCAATTCGCAATGGGAGTGAGGCAGTGCCGCGACGTAGCCCGACTCTCCGAGTCGGTGCCACCAGACGGAACCGACTCGGAGAGTCGGGCTACTTCAAAGCCGAAGGGGTTCCGTTCAACCTTCCGTATCCGCGAGTGACGACGGACCTGCACCGAACCCTCTCCGCCAACCACTCCCAGCCTGTCGGGTTCGTCAGGTCGAGCGTTCGGGTTTCCTCGACGTCCGTATCCAGGTTCAAGGCGTGCCAGTCGCCCGTCTTTTCGACGAGGTCGATTTCGACCGACGGTGCCCACGGCGGCAGCGACCACTCGGCCAGCACCCGGCCTTCTGGGGTCGGGAACAGGTACGGGAGGGGAGCGTCGGCCGGGTAGGACGTGGCGAACGAGTCGGCGAGCCAGTCGAGGCCGTCGGGCTGCGGCGGGACGCCTTTGCCGTCCAGCCATCCGAGTTTCAGTCGTTTCAGATCCGCGAGGCGGGCCGCGATGTCGAGGGGGTCGAGCGGGATCGCACCGCCTTCGATTCGTCGGGGCGGGAGGAACGGCTTGGTCGTGGTCACGGCATCGCCCTCCGGTGAAGTCGTCGTGGAAAGTACCCGTGGCGGGGGACGGCCCGACCGTCCCGTCGTGCGTGGCGCGCGGTGCGTGAAGCGCACGTCTCGCCACGCGGCAACCGTCCCGACCGTTGACCTGCCCTGGGGTAGCCCCAGAGAGCCGACCGCCCGAAGGCGGACGACTGGCTCGGGCGCGTCGTCCCGCCACGGGTGTGGGAATGGTGGCGGCGCGGCGGCGGCTTGTCAACCTCGGTCGCGGGTTCGCCGTCAATCCAGGGGCGGCTTGCCTTTCGCCAGGAAGCCGCCGGCGACGAACACCGCCGAGTCGCCGACGACGAGGTTGAACACCGGCACCACCCGCCCCGTCTCGACGACTTCCTTCACCTCGGCCTCGCCCGCCTTGCCATCGACCCACGTCCGAATGCGGTCGCCGGCGTTCAGTTCGCCCGCCCGACGGAACCCGCCCGCGGCGAGGCACAGCGGTTGAATCGGCGTGGTGTGGAGCGTGCCGGCACTGGTCCGCAGTTCCACCAGCACGTTCGTGGTCGTGAAGGTCGAGTGGATGACATCGACGACCGCCGTGCCGTCCGGTGCGATCCGCATCACCCGGTCGCCGGCGCGGAGGGTGTCGATGGCGTGCGGCCCGGTCGGGGTGGCCACCAGGGTGCCGGCGGGGAAGCACCCCGGATGGCACGGGGGGTGTCGCTGGTTCCTGTCCGGGTCCGGATCCGTCTTCGGCGGCGTGCCGATCAGCGTGCCGTCGGTGGATTTGGTCTTCACCTCCGGGGAGCAGGCTCCGGCCGAGACGAGGGCGGCGGCGACGAGCAGTTGACACGCGCGCATGAGTAGCTCCGGTGACGAGAGTGGAGAGTGTGTGGTGCTGGCAGCGTTCCGCGCGGTTGACCTACCCCGCCGTGGGTGCTTCGTGCTAAATTCGCTGCCAGATTCCTGTCCCGGTTCGCCACGGAGCTGCCGCCATGTCCGCCGACACACCGATTCCGACGACGCGGTTCCCGTGGTGGATTGTCGCCGGCGGAATATTGCTGGCGCTCGTCTACCTGCCGACGCTGGCCGCGCCGTTCGACTTCATCGACGACGGCAACCTCGTCTACCCGGTGCCGGAGCCGACGCTGGCCGGGCAGGTGGCGGTCTGGTGGGACCGCGTGGCGGCGAACGTCGATCACCTCGGCCCGTTCCGCCCGGTCCTGCTGGCCCACTGGCAACTCCAGTCGAACCTGCTGGACGCCGACCCGCTGGCGTGGCGGGCCGTGCGGCTCGGCTGGTGCGCGCTGGCGGCGGTCATGCTGCTCTGGCTGCTCCGCGAGTTGAAGGCGCACCCGGTGGCGGCGGTGGTCGCGGCGGCGGCGGCCATGTGGAACCCGTACCGCAACGAAATCTGGACGAGCCTGACGCTGGCCGAGGGCGTGGCCATGCCCTACGCGATGCTGGCGCTGATCGCATCCCGCAAAGCCGCCGACAGCGGTCGGCCGTGGCGGTGGGACGCGGCCGCGATCCTGGGGCTGCTCTTCGCGCTCGGCTGCAAGAACGTGTTCGTCGCGCTGCTGCCGGCGATGGCCGTGCTGCGGTGGTCGAACGGCTTCCGGTGGCGGGCGGCGGTGTACCTGCTGCCGGTGGTGCTGCCGGTGGCGCACTTCATCTACTTCAAGATGAACTGGAAGCCCGGCAACTACGAGATGGCCGGCCCGACGTGGGGCCAGGTGGGGCGGTTCTGGCTGTGGATGAAGGGCGCGGCCGGCGCGGACTTCCTGGGGGCCGGCGTGGCGCTGGTGCTGGGCTGCGTGTGGTGGTTCCGCCGGTCCGAGCCGGAAGCGTCAGCGACGGTGCTTCCGCGCGGCCCGTCGCCGACGCTTCCGGCTCCGATCCTCGCCGCCCTCGCACTCCTCCTCGCCGGGTTCGCCGTATATCTGCCGATGGACATCATGTCACAACGTTACACGATGCCGGCGGTGTGGGGCGCGGACATCCTCCTCGCCCTGCTGCTGACGCGGTTCCTGGCCATCCCCGACGGCCGCGCCACGCGGGTGGCGTGGGCCGGCCTCGCGGTCGGGTTGCTCATCACGGTCGTCGCCAGCGTCGGCCGACAGGACAAACTCGCGGCCCGATCCCGGCTGCTGTGGGAAGTCGTCGAACACCTGGAGAAGACGGCCCCGACCGGCGAAGCGGTGGCGTGGGTCGGCGGCGACAGTTCGACCGGCGAGTTGAACGTCGAGGAAGGCATCCACGTCGCGTGGCACCTGCAACACCGCAACCGCGGCGACATCCGCATCGGGCTGTTCGACGCCGCCGGCGCGGCCGTCAAGCGGGTGGAACTGCCGCCGCTGGAGCTGCCGCCGCGCCTCCGCATCACCGCCGGCGTGGCCGGCGACCCGGCGGCGTGGGAGTTGTCCCGCACGTTCGCGCAGCCGTACCGCCTGGGCCGCAAGCGGTTCGAGTGCCGATTGGAAGCCGCGAAGCCGCAAGCGCCGACCGTCTCGCACCTGCCGCTGATGCCGACCACCCTGCCGGCGGACGGGCAGGGGTTCGCCCTCGACCCGTTCACGGCGACGTTCATGAAGGAGGCGTTCGGCGACCCCGGCCGCGAGTCCGAGACGCTGCTGAAGTTGCGGCCGAAGCGGCCGGGCGTCAACGGCGCGGCCGACCTGCTCATCGGCCCGGACGGGAAGTGACGCGGCCGGTGCCCGCGCGGATTGGCGGTTATTTCCTTGCGATTCCCACGCCGGACGCTATTTCGCCTGACCGGACTGGGCACGCCGCAGGGGGAGTGGCTCGCGTCGGTCGAGGGGGGCGTGATGCGATCGATCATCCTGTTGGCCGTCGGCCTCTTGGCCGGCTGCCGGACGCCGACCGCTTACAGCGGGGCGGACCTGCCGCGCTTCCTCACCGACCCGCCGGCGGAGGCGGAGCCGACACCGGCGGTCGTCGAACCGACCCCCGTGCCCGCCGCCGAACGGCCCGTCGTGACGCTGCCGGACGCCGTCCGCGAGTGCGTGCTGAACAACCTGAAGCTGAGAGCCGCCGAGGAGAAGATCGCCGTTGCGCAGGCGGACTACGTGACCGAATCGCTCATCCCGAACCCGCAACTGTTCGTCGATGCCCAACTGCTGCCGCTGACCTCCCTCAGCTTCGACAACCAGGCCGGCCCGCCGCAGTACGACGCGCTGGTGACGATGCCCATCGACTGGTTCCTGTTCGGCAAGCGGGTGGCCGCCCGCGCCGCCGCCCAACTGAACGTGGACGTGGCCCGCGCCGACTTCGCCGACCAGCTCCGCCGGCAAGTGGCGGCGACGGTGGACAGCTTCTACGACGCGCTGGAGGCGGACATCGCGGTGAAGTTGGCCGAGCAGGACCTGGCCGCACTCAAGGCGCTGGAAGCCGCCGCCGCCGGCCGCGCCAAGGGTGGGGACGACAAGACCTCCCTGGAACAGCGGCGGGTGCGGCTGGCGGTGCTGGACATCCAGCGGGAGATCCGCAAGCGGCGGGCGGCGGCGGAGACGACCAAATCCAAGTTGCAGGCGAACATGGGCCGGCCGCCCGACACGCCGGAGTTCGTGGTGCGGGGGACGCTCGCCGTCCGCGCCACCGCCCCGGCCCTGACCGTCGCGCAGGCGTGGGCGCTGGCCGAGCGGAACCGGCCGGACCTGATCGCCGGGCGGCGGGCGGTGGCCGCCGGCGAGGCGGCGGTCGAGCGGGAGCGGCGGCGGGGCTTCCCGCAGGTGTCCGTCACGTCCGGCGTGGACTACCAGGACCAGCAGCGGATCACCGGCTTCCGCAACGCCTGGCTGTGGACGGTCGCGCTGAACGCCACCCTGCCGATCACCGACCGCAACCAGGGGCGGGTGCTGGCCGCGCGGGCGGGGACGCGGGCGGCGGCGGCCACCCTGGGGGCGGCGACGGCCGACGCCCGCGCCGAGGTCGAGCAGGCGGTGGCCGAGTACACGGAGGCGGTGAGCGGGGTGACGGGCGAAGACGTGGCGTCCTTGAAAGCCGCCCGCGAAGTGCGGGACGAGACGCTGGCCGCCTACAAGAAAGGCGACAAGGACTTGCTCGACGCCCTCGACGCCGAGCGGGCCTACCGCGACCGGCTGCGGAACACTCTGGGGAACCTGACCGACTACTGGCAGGCGCTGAACCACGTGAACGCCGCCGTCGGCCGGCGGGTGCTGACGGCCGAGGAGGCCGACCGCGACACCCTGCTGGACGCCGGCAAGGCGGCCGGTTCCGGGAAGTGACCCGCCGGCCGAGCCGTTCCGCCAAGGCGTGCGGCAAGGTGGAATTCCACCCGTGAGGTAGTCCGGCCCTCACCCCCCGCCGCACCCGCTTAAGGAAGCGTTCGCCAACCCCGGCCGCGAGTCCGAGACGATGCGGAAACTGCGGCCGAAACGGCCGGGCGTGAACGGCGCGGCCGACCTGCTCATTGGCCCGGACGGGAAGTAGGCCGGTTCATCACCGCACCACCATCACGGGGTCGCCGTCGTCGGCCTCTTCCGGCTTCTGGCCCTCTTCAAGACCGATGGGTAAAACCGTGGCGTAGACGCCGAGGCCGGCCAGTTCGACCCCCAGGGCGGACACCGCCGCGCCGAACTTCTCGTCGTACTCGCGGAGCGGCTCGAACACCTGCACGTCGATGTGCCGACCCCGGAGAACGACGCGGCACGACACCACGTTCTCCGCGTGGATCACGCACCACGCGAACACGGCGCGGAGGATCCGCTCGGCCCGATCCTCGACCGCATCCGGCCGGCTCGGTCGCTTCACGAACGCCAGCCCCATCGCCATCCTAAAGGCCCGACGCTGTTTCTCGTCCTCGCTGGCTTCCAGGTTCCACGAGATTGCCGGTTTGTGGAAGCCGGGTGCGGGGATGCCGACGAAGTGCGAACGTTTTTGCGGGGGCGAGGTGGGTTCGGTGACGGGCATAGTGGGTGGCTCCGGAGTGCCCTTGGCTGCAAGCAACATCCGACATTCACCGGCAATTCTAGTGGCGGAACTGATTCGCCACAACAGGTGGATTCGGCCTTCACCCCTCCATCGCCACCTTGCCGGCCCCGCCGGTGTGAACTAAACTGCCATCGGTGTCGAACAGAAGCACGGGCATGGGGACGACCGGGGCGAGTCAAGGAACACGCGGTCATGGTGGAGCCGCGCGTTTCGGCGGGTGTACGGATCGCGCGGGGCTAGTAGCCGAAAATGCCGTTCGCAGGATTCTGAAATGCGAGCGGATTATTCGCTTGGCTGAACCGAACCTTGTGGCGATATTACTAAAAACTCATGAGTTGGTATGCCTGAGTATCTACTCTTCATCTAGCAGAGACACAGCGGATGACGAACGACAAGTTAATCAACATCCCGTGCCCGCATTGTGGTAAGGTGCTAGGACTCCGCACGGATCAGTTCGGTCGCCTCGTCCGCTGCCCAGCCTGCAAACAGACTATTCTCGCGGATCTTCCGTCACCCAGCAATCATTTGGCTTTTGAATCAAGCAAGCTTATTCAGCCAGATCACCCTGAAGAAGATGAGGACGATCGAGAAGAAGTAGAAGAAGAGGACAAAGGCAAGAAGTGTACCACTTGTGGTTCTAGCCTAGGTTTTTTCTATCGACTCGTGTGGAAGCAATGCCGGAAATGCCGGAAAGATATAGAGGAGAAAAAGGCTTCTGATGAAGAAAATCGTCTGGCGATAGCAAAGCGCCAAGCAGAAGAAGAGGCACGGCGTCAAGCGACAGTAAACCGGCAGGCTGTTGAGAAGGCGCATCGAGAAGCGACAGCGAGGAAACAAGTAGAAGAAGAAGCTAGACATCAAGAGGCGGTTCATCTATTCAATATTATCAAACGGCGGTTGGCTAACAACGAGGTCGTTTACTTCTACGAGAGCGTCTACCTCCAGGTTGATTCGGAAATCATCGGAAAGGCTGTGTGCGGTGCATTCAGTCTGGGAACGCTGCATAGATTAGGACTGCTCGGTTGGGAGATCGTGAGTGTTATACCAAAAACAAGTGGAGTAGCCCTCACCAACCAGACTGGTCCAACGAAACACAGCCTTACAATCATGGCTAGCGAATGGGAGAAAAACCAAGTGTCGAGTACTTGGGGTGCGGGAGTAGGAGGCAATGTAGTGGGCGTCTACGTCGTTCTTAGATTATGTGTAACGTCAATCAACTGCTCTGATGATATGTTGCTCGAATACGCAGTTCGTCATCGTGCGGATGTGATTAGTACGGAAGGATGACAATCCATTAAGCTGGATCAAAACCAGGTGTGGCACCCCATTTTCCGATTCGATCCGTCGTGGGTTTGCCCAGAGCGAAAACCGACGACCGGTGATCTTGGTTGTTCACGCCTCACCTCCCCACGACGCGGCTGGCTTGTTCCTCTTGCAGCGGCTGGCTCAGGTAGCTGGCCCGCACTTCGGCGCGGAGGCGGGCGGCGCCGGCCTTCGCCCCCTCCACGTCCACCGTCACCGTCACCGTGCCGCCGGCGGGCAGCTCCGGGATCGTCGGGAAGGTGATCTTGCTGCCCTCGGTTCGCACGGTCGCGCCGTCGGTGCCGAGGCCCTTGGCGTTGGCGTACTCGTCCGGGATGTCGGCGCTGATGGTCACGTCCTTCGCCGGGCCGGTGCCCAGGTTCCGCACGCGGATGCGGTACTGCCCCCGGCGGCCGACCGGGATCGCCTCGCGCGGGTCGGCCAGTTCCAGCACCAGCGCCGGCTTGCCGACCACGGACACGACCATCTCAGCCTTCGCGGTCAAGCCTTTTCCGCCGCCGGAGTCGCTGGCCACGCTCACCGCGATGGGCGACCGCTCGCCGGTGCGGTCGGCCGTCACGCTCACCTTCATGGTCCGTCGCTCGCCGGCCGCGAGGGTGTCGAACGTCCACAGCACGAGGTCGCGGCCCGACACCTTGCCCTGTTCGGTCGCGGACTTGGCTTGTAGCGCCGGCGGCAGAGCAGCCCGGACGGTCACGTTCGGCAGCGGCACCTCGCCGGGGTTGTGGACCTTCACCTCGTACACGCCGTCGCCGCCGGGCGCGAGCGTCTCCGGCCCGGCGATCGTGACTTTCAGGTCCGACCGCTTCACTTCGACGGTCGTGACGGCCTTCTCGGTCAGCCCGCCGTCGGCGGTCACGTTCACCGTCACCGCGTACTTGCCCGGCTGCCGCGCGATGAGCGGGATGTCCACCGGCTTGGACTGACCGGCCGGCAGCGTGCCGACCGTGGCTTCGACGGTGGCGTTGCCGGAGTCGTGTTCGAGGCCGGGCGGAAGCGTCAGCCACAGGGCCGCGTTCTCGACGGTGATGCCGCTGGGGTTCGAGACGACGACGCGGATCGGCACCCGCTGGCCGGCCGCCACCACGCCGCCCGGTTCGGCCGTCACCTTCAGCGCCGCCGTGCCGATCTCGGTGGACGCGGTGGCCTCGGAGCGCAGCCCGTCCTCGGTGCTGGCCACGCCCCGGAGCGTGACGCCACCCCGGCGAGTCGGCTTCACCGTCATGCGGACTTCCTGCTTGCCGCCGGGGGCGAGCGCGCCGATGGCCCAACTCCGCTCGCGGCCGACTTGCCGGGTCGGGAACGGGTCGGTGGACACCAGCTCGAACCCTTCGGGCAGCGCCGCGCGGATCGTCACCGCCGCCGTTTCCACCGGCCCGGTGTTCGTCACCAGCATGGTCACCGGCAGCTCGCGGTCCTGGGCCGTCGCCTTCGGCATCTTCACGTCGAGGGCCAGTTGCGGGGCGGCCCACTCGACGCTGGTGGTGGTGCGGCCGACGACGGTGCCGGCCCCGACGCCGGTCGGGTCGGCCTTCAGGATTTCGACGATGACGTTGGTCTTCCCTTGCAGCGGACGGGGCTGGACGATCCGCACGCCGGCCTTGCCGTCGCCGTCGGCGGTCACGTCCATCTCCGGCTGGCCAGCCCGCGCGCCGCGCTGGGTGCCGACCGGGATGAACTCGGCCTGCGGCCCGCCGGCCAGCCGGTAGCGGACCTTGATGTCGTTGGGCGTGACGCCGGCCTCGGCCGACAGCCGGTTGATGACGGTGCTGAGGTCGTACTCGCCGCCGTACTTGGTGACGGCCGGCGGCGGGAAGCTGAACTGGTTGTCGCCCCACGTCAGGTCCACGTCCACGATGTTCTTGGTCGAGTTGAAGATCTCCGGCGCGTAGGCCCGCACCACCGTCTGGCCGGGCACCGCGCTGCTGACGATGCACCACGTCTGGCCGGCGCACACCTTCACGTCGTCGGCCTTGTCCGGGGTGCCCCGCGTCAGCTCCTGGTCGCGGTAGCCGGTGTAGCCGACGGCGTAGTTGGTGCCGACCTTGTACCCGCGGCCGGCCGTCCAGCCGGTTTCGTCCACTTCGATGATGCTGCCGGGGCCTTCGAGGATCCACTCCACCCGCCGCCCGCGCCGCGGCTGGTTGTCCTTGTCGAGGACGGTGGCGACCAAGACTTGCTGGGTTTTCAGCGGGTTGTTCGCCCGGCCCGGCGTGACCTCCAGGCGGACGGCCTTGGTGTCGAAGTCGTGGATGGCCCCCCGGCCGCGCGGCTTGGCGTGCGTCTGCTCGACCCGCCCGCCGGGAATCCAGTACGGGAAGTAGCTGGGGTTGTAGGTGGCGCAGCCGCCCGCGCCGGCGAGGGCGACGACGGCCAGCGCGACGGCGACGGCGGGGCGGGGCATGGCGACACTCCGGGCACGATCCACGGGCTGCCGGGGTATAGGAAGGCGGCGGCGGGGGTGCAAGCCGAAGTGAAATGGCCGAGCCTTGCGAGCCGCGACTGCCAGGGATGCGAAAATCCCGGCCCGGTCGCCGCGAATACAACGATAGCCGCCTTTCCCCGGAGGTTCCCGTCATGCCTCTCCTCCGCCTCGTGCCGCTGGCGCTGCTCGCCGTCGGTGTCGCATTCGCCGGCGACCCGCCGAAGAAGGTCGAGCCGAAGTTCAAGCCGGGCAAGGACACCACCGTCATCGACGGGCCGGTCGCGGCCGACGGCTACCTCGACCTCGCGGCAGCGGGACGGATCGACGGAGTTGATCCTCGGCGGGATGCTGCCGATGGAGAACGTGTGCCGGGAGTTCGCCGTCGCCTTCAGCCTCCGCGTCATGCTGCGGTGCGGCCACGGGAAGTTCGACGACGCCTGGGCCGACATCCTGACCCTGCACCGCCTCGGCCGGCTGATGTCGCGCGGGTCGGCCTTTGAAATGTTGACCGGCTACACCCTCGCGGCCATCGCGCACCGTTCCGAGCAGGCGTTCCTCGCGGCCGCGAAACTGACCGCGAAACAGGCGCTGAAGTGCCAAGCCGACTTGCTCGCCCTGCCGCCGTGGGCCAGTTACGCCGAGAAGGTCGATCTGTACGACCGGTTCGCCTTCCTGGACGCGGTGCAGAGTGTGCCCCGCACCGGGAAGAACGAGTACCTCGTCGATCCGGAGTTGGAAGACCGACCGCCGGAGCGGTGGACGGAGGTTCTGGATTGGGAACGGATCCTGCGAACCGGGAACGGGTACTACGACCGCATCGTGGCCGCGCTGCGGAAGCCGACGCGGGCCGAGCGGCGACCGGCGGCGGCCATCGGCGGGGAAATCGAGGCGAAGCTTGGGGCGCTCCGAGACGGTCAACTCCCCCTGTGGAAGAAGTTCTTCCTGCTGGCGGACCCGGCGAAGAAGCGGGCGTTCGTGAGCGACCGGGTTGCCGCACTCACGGTGGGTCTTTTCTGGACGACGGGCGATCGGTGGATGGACGCCGGCGACCGCGCCGAGCAGTTGTCGCACAACGGGGTGCTGGCCTTCGCGCTGGCGGCGCACTTCGCCGACCACAAGGCGTACCCGGCGAAGCTGGCCGACCTCGCGCCGAAGTACGTGGCGAAGCTGCCGGACGACGTGTTCAGCGGAACGGCCCTGGTCTACAAGCCGACGGCGAAGGGGTATCTGCTGTACAGCGTGGGGCCGAACGGCATCGACGACGGCGGGCAATCCTACAACGACGAGCCGAAGGGCGACGACCTGGCGGTGCGAGTGCCGCGCAAGTGACGGCCGGGCGGCTTGCGGTTGACGGCGCGGGCGGACGCGCCTACCGTGGCGAAAACGGTTCGCCCACAGTTCCCAGGATGCCGACGACATGCCGAAGCGATCCTACCGCTGGCTGCTGCTGACGCTGGCCGTCGTCGGGCTGACCGCCGACCAGGTGACGAAGTACCGCGTCTTCCGCTGGCTGTACAACGGCGGGCAAACGGTCACCGATGGGACGCTGGAGTCGCACGCGGTCGTGACCCGCTGGTACTTCGACCACCCCGATTACCTGGACGGCGGCCGTTACGACGTGGTGCCCGGCTGGTTCGGGTTCCTGTCCGAGTACGTGGACCAGCCGAAGCCGTGCGACTGCGGGTTCGAGGGCTTCCAGACGTGGAGCGCCCCGCGGATGCCGCACGTCAACCACGGCGCGCTGTGGGGCCTCGGCAGCGGCAGCACCGCGACGGCCAACGCCGTGTTCGCGGCCATCAGTCTGGCGGCGGCGGTGGGCATCCTGATCTGGGGGATGATGCGCAGCACGCGAGCCGACGGCTGGCTGTCCGCCGCGCTGGGGCTGATCCTGTCCGGCACGCTGGGCAACCTGTACGACCGCATCGTCTTCGGCGGAGTCCGCGACTTCCTGTACTTCTACAAGATCAACTTCCCCATCTTCAACGTGGCCGACTGCTGCCTGGTGTGCGGGGCCGGGATGCTGCTCGTCCACGCCTTCTTCTTCGCCCCGCCGCCGCCCGTTGCCGCCCCCGTCCCGCCGCCCGCCGCGTGAGTCAGTGGGCGGTTCCGTTGCCGTTCCCCTTCCCGTTCGCGGGGGAATGCAGCCGCTTGCGGAGTCGCCCCAGCTCGGCCTCCAGCGCGTCCGCCCGTTCCCGCTCGGCCCGCACCCGTTCCCTCTCGGTTTCCAACTCCTCGGCCCGCGCCCGGATCTCCTCGTCCCGCCCCTGCAACACCTCGTCCGGGGTGGGCAGCCACGCCGCGGAATCGGGGTTCCAGAAGCGGAGCAGCCGGCCGTCGCGTTCCAGGTGCAACCCGAGTCGGGCGCTCGGCAGCCGGCCGTCGCGGAAGCGGATCGGCACGTACGCGCCGGCCCGCAAACGATACCCCCGCATCGACGGCGACAGGTAGTCCTCGAACGGGTCGAAGAGGAAGTACTCCTTCACCTTCAGCAGGTCGCGGTACCGCTCGAACTTGACCGTCGTGTCCTCCCGCCGGGTGGTCTTGCTCGTCACCTCGATGACCACGTCCGGCCCTCGCCCTTCTTCCCACGGCAGGTAGTTCGGCCGATCCCTCTTGGGCACGCCGAACACGACGAAGCAGTCCGGCGAGATGTGTCGCCGCTTGTCCCGTCGGTCTAGGAAGACGAGCAGGTTGCCGCTCACGTAGGCGTCCGGGTCGGCCGCGTAGCGGGTCTCCAGGATTTGGATCAGGATCGTCATCAGTTTCCGATGCCAGTCCGTTTCGGCCATGGGGCGACCGTCCGACGTGGGGTACAGGTGGTTCGACGTGCCGGCGATGACGGGCGTCACGGGTCGGCCCTCCGGTGGGGGGAATTCACTTCGGGGCGGGGACGGGCCAGGTCGGGTCGTAGGCCAGCGAGAAGAGGCGCTGCACCTCCTCGGCGCGACCGTCGGGCGACGCCAACAGGGATTGAATCGCCGTGCGAATCCGCGCCAGGCGAGGGTCGGCGGCGACCGCGCCGGCGTCCGTCCCCCGGCCGATGCGGTCGAGGATGGCGGCTAGGTCGAGCAGTTTGCACCGCGCCTCCAGGAAGTAGGCGTCGAGCGCGGCCTTGGCGGGGAGGGCGGTCATGGCGAGGCACCGGGTGGGGAGGGGCGATCTGCCACTGATTCTACACGCCGCCGGCAGTCGGGGCTTCCGCCACCGGCAGCGGTCGGGTATACACTGAGCGAGTTCCCCGGAGGGCCGCGCATGGCCAAAAAGACCCGACCGACGGCCGAAGACAAAGCCTTCTACGAACAGGCCGCCCAAGAGTACTACGACTCGCTGGCGAAAAGTCCCGCCACGGAGTCCACACTCGAGGCCGCGCTGCGAACCTCCGAACGTACCCGGCGTGCCGCCGAAGAGCGGGCACGAGCCTCCGAACGCGCCCGCGAAGCGGCCGAAACCGAAATCGCGGCCCTCCGCGCCGAGTTGGATCAGTTGAAGAAGTCGAAGTGACTCCCCCCACCCCGAGGTCTCTCCCGATGGTCCGCCTCTCCCTGTTGCTGCTGCTGGCGCTGCCGGCGCTGACGTTCGCCGAACAGCCCGCGCGGTTCGCCCAGTACTGGGTGTTCTTCGGCTGCTACACCGACGGCAAGGTGAGCAAGGGCGTCTACCGCGCCGAGATGGACGCCGCCACCGGCAAGCTGTCCGCCCCGGAGCTGGCCGCCGAGGTTGGCAGCCCGTCGTTCCTGCACATCGCCCCGGACGGCAAGACGCTGTACGCCGTCGGCGAGTCGGCCGGCAAAGACGGCGGCGGGGTCTACTCGTGGAAACTCGACCCGGCGACCGGCAAGCTGAGCGATCAAGTGTCGCTCACCAGCAAGGGCGCGGGGCCGTGCCACATCAGCACCGACGCCAAGAACCAGTTCGCCGTCGTCGCCAACTATGGCGGCGGCAGCACGACCCTCTTCAAGCTGAAGCCGGACGGCGGCCTGGACAGCCGCACCGGCTTCCTCCAGCACGAGGGGAAGGTGTTCGACGCCAAGCGGCAGGGCGGGCCGCACGCGCACTGCGGCTTCTTCGACGGCACCGGCGCGCTGGTCCTCGTCCCCGACCTGGGGCTGGACAAGGTGATGATCCACAAGCTGAACCGCGACACCGGGGAGATCGCCCCGCACGACCCGGCGTTCGTCAAGCTGCCGGATCGCAGCGGGCCGCGGCACCTCCACATCGCCCCGGACAACTCCGTCGCGTTCGTCTGCGGCGAGATCGACATGACCGTGAACGTGGTGAAGATGGACGTGAAGAACAACAAGTTCGAGCTGGTGCAGTCGCTGTCCACGCTGCCGGCGGGGGAGAAGGTGATCCCGCAGTTCAGCACCGCCGAGTGCCGCATCCACCCGTCCGGCAAGTTCGTGTACGTCAGCAACCGGGGGCACAACACCGTCGCCGCGTTCAAGTACGACGCCGCCGCGATGACGGTGTCGCTGGCCGGGCACATCACGGGCGACATCAAGACGCCGCGCAACTTCAACATCACGCCGGACGGCGGCTGGATGCTGATCGCCAGCCAGGACGGGGACAAGGTGGGCGTGTACAAGATCGACACCGCGACCGGGCTGGCGAAGGAGACCGAGTTCTCGGCGAAGGTGGCCAAGCCGGTGTGCGTCAAGTTCCTGGCGAAGCCGTGACGCCAGGTCTTGTTAGCCCGCCGCGCGAGCAAGGGCCGAACCGC
>JAYUFU010000190.1:0-6151 GCA_043738505.1 Fimbriiglobus sp. | reverse complement strand
CACACCCCTGGAACCGATGGCAAATGGGAACCCACCCCGGAGGGGTGGCGGATCGTCCGGCATCCCTCCGGGATGCGAAGAACTCCAGGGAAACGTGGCACCAGGGGTTTCACCCCTGGCTACAGTCCGCCACGCCTCCGGCGTGAAGAGCACAAGCCCACACGGCGGGATTTCGGCGCGCCCAAGATGTGGACAATCGCTGGCCTCCCCCTTCCCAAGGAATGCCGCGCCCTCGCGGTCGCGGTTCGCAAGGCGCTCACTGCGTCAGTTCGATGGGGAAGTCGAAGACGTTCTCCTTCCCCGCTTTCACCTCCCGCTCGACGCCGGATTTGTCCGGCCGCCGCAGGGCGGAAGGGAACGCGGTCCCGTTCGCCTCGGTGCCGTACCACTCCGGCGGGTCGGCGATGGCCACCCGATACCAGCCGGCGGGTACGGGCTTGTCGCCGTTCGCTAGCCGGTACGTCCCGTCCGGCCCGACGGTGGCGGAAAGCACGGTGCCACTCGTTCCCCGTTCCTTGTCCGGCACGAAGACGATCATCCCCCCGGCCAGCAGATGACCGTGGAACGACACCGACCCCCGCACGGTCGTGGGGCCGCTGTCGGCCGGCTTCCCGCAGCCGGCGACACACACGGCAAGTCCGGCCAGCATCCCCAACCGTATTCCCCGGCAACGACTTCCGTCCATGACTCACTCCGCGTTCGGGCCGGGTTCGGTACAACCGCCGCAGGCCATTCAACCGGATGTATCGGCCGTCGCACGGCCCCCGGCGCACCGCTTTTTCGTTCGGATTGACGACGGGGGAGCGGTACGGTAGAACTCGGCGACCACGGGACTAGGCCGGAACGGAACTCGGTCAACCCGCGGCGGCGGTGTCAGGGGGAGCGCGGAACGCCACCCACCGCCGGGACGGAACAGCCAGAGGAGGGCGAACGTGAAGCGAACTTACTTGCTGCTGGCCGTGGCGGCGGGCCTCGGTGGGGCGACGGGCGGAATCGGCCGAGTGGCCGCGCAGTCGCCGGGGGGCGCGGGGGCGGCTCCGGTGCCGGGGGGGGCCGCGCCGGCGCGGGTCGATCCGCCGCGGATCGCCGTGTTCAACGCGGCCAAGATGATGAGCGAATTCACCAAGTGGAAGTACTACTCGGTGTCGATGGTGAACAAGCGGATCAGCAGTTCGGGGGAACTGGCGAAGGTCCAGCTCGAGATGAAAGACATCGAGAAACGGGCCCAGTCGGAGACCCGGCTGGTCGAACGGGAGGCGTTGGTCCAGATGTTGCTGGCGAAACAGCGGCAGTGGGAAGACCTGGACCGCCAGACCAAGAACCGCATCGACGAGGAAGCCGGCACCCACCTGAAGGTGCTGTACTCCGACATCCAGCGGGCCGTGGCGGCGTTCGTCCAGTCGAACGGGTACGACATCGTGTTCGCCTACCCGGACGCGATCACCGCCGAGGACAAGCAGCGGCCGGAGTACATCCAGAGCATGGTGCTGCCGGGCGGGGCGATGCCGTTCCATGTGTCGCGGTCGGTGGACCTCACGGACGACCTGATCAAGCTGCTGAACAAGAGCTTCCCCGCGCCGGGGCCGGTGCCGTCTCGCATGGCCGGGCCGGAGCAAACGGTGCAACAGACGGGCGGGCAAGGGGGTACGGCCATCCCCGGTCAACCCGGAACCCCGCCGGTTGCGCGGCCGCCGGTGCCCCAGCCGCCCCGGTAATTCCGGTCGGCGCTCTGTCCGTCGATGTCAGTTTTGTTAAATTGCGGTATGTCGTGAACTTGGCGAGGTGGCGATCCGATACAGTGCGGAAACCACCTTCGCCGTCCGATTCGATCTCAAGGACGCGAATTCTCGTTACGGCAGGACGGCCCCGACGGCGGTTCTAGCCCGGCCAGTGCCGGAGGGCGGACGACGTGCGACGACTCGGCTACCGACACCAGCGCACGCTGGCCCGCCCGACCGAACTGGACGGGCCGGGGTTCGTCACGGGCCAGCGGGTCCACGTCCGCCTGCTGCCCGCCCCGCCGGACACCGGCGTGCTGTTCATTCGGGCAGACCTGCCTCATCATCCGGTCGTTTCCGCCCGCGTCGAACTCGTCACCGGCACCCAGCGGCGGACTACCCTCGGCGGCGGGGCGGAATCCATCACGCTCGTCGAACACCTGCTCGCCACGCTCGCCGGCCTCCGCATCGACAACTGCGTCATCGAGTTAGACGGTCCCGAACCGCCCGGCCTGGACGGGTCCGCCGGCGGGTTCGTCGATGCGGTGTTCGATGCCGGCGTCGTCCTCCAACCGGCTCGCCGGAGCATCTGGACCGTCACCGAACCCGTCAGCGTCGGGCAGGGCGGCGCGACCGTCTCCCTGCACCCGCCCGACTCGGAGACCGGCAGTCGCCTGAAAACCACTTACTTGCTCGATTACGGGCCGGACTCGCAAATCCCGCGACAGACGCATACGATGACGGTCAGCCCGGAGTCGTTCGTGCGGGAAGTGGCCACCTGCCGCACGTTCGTGCTGGAACGGGAAGCCCTGATGCTCCGGGCGAAGGGCGTCGGCCGGCACCTGACCCCCCGCGACCTTCTGGTCTTCGGGGCGGACGGGCTGATCGACAACCGGCTCCGGTTCGCCAACGAGCCGGCCCGCCACAAGGTGCTGGACCTGATCGGCGACCTGTCGCTGTGCGGGTTCGACCTCGTCGGCCACGCCGTCGCCTATCGGTCCGGTCACGCGCTGAACGTCTCCCTGGCGCGGGCATTGGCGGCCCGCGCGGTCGCCGCCGACGGCGGCCCGTCGGCGCTGCCGTCAATCCTCCGCCGGCCCAGTCTGGCGGGGCGGAAGAAGGTGTTCGTATGACCCGCCCGGCCCGGCGTCGGCGGGTGACAACCCCGGCTGCCGTCCCGCCCAGGACCGCACCCGTCCCACACCCCCTTGCGGGCGGCCGCCACGGACTGGCGACCCGACCGACCACACCAAAGGCTAGGACGGCATGACTCGGTTGCGGATGGCGGTCGTCGGGGTCGGGCACCTGGGTCAGCACCACGCCCGCATCCTGTCCACGTTCCCGGATGTCGATCTCGTCGGCGTCGTCGATCCGAACGCGGAGCAAGCCCGCGCGGTGGCCGCGAAGTGCCACACCCAGCCCTTCACCGACTACGAGTCGCTCCTCGGCCGCGTGGACGCCGTGTCCGTCGCCGCGCCGACCAGCCACCACCACCCGGTCGCGTCCGCGTTCCTGCGCCGCGGCGTGCCCGTGCTGGTCGAGAAACCCGTCTGCAAGACCGTCGCGGAAGCCGAGGAGTTGATCCAACTGGCCGCCGCCGCCGGCGTGCCGCTCCAGGTCGGCCACATCGAGCGGTTCAACCCGGCGTTCGAGGAGCTGGTCAAGCGGCCGATCCGCCCGAAGTTCGTCGAGGCCGAGCGGCACGGGCCGTTCACCGGCCGGTCCACCGACATCGGGGCCGTGCTGGACCTGATGATCCACGACCTCGACCTGATGATCGCGCTGGTCGGCGGGCCGGTGACGGAAGTCCACGCCGTCGGCGCGTCGGTGTTCGGCGGGCACGAGGACATGGTGAACGCCCGGCTGGTGTTCGCCTCCGGGTGCGTCGCGCACCTGACCGCCAGCCGTATCGCCGTGCGGCCGAAGCGCCGCCTCCGCATCTGGGCACCGGAAGGGTACGCCGGCATCGACTTCGTCACCCGCAAGCTGCACCTCGTCCAGCAGAGCGACGAACTCCGGCGGCAGGGGCTGCGGCCGGAGCGGATGGACGCCGCCGCCAAGGGCCGCATCAAGGACGACGTGTTCGGCCGCTACCTGGAAGTGCGGAACGTGGACGGCGACCGCAAGTGGGACCAGCTCACGAACGAGCTGCGGCACTTCGTCGAGTGCGTGCGGCACAACCAGACCCCGCGCGTGACGGGCGAGGACGGCCGCGACGCGCTGGCCCTGGCCGAGCGCATCCTGGCGAGCGTGCGGTCCCATGCCTGGACGGGGATGCCCGGCCAGTTCGTCGGCCCGACCGACATGCCGGCCCCGGCGGGGAAGCTGTTCGAGCAGGCCAAAAGCGAGGCCGCGTGAGTGACGCGGCCGGTGGTGGGGTGGTAGAATGGGGACGGACAATCCACCCTTCGGAGCCATCCCGATGGAAGCCGAGAACTTCGAGAACACGCTGAGCGCATTTCAGGGCCGCCGGCCGTTCCGCCCATTCACGGTGGTGCTGATCGACGGCGACCGCTTCGAGGTTGATCACGCCGGCGCGCTGGTCCACCGGGCGGGGGTGGCAATTTACATCTCGCCCGGCGGCGTCCCGATCATCTTCGACCATCAAGGCGTCAGCCAGTTCGTCGGCGATCTGAAGCCGCAAGAAAGCAACACCGAGCCGTGAGCAGCGGCCGCGTTCCGCTGTCCCTCCGTCACGGCCCTTCCGGGCGAACCGGCGGCGTGAGCTGCCTGGGTTTTCGCACCCAAACGGCTCACGCCGCCGGTTCGCCGCTTGAATGCCAGTTCGCCAGAATCCGGTGCCGTGGCCGGTCTTCGTTTGCACCGCCGGGCGACGGGTGGTAATGTCAGAAGCCTGGATGGCGCGGCCGCCATTCCCCCGCCGACTCCTCCCTTCCCGGTTCCGCTCCCATGAACACCACTTTGACGCGCCGGCGGCTCCTGCAACTCGGCGGGGTCGGTGCCCTGACGATGGCCGTCCCCGGCACCGTGACCGCGCGGGTGAAGTCCGGCGGCTCCGGCGAGAAGGGCGCGAACGGCAAGTCGTGCATCTTCATCCTGCTGTGCGGCGGGCCGAGCCACGTCGACACCTGGGACATGAAGCCGGACGCGCCGGCCGAGATCCGCGGGCCGTACAAGCCGGTGTCCACGAAAGTGCCGGGCATGAAGATCAACGAGATGCACGCGAACTTGGCCAAGATGACCGACAAGTTCTGCCTCGTCCGGTCGATGACGCACCCCGGCAACATCAGCAACCACTTCGACGCCATGCACAACCTGTTGAGCGGCGACGCCACGGCCCCGGCCGACGCGCCGTACCTCGGCTCCATCCTGGCGAAGCAGCGGCCGAGCGAGAAGAGCGTCGCGAGCTACGTCTGGCTCATCAAGTGCGTCGGCGACCCGGTGTTCTGCGCGCCGAACCTGGCGACCGGCGGGTCGCTCGGCGCGCCCTACGCCCCGCTGTTCGTCGGCGACGCCAAGACGAACCCGTCCACGCCCGACTTCCGCGCGCCGGACACGATGATCTCGACGATCCCGCTGGAGCGGAGCAGCGGCCGGCAGCAGCTCTTGACGGGCGTCGGGCACAGCACCGGCAAGAACCAGGACTGGCTGGAAATCCAGCGGCGCGGCTTCGAGCTGTCGAACTCGGACGGCCCCCGCAAGGCGTTCGAGGTGGACCGCGAAGACCCCCGCACCCGCGACCGCTACGGCCGCAACCCGCTCGGCCAGAACCTGCTGCTGGCCCGGCGGCTGGTGGAGTCCGGCGTCGGCTTCGTCACCGTCAACGGCTGGGTCGGCAAGTCGGCCACGGACAAACTCGGCGGCCCGCCCAGTTCCAGTTGGGACATGCACGGCAGCAACATGGGCATGGGCAACGCCTTCGGCGACGGCTCCTACGGCATGGGCTTCTGCCTGCCACGACTCGACATCGCCCTTTCGGCGCTGTTGACCGACCTGACCGAACGCGGGATGCTGGAGGACACGCTGGTCGTCGTCACCGGCGAGTTCGGCCGCACGCCGAAGATCATCCCCGGCGAGAACCCCGGCCGCCAGCACTGGCCGCACTGCTACTCGTCGATCCTGGCGGGCGGCGGCATCAAGGGCGGCATCGTCTACGGCGAGTCCGACAAGACGGCGTCCTACGTCAAGGACAAGCCCGTCCGCCCGCAGGACTTCAGCGCCACCATCTTCCACGCCCTCGGCGTGCCCTACGAATCGAAGGTGACGCCGCAGGGGTTGACGAAGCCGCTCAGCACCGGCACGCCGATTCTGGACATCTTCGGGTGAGTGGGGAGTCTCGTGCGAGCCGCGACCGCCAGGGAGTGGCATCTTGACGAGCCGCGACCGCCGGGGAGCGTCCATCCGAGAAAACCCAGAATTGAACCGCCAAGACGCCAAGAGCGCCGAGAAGGCAGAGAACGGAGTTTTTCTTC
>JAYUFU010000189.1:0-6158 GCA_043738505.1 Fimbriiglobus sp. | reverse complement strand
ACGCTGTCATCGCCGCGACCGACGGGAGCGGGTCGATTCAACCGCCGCTCAACACCGCCCGCACCAACTCCTCCGGCACGTCCGGCACCAACTCGACTTCGCCTAACTTCGTCGGCAGCACGAACCGCAGCGTCCCCGCGACGGCCTTCTTGTCTCGCCGCATGACGGCGATCAGGTCATCCGCCGACCAGTCCACGTTTGCCGCCACCGGCAGCCCCAGCGCGGCCAGCAGCTTCACCTGCCGGTCGGTCACGTCGGCCGGGATGCGGCCCAGCTTCTCCGCCAGCCGCGAGGCGCACACCATGCCCGCCGCCACCGCCTCGCCGTGCAGCCACGCCCCGTACCCGGCTACCGTCTCGAAGGCGTGCGCGAACGTGTGCCCGTAGTTCAGCTTCGCCCGCAGGCCGGTCTCCTCCCGCTCGTCCTTCTCGACGACATCCGCCTTCAGCCGGCACGACCGCGCGACGACGTGCCGCACCGCCGCCGGGTCGCGGGTCAAGATCGGCCCCACGTTCGCTTCGAGGAACGCGAAGAACTCGGCGTCGAGGATGACGCCGTACTTCACCACTTCGCCCAGCCCGCTGAGGTATTCCCGCTCCGGCAGCGAGTCGAGGACGGCCGGGTCGATCCACACACCGACCGGCTGGTGGAACGCGCCGATCAGGTTCTTCCCGCCGGGGTGGTTGATGCCGACCTTGCCGCCGACGGACGAATCGACCATCGAAAGCAGCGTGGTGGGCACCATGAACAGCGGCAGGCCGCGGTTGTAGGTGGCCGCCACGAACCCGGCCAAGTCGCCGACCACGCCGCCGCCGACGGCAACGATCAAGGTGTTGCGGTCGGCGTTCACCTCGGCCAGCCGGTCGTACAGGGTCGCGGCGTGCGCCAGCGATTTCGTCCCCTCGCCGGGCGGCACGGCGATCTGCCACGTCCGCAGGCCGGCGAGCGTGAGCGCGGCCACCACCCCATCGGCGACGTGCCAGACGTTCGGGTCGGTGACGACCACGGCGGTGGTGGCTTTGGCCGCGCGGCTCTTGGCGAATGCTCCGAACTCGCCGCCCGCGTCGCCGAGAGCGATGGGATACGAGCGCGGGCCGAGATCGACGGTGACGATGTCCATGGCGGCATTGGAGCGGACGACGACCGGTTCGGACAGGGGGCGTTACTGCTTCACCCGTCGCAGCTCGCTGTACTCGACGGTCTGCCCCGGCTGCGCGGCCGGCGGTAGAAGCGCGTCCGACTGACCGACCGCCGCGATCTTCAGCTTGTCGCCGTCCAACTCGTACACCCCCCGCCACGTCCCCCACGGGCAGACCCACAGGTACGTCTTCGGCGTCCCCTTCGGGTCGAGCGAGTACTTCACCGGGTGGCGGCTCTTGTCCTGGTGGACGATGACGCAGACGCCGTCCTTCTGGAACTCGTAGTGGATGCCGACGCCCCCCTGGTTCGGCTTGTTGTGGTGGATGCTGTCGACGATCTCCCAGGTGCCGAGGATGGCCTCGCCGTCGGTCTTGACCGGCTTGAAGTCCTTCGGCACCGGCGCGGCCAGGAGCAGCGGGAGGGCAAGAAGCAGCGGCGTCATCGGCGAACCTCCGAGGGCGGTGTCACTTCTTCGGCTCGGCCCGCTTGAACGTCCACCGGACGACACCAGTCCCGCCGTCCACGTTCGTCGGCCGGACGCCCGGTGCCATGTTCTTGCAGATGACGAGAATGCCGTCCTTGATCTCGCACACGCCGAGTCGGTTCCCGTCGCCGACGAACTCGATCGCCATGGGCGACGCCTTCACGTCGGTCTTGATCGGGATCGGTGATATCGCGGCGACGCCGTTTCCTTGGATGGCGAGGTTGTCGCCGTCGAACGTCCAGATTTCATTCCGCACACCGCCGACGGGCAGGCCGTTGATGTCGCTGCCGGTATGCACCCAGGCACCGTCCAGTTTCACAGGCGCTTTCTTGAAGTCCTTCGGCACGGGAGCCGCCAGCAGCAGCGGAATCGTCAGCAAGAGCGGCGTCATCGGCAAACCTCCGGGTGGTGTCACTTGTTCGGCTCGACCCGCGCGAACGTCAGCTTCCTGACGCCCAGCCCGCCTTCCAGGTTCGCCGGCCGGGCACCGTTCGACGGGCCGAGGCACACGGTCAAGGTGTCGCCTTTCAATTGGCAGACGCCGAGCCGGGCACACAGGTCGAACGTGTGCGGCGTGGTCGCCGGGTCGAAGTAGATCGGACCCCGCGCCTGCGGTGCCTGACCGGGCACCCGGATGGTCAGCCCCGCGCCCTCGAACTGCCAAGTCATTTTCTCGACGACGAGGATGATGTCATCCGTCTGATCGGCCGTCAACCGCCACGCGCCGTCGGGCGGCCTCGGCGCGTCCTTCTTGAAGTCCTTCGGCACCGGCGCGGCGAGGAGCAGCGACACGGCGAGCAGCAGCGGCGTCATCGGCGGTCCTCCGGGGCGGCGGGCGGCTTGTCCTTGACGCGGGTGAGGGTGTAGCGGAGTGTGCCCTCGCCGCCGACCAGATTGTCCGGGCGTTGGCGATCGGCGAACAGCGGGAAGCAGACAACGAAGTCGTCCCCTTGCCCGGCGATCACGCCCGAAACGCTATAAGTGCGACGGTTCACCTCGAAGGTGTAGTCGAACTCCATCGGCTTGGCCTTCAAGTCGATTCGCAGTTTCTGACGCCGAGGTTGCAAATTCGGGGCGGCCGCGTGGGTGATTGTCTGGCAATCGCCGTCGATCCGCCACAACTCTTGGAAGTGCGAGGCGGGCTTGCCGTTCCGCTCGAACTCCGTCACCTTCCACTGGCCATCCAGCGCCAGTGCCGGCTTGAAGTCCTTCGGCACTGGCGCGGCGAGGAGCAGCGGGATGGCCAAGAGTAACGGCGTCATCGGCGGTCCTCCGGTTCGGTCTTGTTCGCCCGCCGCGCCTTCCGGGAGCCGCCTGAGGGTTGGCCCCTTGCTGGCGCGGCGGGCTGACAAGACCGTCACTTGTCCTTCGCGCGGGTGAAGTTGTACTTGATGACGTTCTGCCCGCCGGCGGCGTCGGCCGGGCGGACGCCCTGCTGCTGGCTGAGGCAGATGGTCAGGGTGTCGTCCTTGACCTCGTAGACGCCGAGTTGGTTGCCGCCGTTGGCGAACTGGAACTCCTTCGGCGACGCTTTCGGGTCGGTCTTGATCGGCTGCGGGACGGCCGCACGGCCGTTCGGGTACTCGATGGTCAGCGACTCGCCGTCGAACTTCCACACCGAGTTCTGGTTGCCGCCGAGCTGGCGACCCTGAAACTCGATGCCCGTACACTGCCACGCGCCGTCGAGCTTCGGCGTCTCTTTCTTGAAGTCCTTCGGGATCGGCGCGGCGGCGATCAGGGGAATCGTCAGCAGCAGGGCGGTCATCGGCGGTCCTCCGTGGGGACGGGGTTACTTGTCCTTGACGCGGGTGAGGGTGTATTTGGCCACGTTCGGCCCGCCGGCGATGTCGGTGGGCCGCTGGCCGGAACTGCCGAGGCAGATGGTCAGCGTGTCGCCTTTCAATTCGTAGATGCCGAGCTGCCGCGCCCCTTCGGTGAACGAGAACGCCATCGGCGACGCCTTCGGGTCCAGCAGGATCGGCATCGGTTGCTCGCCGGCGATGTTGTGGACGATCGTCACGGCGTCGTTCGCGAACCGCCAGGTCACGTCCAGCCGAGCGATGGCCCGCCCGCCAGACTCAACTTCAGTACACTGCCACGCGCCGTCCAGCTTCGGCGTCTCCTTCTTGAAGTCCTTCGGGATCGGCGCGGCGGGCGAACAAGACCGTCACTTGTCCTTGACGCGGGTGAACGTGTACTTCTGGACGCCCGGCCCGCCGTCCAGGTTGCTCGGCCGCTCGGCATCGAGGCCGAGGGCCAGGCAGACGGTGAGCGTGTCGCCGTCCACCGCGAACACGCCGATGCGGGTGCCGCCGCCGGCCTGGATGTAGTCGAGTTCCGCCGGCGACTTCTTCGGGTCGGTCTTCAGTTTCATCTTCATGGTCAGCAGCCCCGGACCGCCTTTCCCGCCCCCTTTCCCGCCGGCCTCCCGCGTGACGGTCAGGTTCTCGCCCACGATCGCCCACGTTTGCGAGAGGATCGCCGCGGACTTGCTCTCCCGGCCGTTCGCCTCGTAGGCCGTCATTTTCCACTTCCCGTCCTGCTTCGCCGTCTTGACGAAGTCCTTCGGCACGGGCGCGGCGAGGGCGACCGTGGCGAACAGCGCGCCGGCGATCAGGAGGGTACGGACCATGACGGCACGTCGGGGGCGGGAGGCGGGCGGGCGAGTACGGAAATCTTATCCGACGGCGGCGGCGAACGGAACCGGGAAACCGGACGGAGTTCGTCAAGGGTCTGGCACACGGTTCGGGCCGCGCCGCCGAGGCCCTCACCCCCGGCCCCCCGTCCGGGGTCGGTGGTTGGCGATGTCGTGGGTTTCCAGAACCCCACCCCCCGGCCACTTCCACCTTCCCGTTCCGGTGAGGGAGTGTTCAAGAGGATGACGCAGTCGAGAACCCGCCGTGCATTCCGGGCACCAACGCGGTTTCGCCGGGACGATTCCCGGTTGAACACCCCCGCTCCAGTCGTGGGGAAAGGGCAGGGGGGTGGGGTTCTGGTCTCGCCCTCGTCGGGCGGGGCAGGCAAGTGCAACACCGTCCGGTGGAACTGCGGCTCGATCACCGGCGTGTGACTGGCGGCGCGGGGGCGGCTGGGCGGGTTGACGAATCGCGGCACCGGCGGCAGCGACGCCGACGGAGCCGGCAGGGGTGTCGCGCACGGCGTGTCCGCGCCGCCGTCCGGCCACTCGTACACCGAGTCGAGCGACCACTTGCCCCGCATCCGCGCCTTTTCCTGCTTCAGGACGGCCATCGCGGCGCGGAACCGGTCGCCCGGACAGCGGGCGCGCATCGTCCGCCGCCGCCCCTGGGCGATGCGCAGCAGGCAGTCGATATCGACGGGGGCGGGCGGGAAGGTGGGCATGGCGGCGACCCGGAGATGTGGTCATGCGGATACTATATTCGGTGATGTGGACAAAAGTCAAGACCAGGCGGACGGATTTCATTGGACCTGGGAGCGGGTGGCGACCCGTTCGATCCGGTCGTACAGTGGCGGGAGGGAGCATCGGCGTCCGACGCGACACGGGTGCCCGACACTCCTCGCCGACCCCTAACAGGGACGGACGAACGTTCCTCGCGCTTCGTTTTCGCGGCCGGATGAGTTCGCGCCTCCGAGTGACCCCCGCCCATGAAACGCCTGTGGTGGCCGCTGCTGATCCTCGCCATCTGCCTGCCGGTGGCGCTGCTGGCGCTGGACGTGCCGCTGCCCGGCGTGTCGTCCGGGGCGACCCGCGCGCGGCCGCTGGCGGTGCCCGACGGCGACCAGGAACTGGCCTATCTGCACACCACCACGAACGCTGCCACCTGGGAGCGGCTGGTGTCCGGCGTGGCCCGCCTGCCGTCCGTCGTGCCCGGCCTGACGGTGGACGACGCGGCCGCCTTCCAGGACTCGACGACAGCGGTGCCGGAGTTGGTGCTGGCCCGCGCCGGTCATCCGGGGAAACTCCGCGTCCGCTGGTACAAGCTGAACCGGGACGCGAGTACCGCCGACTGGGTGGACGCGCTGGCGACCCGCGCGCCGGCCCCGCTGGCGGTGGTCGGCGGCGGCTCGACGGACCGCGCGGTGGAACTGGCGCGGGCGATGAACGGCCGGGCGACGTGGGCCGGCCCCCCGCCGGCGCTGTTCATCACCACCGCCACGGCGGACGAGATCCAGACCGGGGACGGGCACCCGCGGCTGGTGGACATCTACGACAACCGGTCGTTCCGCTTCTGCTTCAGCAACCGCCAGATGGCCGACGCCGTCCTCGATTTCGTCTGGGCGACGCCGGACTTGACCCCCATCGACTTCACCGAGTTGGCCCGCCGCGCCGCCTGCCCGCCGCTGGCCGCGTGGCCGAACCGCCCGGAGTTCCGGCCGAACGTGCTGTCCGCCGTGTGGGGCGACGACCCGTACTCGGTGGACTTGCAGTCGCAGTTCGGCGCGGCCCTGCGGGAGCGGTTCGCCGCGCGGCCGAACGGCGCGGTCGGGTACGACTACCAGCAGTTGCGGATGACGTTCAGCGTCGGCGGGTTCCAGCAGCCGAACGCCGAGGAGG
>JAYUFU010000188.1:0-6159 GCA_043738505.1 Fimbriiglobus sp. | reverse complement strand
CATCCCGGCTTTGATCCGTGTCATCCGCGTTCCGATTGATTGAATGGCATCTTCGAGCAGACCCACTCACGCTTCCTGGATGGTCGTCACCGGAGCCGGTTTGGGCGCGTCGAGGTCGGCGGTGTCGAGTCGGCCTTCGGCGTGCAACTGCTTGAAGATGGCCACCGTCTCGCGGATGCCGTCCTCCAGGCGCGTCTGCGGCATCGGGCCTAGGTCTTTCTGGAGTCCGTCGTCGGACAGGTCGTAGCAGATGGCGATCTGCGTCGTGCCGAGCGTCACCAACTTCGCCGCATCCGGTAGCACCGCCGCCAGCGCGGCGTGGAACGCGGTCATCCGCACCACCGCGCCGCGGAGGTTGTAACTCTTCGCCCCGGTGTACGGCCGATCCAGGCTGAAGATGAACGTCTTGGCCACGTCGTCCACATACTGGAAGTCGGTCCAGCCGCCGAAGTTGATGGCATACGGTCGGCCGAGCAGCACGGCTTTAATGGCCTTGGTCGGCTCGCTGGTCATGCCCAGGTCGCGGCCGACGCCGTACACCGTCCACGGCCGCAACCCGACGCTGTTGATGCCGTTGTCGATGTGATAGATGCGGGCGTTGCCTTCGTTGCAGCACTTGAACACGCCGTAGTGCGTGCTGGGGATGAGCGGGGCGTCATCGGCCTGTGGGCCGGCGGGGTACAACTCCGGCCCGCCGTACACCGCCGCGCTGCTGGCGTACACCAGTCGCTGCACCTGCGTGCCGAGCGCCTTGATGGCCTCGAACACGGACAGCGTGCCGAGGACGTTGACCTGCGCGCCGAGCATCGGATTCGCCCGGCAGGTCGGCACCTGAAGCCCGGCCAGGTGGATGACGTGCGTGATCGCCTGGGTTTTCAAGGCCGCCGTCAGCGCCGGCAGGTCGGTCACGTCGCCGGGGACGAACGTCACCTTGGCCACTTCGACTTCGGGCAGGATGAGCCGCAGCCGGCGCGCGTCCTCCTTCAGGTCGTAGACGGACACGTCGTCGCCCCGCGCGAGCAGGTTCTTGATGATCCACGCCCCGATGAACCCGTACCCGCCGGTGATGAGAACGCGCATGAGTGGACTCGGAGAATGAAGAGTTTTGACAGGATCACAGGATGAAGAGGAGGATGATACACACAATTCAAATCATCCTATTCATCCTGTGATCCTGTCAAAAATGGCTGTGTCTTCTCTAGCGTTAGCTGTCTTGGCTTTCGTCCACTTTCACTTCGGCCGTCAGCGCGCATGAGTGGGTTCGGAGAATGAAGAGTTTTGACTGGATCACTGGATGAAGAGAAGGATGATAGACACAATTCAAATCATCCTTCTCTTCATCCCGTGATCCCGTCAAAAAACGGCCTTGTCTTTTCTGGCGTTAGCTGTATTGGCTCTCTTCCACTTTCGCTTCGGCGGCCAGCTTGGCCATCGTGGCGATCTTGTCGCCGGCGGCGGGCGTCATCACCTTCACGCCCTGGGTGTTGCGCCCGACCAGCCGAATGTCGTCGGCCTTGGTCCGCACCACCATGCCCTGCGCGGTGATGACCATGATCTCGTCGCCGGGGCGAACGGCCGCGATGCCCACCACCGGGCCGTTCTTGGCCGTCACCTTCACGTCCTTCACGCCCTTGCCGCCGCGCCGCTGCTTGCGGTACCGCATGGCCGACTTGTCGGCCTCGGCCGGTTCGCCGTCCGGGTCGGAAGACGCGCCCTCGCGGTCGCGGCTCGGCGCGGCGGGTTCGACGGCGGTACTCGGCTCGGCGGCGTCGTCCTCGCCCTCGTCGGTCGCTTCGCCGGCGGTGTTGGCCCCGAACGGCGTCCGCTTGCCGTAGCCGTTCTCGCACAGGGTGAGCAGGAAGCCGTCCGGGTCGGCGACCACCATCCCCACCAGCACGTCTTCCTTCTTCTTGTCCAGCTTGATGCCGTACACGCCGGTCGCGCCGCGGCCCATGCTCCGCGCGTCCGACTCGCCGAAGCGGATGGCCATGCCGAGGCGGGTACTCAACACCACCTCGTCGCCCGGCTTGGTCAGGCACACGTCGATGAGCGTGTCGCCCTCTTCCAGGTTGATACCAATAATACCACCTTGTCGCGGCCGGCTGTACTCCATCAGGCTCGTCTTCTTGACGAGGCCTTGCCGCGTCGCCATGAGCAGATAACACCCCTCGGTGAACTCCCGCACCGGAATGACGCTGGCGATCTTCTCGTCCTCCTTCAGTTGGAGGACGTTGGCGATGCTGCGGCCGGCGGAGGTGCGAGTGGCCTCCGGGATGCGGTACACCTTCAGCCAGTAGCACTGCCCTTTGTTGGTGAAGCACAACAGGAACGATTTCGTCGTCGCCGTGAAGAAGTGCTGGATGAAGTCGTCGTCCCGCAACCCCCCTTGCACGCCCTTACCGCCGCGGCCCTGCACGCGGTACGTCTCGACGGGCAGCCGCTTGATGAACCCCTCGTGGGACAGCATCACCACCGCCGGCTCGTCGAGGATCAAGTCCTCCATTTCCACGTCGCCGCCGTCGTCGCTGATCTCGGTCAGGCGGGCGGTGCCGTACTTGTCCTTGATGGTCAGCAGGTCGGCGCGGATGATCGCGTTCACCTTCGCCGGGTCGGACAGGATCTCGTCGTACCCGCGGATCTGGTCGCGGATCTGGTTGTACTCTTTCAGGATCTCGTCGCGCTCCAGGTTGGCCAGTTGGCCCAGTTGCATCCGCAGGATGGCCTCGGCTTGCAACTCCGTCATCGAGTAGAACTCTTTGATGTCGATATCCGATTTCAGCGTGTCGAACGCCACCTGCCCGATGGCGTCGATCAGCCGGGCGATTGGCACCTGCATGGCTTGCAGTTGCACTTTCGCCTCGGCCCGCGACGGCGACTTGCGGATGGTCTGGATGACCAAGTCCAGCGACGAGATGGCGATCAACTGGCCTTCCAGGATGTGCCCGCGCCGCTTGGCCTCCCGCAGCAGGTATTGCGTCCGCCGGCGGATGACCACGATCCGGTGGTCGAGGTACTTCTGCATCATCGCCTTGAGCGTCAGGAACTCCGGCCGGCCGTCCACCAGGGCCAGCATGGCCACGCTCACCGTCTTCTGCAAGTTGCTCAACTGGTAAATCTGGTTCAGCGCCAGGTGCGGGTCGGTCCCCTTCTTCAGTTCCACCACCAGCCGCACCGGCTCGCCCGTCCGCGCGCTGGACTCGTCGCGCACGCCGGTCGCGCCCTCGATGCGGCCGTCCTTGATGAGCTGGCCGATGTCCGCCGCCAGCTTGTTCCGCGTCACCTCGAACGGCACTTCCTTGATGATGATGACCGGCGTCCGCCCCTTCGCCTCTTCGGTGATGTCGGCCCGCGCCCGCAGGGTGATGCGGCTCCGCTGCCCCTGGTACGCCTGGTACAGCCCGGCCCGGCCCATGACGATGCCGCCGGTCGGGAAGTCCGGGCCGGGGACGATCTGGAGCAGTTCGCCGAGCGACGTTTCCGGCTCGTCGATCAGTTTCACGAGGCCGTCGCAGATTTCGCGGAGGTTGTGCGGCGGGATGTCGGTGGCCATGCCGACGGCGATGCCGACCGCGCCGTTCACCAGCAGGTTCGGGAACTTGCCCGGCAGCACCAGCGGTTCCTGGTACTTGCCGTCGTAGTTGTCGATGAAATCGACGGTTTCCGATTCGATGTCCGCCAGCATCTCGGCGGCGGCGGGCGTCAGGCGGGCCTCGGTGTAGCGGTGGGCGGCGGGGGGCAGGCCGGCAATGCTGCCGAAGTTCCCCTGGCCGTGGATCAGCCGCACCCGCAAGACCCACTCCTGGGCCATGCGGACGAGGGTGTCGTAGATGCTGGCGTCGCCGTGCGGGTGGTACCGCTTCATCGTCTCGCCGATGATGCCGGCGCACTTGCTGGTGCTGCTGGTCGGCCCCAAGCCGAGGTCGTTCATGGCGACGAGGATGCGCCGCTGGGACGGCTTCAGGCCGTCGCGGACATCCGGCAGGGCGCGGGAGACGATGACCGACTGGGCGTAGGTCAGGTAGCTGTCGCGGAGTTCGTCGACGATGTCGAGGCCGTCGATGACGGCCAGCCCGGCCGGGTTGGCGGGCGGGGTTTCGTCGGGCGGGCCGGTCGGTTTTTGGGGTGTCTTGGCCAAGCCAGTCTCCTCGGTCGCAGTCCGAACGGCGGCGGATCGAAACCCGTTGCCCCGGAAGCACCTTGCGGCGATCCGGACGGGGTGCGAGTCGTCCTTTCATCTTACGGAAACGGGGGCACCTGGGCCACGGAAAGCGACGGGATTGTGAGGGGAAAAAACCCGGACTTCCCCCCGCCCTTGTCCGGCCGCGTACAATCCGCCAACCCGTCGATCCGATGCTCGCGTGAACCCGTCGTGCCCGGTCGCAGTCCGGTCCTCGTGCCGGCGTATCGTTTTCCCCTCCCCTCCCCGGAGCCTTCGCCATGAGCGAACCCAAACTCGAAGTCGTGCCGCTGCGGCCCGCCGTCCGATCCGACCTGCCGACCACCCTCGACGTGCTGCTGAAAGTGACGCCGCCGCTCCCTGAAATCACCGGCTCCCGTCCGCCGCTGAACCTCGGCTTCGTCATCGACCGCTCCGGGTCGATGGGCGAGGCGCGGAAGATCACCTTCGCCCGCGAGGCGGTGGCGTTCGCCGTGCGGGAGCTGGCCGCCACGGACCGCGTCAGCGTCACCATCTTCGACGACCAGATCGAAACCATCGTGCCGAACGGCCCGGCCGCCGACAAGGACGCCATCTGTCGGCTGATCGACGCCATCCAACCCCGCAACACCACCGCCCTGCACGGCGGCTGGCAGGAGGGCGGCCGGCAGGTGCAAACCCACCGCCAGAGCGAGGGCGTGAACCGCGTCATCCTGCTGAGCGATGGGCTGGCGAACGTCGGCGAGTCGCGGCCGGACAAGATCGCCGACGACGTTCACAAGCTGGCCGAGGCCGGCGTCTCGACGACCACGCTCGGCCTCGGCGACCAGTACAACGAGGACCTGCTGGAAGCGATGGCCCGCTCCGGCGACGGCAACTACTACTACGTCGAGGGGGCGAGCCAGTTGCCGGGCATCTTCCGCACGGAAATGCAAGGGCTGAACGCCACCGCCGGCATCGGCGTGACGCTGTACACCGAGCCGGCGTCCGGGGTGACGGTGGCCGACCTGCTGAACGAGTTCGACCGCACGCCGGACGGCGGGTGGAAGCTGCCGAACCTGGTCGGCGGGATGCCGGTGCTGGTGCTGGTGCGGCTGAACGTGTCGGCCTTCACCGGCGAGAAGGACGTGGTCCGCTTCCGCCTGGACTGGCAGTCGCCGAAGGACGACATCCGCCACACGGCCACCGTCGGGCTGACGCTGCCGGCGGTGCCGTCGGCGGTGTGGGACGGGCTGGCCGACAACTTCGAGGTGCGGGAGCTGGCCGTCCTGCTGCAAGCCGCGCGGAACAAGAAGGAGGCCGCCCGGCTGATGGCCATCGGCGACCGGGCGGGGTCGGCCGGGATGCTGAACATGACGGTCGCCATGTGCCAGGAGGCCCCGTCGTCGTCCCTGATGGACGAGGAACTGGCGGCGCTGGGCGAGGTGCAGCGGGACCTGGACAACGACGACGCGGCCAAGTTCAGCAAGCGGGCCAAGCAGCAGGCGTACCAGCGGTCGTCGAACAAGCCGTACACCCCGCCGGCGGACGAGAAGTGAGGTGGTTTGCCGTGAGCCAACGGCGAGTCAGGGGCTTGGCAGTCTTCCACCTCTGCCCGCCGGGTGCTCTGTCGAAATCCTACGCCGCGGCGACGAGCACGCGGTTGTACGCGATCGCCCGCGGCAGCAGTTCCTTCTCCTGGTTCACCCATTGACCGGCCCGCACGGTGCTGCGGAGCAGCCGCTCGAGCCGGCGGAACCCGCTCTCCACCTGCCACCGCTGGCCGCACACCCGTCGCCCCGTCCGCGTCCCCTTCCGCCTGCGGAACTGCCGCAACATCCGCTTGCGGTACTTCGTCGGCGGCGGCTAGCGGGCGGCGACCCGCCGGCCGGCAACCGCCGACGGCCGGCGGCGGCTTGCGGCCGTCATCGGGGCGTCGGTGCCCCCTTTTTCAGCAGCCGTTCGGCCGCCGTGTGCGGGGTCGAGTGGTCGGGCGCGGGGTCGCCTGGGGCGAGTTCCCGCCG
>JAYUFU010000187.1:0-6193 GCA_043738505.1 Fimbriiglobus sp. | reverse complement strand
GCTAATGGCTAACATCCCTGCCGGGATGCCTCAACATGCCTACTATCCCGAAGGGATTACAGCTATTAGCCTGGGGTTGAGCGCAGCGACACCCCAGGTACTAACGGCCCCTCACCTCGATTATCGGGAACTAGCTGATAATACAGACACCATTCGATCTTGTTGCCCGGCGAGAACGTAAACTCAATTACCTCTCCATAACCTGTGTTAGGCGACCTAGGTGTTGCCGGTATCCCTAAGTAGGAAACGGTCCGCATGGCGGAGCCACCACTGACCCGCGTGACATTGCTTGCCCGCATCAAGGATGGTGCGGACACCAAGGCTTGGGGCGAGTTCGTCCATCTGTACGGGCCGGTCGTCTACGGGTTCGCCCGCAAACGCGGCCTCCAAGACGCCGACGCGGCGGACTTGATGCAGGAAGTGTTGCGAAGTGTCGCCCGCAACGCGGACAAAATGGAGTACGATCCGAAACGGGGAACCTTCCGGGGGTGGCTCTACACCGTCACCCGGAACAAGATTTACAACTTCCTGACGGCCAACAAGAACCGCCCGAAGGCGGTCGGCGACTCGGCCTCGCAGGAGCGGCTGGACTCCCTGCCCGGCAAGGCCGACGACCACGAGCGGGAGTGGGAGTTGGAGTACCAGCGGCGGATCTCGGCGAAGGCGATGGACCGGGTGCGGCACGAGTTCCAGCCGGCCACCTGGCAGGCGTTCTGGGGGACGGCGGTGGACGGCCGCACCGCGCTCGAGGTCGGGACGGAGTTGAAAATGACCCCCGGCGCGGTGTATGTGGCCAAGAGCCGGGTGCTGGCCCGCCTGCGGGAAGAAGCGCAGAAACTCATGGCCGAGTCCGAAGCGTGGTAGCGGGAGCCTCCCGCCCGCCAAGAACATCGAGTGTCCCCTCCCATGCCCCTCTCCCACCCCGTCCTCCGCATCGAGTGCCCCACCCGCAACGAGCTGCGGGAGTTGATCCACAACGACCTGCCCGGCGACCGGGCGGACGAGGTCACCGCGCACCTGAGCGACTGCCCCGGCTGCCAGCGGGCCATCGACGGGCTGGCCACCGGCGAATCCCCGGTTCTCGTCGAGGCCGTCCGCCACATCGACCGCATCGACCCGCCCCGCCACTCGGCCCTGTGGCCGGCGCTCGACCACTCCATCTCGGTCATCACCCGCGTCCACGCCAAGGACGCCACCCAGCGCGCCGGCGACCTGAAGCTCGACTTCCTGTCCCGCAGCACCACCCCCGGCCGCATCGGCCGGCTGGGCGGGTTCGAGGTGAACCGGGTGATCGGCCGGGGCGGCATGGGCGTCGTCCTGCACGCCTTCGACCCGGTGTTGCAGCGGGACGTGGCGCTGAAAATCCTCGACCCGCAACTGGCCGGCAACGACACCGCCCGCCAGCGGTTCTGCCGCGAGGCCCGCGCCGCCGCGTCCGTCACCAGCGAGAACATCGTCACCATCCACCAGGTGGACGAGGACGCGAAGTCCGGGCTGCCGTTCCTGGTCATGCAGCTCGTCGCCGGCGAGTCGCTGGAGCAGCGGCTGCGGCGGGTGAAGAAGCTGAGCGTGCCGGACGCCGTGCGGCTGGGGGCGCAGGCCGCCGCCGGGCTGGCCGCCGCCCACGCCACCGGGCTGATCCACCGCGACGTGAAGCCGGGCAACATCCTGCTGGAAGCCGGCACGGATCGGGTCAAGCTGACCGACTTCGGGCTGGCCCGCGCGGCCGAGGACCTGAAGCTGACGAAGACCGGGTTCGTCTCCGGCACGCCGCTGTACATGGCCCCGGAGCAGGCCCGCGGGGACGACGTGGACCACCGCGGCGACCTGTTCAGCCTGGGCGTGGTGCTGTACGAGGCCGTCACCGGCCAGCCGCCGTTCGACGGCAAGACGCCGCTGGCGGTGCTGCGGCGGGTGGCCGACGAACCGCACACGCCCGTCCACAAGCTTTCCCCGGACGTGCCGGAGTGGTTCGAGGAGGTGATCGATCGGCTGCTGGCGAAGGAGCCGGCCGACCGGTTCCAGACGGCCGCCGACCTGCACGCCGTGCTGGACGCGCACGTCGTCCACCCGTCCAGCCCGCAGTGCGACGCGGCCGCCGCGTCGCACAATGCCGAGGCGTGCCCGTTCGACCCGCCGAGCAACCTGTCCCGCCGGGCGCGGCGGCAGTGGCAGGCGCGGCTGGTCGGGCTGATGACGGTGCCGCTGCTGGCCGGGGTGTTCCTCGGCCTGCTCCTCGCCTGGGCGTCCGGCCTGTTCAGCACTCCCGGCGAGACGGTGGTGGTGGCCGGCGAGCCGCCCCCGCCGGTCGTCCGGGAAGTGGTGACGCACCAGGAGGAGCCGGTGGCGAAAGCGGACGCCGCGTTCCAGCTCGGTGGGTCGGTCGAGTTCCAGACCGACGCCCCGGTGTGGTCGGTCGGCACCTGCCCGGACGGCACCCACCTGGCCGTCGGCCTGGAGGACGGCAGCGTCCGCATCTACGACCTGAAGCAGAAGAAGCTGGCCCTGAGCGTGCCCGCCCACAAGGGGCCGGTGTGGGGACTGGACTTCTTCCCCCGCACCGACAGCGGCATCGACCGGTTCGTCACCGTCTCGGACGACGGCATCATGAAGGTGTGGGATCTGACCGCCAAGAACGGCAAAGTGGACGTGAAGCAGTTCAAGGCGTTCGAGGGGACGGCCGGGGTGCGGGCGGTGGCGGTGAACCAGCACGGCACCGGCATCGTCACCGGCGACCGCGGCGGCAAGGTGAAGGTGTGGAACCTGGAGGCGAAGCCGACCGACAAGCCGGCCGAGTTCGACCACGGCGGGACGGTGACGGCGGTGGCGTTCTCGAAGGACGACATCGGCGGCGGGTACGTGGCGTCGGCCGGGGTGGACAAGACGGTGAAGGTGTGGGACGTGCCGAACCGCCGGCAGTTCGGCCCGACCCTCCTCGGCCACAAGGGGCCGGTGTACGCCGTCACCTTCTCGAACACCGGCGTGCTGGCGACGGCCGGGTGGGACGGCGGCATCCGCCTGTGGGACGTGGACACGCTGGCCGAGAAGCCGGGGATGACCGGGCACGCCGGGGACATCGGCAGCCTCGCCTTCACCGACTGCGGGCAGGTGCTCGCCTCCGGCGGGCACGACGGCACCGTCCGCCTGTGGGACGTGGGCACCGGCAAGCTGGTGAAGCGGCTCAAGGCGCACGCCTCGTCGGTCCACGTCGTCCGCTGGACGAAGGACTGCAAGACGGTCATCAGCGGCGGCCGCGACGGGTTCGTCCGCCTGTGGGACGCCGGCCGGTAGTGATCGCCGAGGGAGCGCGTCCTCCCCGTTCTTGAAAGGTCCATCTTCCGGGTTGATTCCCCTTCGCCCCCCGGCTATCTCCACGCCGGGGGAATCGTCATGGGCCGTGCCGCGCTGATCGCTTTGCTTGCCGTTTCGGGCCTCCGCGCGCAGTCGCCGGACGCGCCCGCGCCCGTCGAACCGGCCGTCGCGACGGCCCCCGTCGGGGCGAAGCCGAAGCCCGACCTCGACCCCGGCGACCTGCTGAGGCGCATCGAGACGCTGGAAAAGGCCAAGGATTCCAAGCTCCCGACCGTCAACTGGACCGGGCAATTCCAGACCGACGCCGTCGTCTTCAACCAGGACGCCAACCACCTGCGGCGGTTCGGCAGCACGCCGGACGGCCTCGCCTTCCGCCGTGCCCGGTTCGGCATGCTCGGCGACTACGGCCCGGCCAACTACCGCATCGAGTTCGAGTTCGCCGGCGGTCGCCCGCAGATGCTCGACGTGTACGCCGGGGTGACGGACATCCCGTACCTCGGGTACGTCCGCGTCGGCCACTACTTCGAGCCGTTCAGCCTGGAGCAGGTCACGTCCGAGCGGTTCGCCACGTTCCTAGAGCGGTCGATCATCAACCAGGCGTTCGCCCCGCAGCGGAACCTCGGCACGATGGTGCGGAACGCGGTCCTCGACGACCGTGCGACCTACGCCGTCGGCCTGTTCGCCACCGACAGCGACGTGTTCGGCGACTCGGTCGGCGCGCCGGTCGGGATCGCCCTCACCGGCCGCGCGACGGGGTTGCCGTGGTACGAACCGGACGGCTCGCGCTACCTGCACCTCGGCGTCGGGTACAGCTTTCGGGAGTCGCACAACCGCAGTGTGCAGTTCCGCGCGCAGCCGGAGCTGCGCATCGGACAGACCACACCGACCACGCCGTTCGTCGCGGACACGAAGGCGATCCCGTCGGACTACTCGCAACTCATCGGGTTCGAGTGGCTGCTGATGAACGGCCCGGTGTCGGTGCAGTCCGAAGCGATGCTCGCGCCGGTGCATTCGTTCAGAGGCGGGAACCTGCTCTTCTGGGGCGGGTACGCGGAAGCGGCGTGGCGGATCACGGGCGAGAGCCGGACGTACCGCAAGGACAACGGGACGGTGGAGCGGCTGATCCCGACGCGGGATTTCGTCGGCCGCGATCCGGCGTCGTTCGGCCGCGGGCCGGGGGCCATCGAGTTGGCCGCGCGGGTGTCGTACTTGGATTTGCAGGACGGCCGGGTGAACGGCGGGCGGGTGACGGACCTGACCCTCGGCGTGAACTGGCACCTGAACCCGTACCTGCGGGTGACGGGGAACTACATCCGCTCGTGGCTGTCCGCCGGCGGCATCAGCGACGCCGTCGGGCTGCGATTGGGGTGGGAGTTTTAGGACGAGCACGAGTTCTTCTGGTACATCCGCACCGCCGACCTGCTCGCCGGCAACTTCGACGACACGCGCGGGTATGACGGGTGACGGTGCGCTCCCTTCGGTCGCGGCGAAGACGAAGTCGTTTGTCATCGCCGCAACCAAAGGGTGCTCGACGAAGCCTCTCACCGCGCGTACCACGCGATCAGCTTGGCAATCTCGCCGCGGCCGGCCAGCGTGCCGACGGCCCAGTTCTGCCGGCGGCTGCCGAGCAGCTTGTTGAACCCGAAGCTGTCGTCCACCAGCCGCAGCGCCTCGACGAGCGATTCGTCCTTGTCGCGGCCGTCCGAGGCGAACACCCGCGTCAGCCACAGGATCACCGGGAACGTCAGCAGCAGCGACTCCAGGCCGAGCCAGAACGGGCGGCGGTGGTTCGTCGGACCGACGAACTGCATCGATTCCACCTTCACCTGATAGAACCGCGCCAGCAGCGCCTGCCCGGCGGTGGACAGCTCCCCCGCCGGCATCTCGGCGACGGCGAACGTGGTGTCGGGGAACCGGCCGTGCAGCTTCGGCACCTGCCCCCGGCCCCGCGCGAACCGCCACCCGGCCTTGAACCGCGTCCACTTGCCCCGGCTGGCGACGCCTTTGTTTGGCCCGTTGTCCTTCCGCGCATAGACCGCCGCCATCTGGCGGAACAGCATCCGCCCCACCCACCCCGGCTTGGGAATCGACTCCGGGTCGGCCGGCACGTCGTCCTCGGCCATCGCCACGGCGATGTCCAGGAACTCGGTCAGCCGCTGGCCCGTCACCGTCTCGAACACCGCCTTCTTGCAGAAGTCGGCCAGCGCCGCGACCATCCGTAGCCGCCGCTCGATGGGCCGCGCGTCGTCGCGGAGCAAATCCAGAATCGCCTTCGTGAACCGCAGCAGGTCGGCCCACGGCAGCACCTGCCCCGGTTGCAGCGGCGGCACCGGCGCGTCGCGCAGTTGGACCCCGACATCCGCTTCGACGAGTCCCGCGTACTCCTTCAAGTCCGCCGCGTGATCGGCCAGCGGGCGGCCCTTGTTCTCCGCCGCCGACGGGCACGAGAAGCGGATGCCTAGCCGCCAATGGTCGCCGGCCGGCACCAGCACGAACGGGTAGATGCGGCACGCCATCGGCTTCGCCGCCGAGCCGAACTTGGCGTGGATGCGGCAGCGGTTGTCCGGCCCCAGCAGCACGCACGCGCCGTCGGCGGTGTGGTTCATCCGGTACCCGCCGATGCTCGGGTCGTACACCGTCGGCAGCACGCCCGCCAGCGCCGGCTCGCCTTCCCACTTCTGCCCGTCGATGCGGGCGCGCTCGGCCTCGGACACGCCGACGGCGTAGGTGCGGCAGCAGTCGGAGCAGCCGTGGCAGTCCCATTTCTGAACCGACGGCAGCGGGCGAACCGGCAGCGGCATGGGCGACACTCGCGGGGGAAAAGGCGATACATTCAGGATAGCGTCCTTGGCGAACCCGGCCCGCGAGGGCCGTGGGTGGG
>JAYUFU010000186.1:0-17721 GCA_043738505.1 Fimbriiglobus sp. | reverse complement strand
CAAAGACATAACGAGCTTCACGCCCCAGGCACTCGTATCATAGCCCCAAGTTCCTGGTCGGGTGGGGTGGGAGCAAACCCACCACGGGATGCCCCAGGCGCTACAGCAGACACAGCCGCACGATAGGTTTCCGTGATCGCATCCCCTGCCGCCGCTGAGCGGGGTCGTTCGGCGGCGCGGAGTGAAGCCGATGCCGGTGAGCGTCCAGGAAGCGTTCGGTCTGTGGCCGGAGGGGGAGCAGTCGCCCGCGGACAAGCCCCACCTGCGGCACGGCTCCGTCGCCGGATGGTTCGCGGCGGAGGGGCTGATCGGTCCACTGACCGACATCGCGGACGAGGTCGAACGCGAGCGGCGGTCGCGCGAATACGGCGAGTTGGAACGGTTCCTGTTCGCCAAGCACTTGGCCTCGCTCCCGGAGGCCGAGTGCCAGGAGTACCGCGCCGGCACTCACCCCTCCCAGAGCCACCACTTCCGCGACCGGGCGGAGCCTTTCGCCCGGCAACTCCAGGAGGAGTTGACTCGGCGCGGGTACGCCGCCGATGTGGAGGTCACGTTCTACCACCTCGACCGGATCGTGCTGTGCGCCGAGCTGTCGCGCTGGCCGGGCGAAGAGGAGTGGTCGTCTTGGCCGTGGTTCTTCCGCGGCTTTCAAGTCATGTACGGGTTGGTGTAGCGGGTCACGCCGAACTGGGTCGTTCGGCCGCGGAGGTGAACCGATGGATCGCGCACCGGACCTGGGCGCGGCGCACCTGCGGGTGGCCCGCGCGACCGACGACCTCGCGGCCGTGGTCGCGTTCTACCGCGACGGGTTGGGATTCGAGGTGCTGTACGAGTTCGCGGACCACGACGGGTTCGACGGGGTGATGCTCGGTCTCACGGGGGCGGCGTACCACCTGGAGTTCACCCGGCGGGCGGGGCACACGGCCGGTCGCGCCCCGACCGAGGACAACCTGCTCGTGTTCTACCTGCCCGACGAGGCCGACTGGACGGCGGCCGTCGCCCGGATGGAGGCGGCCGGGTACGCACGGGTTCCGGCGTTCAACCCGTACTGGAATCGTAACGGCCGCACGTTCGCCGACCCCGACGGCTACCGCGTGGTCCTCCAGAACGCGGCGTGGGGTGCGTCCGCCCAGGTTCCTGGCCGGGCGATCCCAATGGCCGCATCCAGGCAAACCCTGTCGTCCCGTTCCACGATCTACTACAAATTCCTGTGTCCCCTGTTCTGGATCGTCGTCGGCACCTTTGTCGTCGTGAGCGTCTGGACGAATCCGGCGAAGAACGCGGACGGTGCCGAAATGTCGATCGAGGCGCAGTGGAGCGCAACGGGTTTCTTCGCGGCTGGTGCCGTCTGGATTCTCTGGCAGGTGGCCGGGCTGAAAAAGGTCCAGAGAGACGAAGAGTTCCTGTACCTGTCGAACTACCGTCGCGAGATCCGAGTCCCGCTTTCCTCCATCGCCTCGATCACCGAGAGTCGGTCGATGTACCCTGAGGTGGTCACGATCCACTTTAAAAACCCGACGGCGTTCGGGCGGAAGGTGCGGTTCGTCCCCGATTACTCACGCTTCATCGCGACCAACCCGACGGTCGCGGAACTCCAACGCGCGGCGGGCCTTCCGGTCCACCCCTGCGCGTGATCGTGCCAGCGGAAACGAGCGGGATGCGTCCGCCCGAGTTCCTGATCGGGAGACACCAATGGCCGCAGGCAAGCGAACGCTGTCGTCCCGTTTCACCGTCTTCTACAAGTTCTTTCCCTTTGTAGGATGTTTCGTCTTCGGCATTGCGGCGGCGGTTGTGTGGGTCGATGCGTTCAAAGGCAACGGCGACGCGAGCGGGCCGCCCGAACTGAAATGGGTGGTACTTGGCGTCTGGGCGGTCCCCTCGACCTGCCTCTTGTGGTTCGGTGCCGGTCTCAAGAAGGTCCGCAGAGACGGCGAGTTTCTTTACGTCTCCAACTACCGCCGCGAAATCAAGGTTCCCTTCAGCGAGGTCGTCTCGGTCACGGAGATCATCTGGATCAGTCCTCCCCGAGTCACGGTTCACTTCCGCGCTCCCACCGAGTTCGGGCAGACGATCACGTTCATGCCGAGAATGCTCGTGTTGTGGATGTCGCATCCGGTGGTCCAGGAACTCCGGCTCGCGGCCGGCCTGCCGGTGCGGGCGGGGTGACTGTCACGGGTTGCGGAGTGCGGCCTCGAGCGACGCGGCCTGCCGTTCGAGGGTCGCGAGTTTCTCGCTCGCCAAGAGCCGCTGGAGGGGTGGGAACTTCGCGAGTTCGGGCGGGTTGGTCCGCAACTCCAAGATCTCGCGATTCACACCGTCGAGTTCCGCCCGGAGCTGGCGACTGCGGTCGCGTTCGGCCCGCATTTCCAGCTGAAGGCGGAGCTGTTCCTGATGCTCTCGCTGCGCCTCCCGCGCCGCACGTGAGTCGCTGCGGCCGCCGAAGATCAGCCACGCCAGGAACAACCCCGCCACCACCGCCGAAACTGCAACGAACTTGAGGAAGCCGGCCAGAATCGACCCACCCACAGGCGTCGGGGGCGCGGTCGCAACTGTCGGAAGAGGCGAGGGGGGCTGATTGCCGGTCGAGCCGGAGATCATCGCCCGGAGGGTTCGGGCGAGTTCGGGATAATGAGACCCTGCCAGTTCCCAAGTCACCCACGCCGATTCGGATGTGCCGCGGACACGGTCGGTCGGGAGCGGGAATTGAGCGATCAATTCCGCGGCGAGGAACGGGCCCTGCTTCGCCCCCGTACTTTTCAGCAGGTACCAGCGCGGCTCGAATGACGGCGGCGTCATCCGCGGCAGCCGACGGGGAAGCGAGTCTCCGCCCTCGGGGTTGGCAGGTTCGGCGGCCCGCGAGAGCGCCTCGTGCAACCGTCGCTCCCCCTCTGCCCGTAGTCGCTTCAACTCATCGGGGGAGATCTCGAAGTCGTTCATCGCGGCACCAGGGTTCGGGCGATCGCCGTCCGCATTAAGACCGTGCGGCACGAACGGAAGCGACCCGAAACCGATCCGAATCGTCCACCGCTCACTCCGCCGGCTTGCCGACTTTCTCGGCGAAGGCGGCCAGCTTCTGGCGGAGGGCAACGACCCGCGGGCCGGCGGCGAACGGGCCGGCCGTGGGCAGGCTGTCCACGGCGGCCGCGAACTGCGAGGCCGATTCGCGGTGGAGGGTTTGCAGCCGGGGGAAGTCCGGCGAGGTGGGGCCGATGTCGCCGCGGGCGACGGCGAACGGCGGCAGGAAGCCGTCGGTCAGCAGGGCCGTCAACTGGTCGCCGATCTCGCTCACCCGGTCGGCGTCCTCGTACTTCGCGGCGGCGCGGAGTTCGACGGCCAGCCGGTCGGCGGCGGCGCGGCAGGCGGCGGCGCGGTCGAGCGGCGTCTCGGCGGCGGCCAGCTTCAGGCCGTCGTCGAGCAGCCCTTCCAGCAGCGGCCGGTTCTTCTTCAGGAGCGTGGCCTCCTCGTCGGCGGTGCGGCGCGGGGACGGCCCCTGACCGGACACCCAGCCGGACAGGGCGGCGAACGCGGCGACGGCGGCGAGCGAGCGAGCGGTCACGTCACACCCCCCCGGCCAAGGCGGCCAGTTTCTCTTGCGCGTCCAGCGCGTGTTTCGCCATCCGCTCCAGGTTCGGCTTGTGCGCCGGCGGGGCGTCGAGCCGGAGGCACTCCAACTCGGCGCGGGCGGCGGCCATCTTCGCCTGCGCGTCCTTCAACACGTCCACCCGCGCCGCCGCCGGCAGGTGGCGGGGCAACCGTTCGGCGTGCTTGACGACCCCGTCGCGGACCGCCTTCTCGAACATCCGCTCCAGCCCCGCCAAGTCGTCCGGCTCGGCCGCCTTGTACACGTCGGCGGTCGCCGCGCGGAGGTCGGTGGTCCAGTCGGCCCACACGCGGAGGCGGGCGTCGGCGGAGTCGGCCGAGGCCAGGGTGGCCAGGTGCTTGCCCTGTTTGGCCAGCAACTCCTGACGCGGGCCGTCCTTCTCGGCGACCGGCTGCTTGCCGACCGGCCACGCCAGATAGGCGGTCACGGCCACCAGGAAGGTCGCCGCGATGCCGGCGGCGTACCGCCAGTCCACCCGCCGGGCCAGGGCGCGGAACGGGCGGAAGGTGCCGCTGTGCGGGTCGGCGCTGGGCACCGTCGGCTTGGTGTGGATGACCGGGCCGAGCGCGGCGAGCGAATCGACGAACGCGACCTTCCGGGCTTCGGACAACGGCACCGGCAGGGCGGCGACGAGCGCGTCCAGTTTGCCGGCCCGTTTGGCGAACGCCCGGCAGCCGCCGCACGCCGTCAGGTGCGCGACCAACTCCGGCGTCGGCGCGGCCGGCGACGGCAGGGCGAGCAGGCGGTTGCGGAACGATTCGCACTTCATCGGTCGGTCCTCTGGCGTTTCGCGCCAGCGTCGTTCCAGGATAAACAACCTCGTCGAGCGGTCGGACCAGTTCTGCACCGCGGAGCGGTGGCGGACTGTAGCCAGGGGTGAAACCCCTGGTTCTCGTCCGACAACACCGCACCCCGGAGGGGTGCCGGATTCGACTCCGCTTCCGCCACCCCTCCGGGGTGGGTTCCCATTTGCCATCGGTTCCAGGGGTTTCACCCCTGGCTACAGTCCGTCACGCCTCCGGCGTGAAAACCGAAGCCTCAATCCCCTATTCCTACTCCTACTCCGGCTCCAGCACGGTCATCAACTTCTGTCGGGCCTTGAACACCCGCCAGCGGGCCGTCTCCTCGGTGATCTTCAGCACCGCCGCCACCTCGCGGAAGGACATCCCCTGTTCGGCCCGCAGCAGCAGCGCCGCCCGGAAGTCGGACGGCAGGGCGGCGACGGCGGCCGACACGCGGGCCAGCTGTTCGCGGTCGCCGGCGGTCTTCACCGGGTCGCTCGCCGGGTCGGCCCCCGGCGTCTCGTCGGGCAGGGCCACCGTGTTCCGCCGCTCGCCCCGCTTCAGGTTCACGAAGTTGTTGTGCCCGATGCGGAACAGCCACGCGCGGAAGTTGCTGCCGGGCCGGAACGAGCCGATGGCGGCCAGCGCCTTCAGGAACGTTTCTTGGGTCAAGTCCTCGGCCCGGTGGCAGTCGCGGGCCAGGTGGAACAGCCACCGGTGCAGGCGGTCCCAGTAGGCGTCCACGAGGCGGGCGAACGCCGGCCGGTCGCCGGCCTGGGCGGCGGTGATCCAGTCCGACTCCCGATCCGGGAGGGTGGCGTCCGGGGCGGGGGGCACGCGGGGCGGCGGGGTCGGGGGACCGGGGCGGTTCGGTCGTCGCGGTGACGGCCGGTGGGTCCACGTTACCCGGTGGCGGGGAAACCGTCTAGCCGCCGGCGATTCTCCCATCGCTACCCCACCTAACCGACGGGCGGGCGTTTCGTTGGCGCGAAGGCGCGAAATCCGGGGCGGCTCGCAAGAGCCGCCCCGGTCGGGCCGGTCGCGCCGGTCGTAACCCCTTTTCACTCTCTCATTCCCGTCTCACGGTCGATGCGCCAAGATACCCCCTGAAAAATGAGACCCGCGCGGAACCCCGTCCGGTTCCCATTTCCCCCTCTCCCGTCGAGGTTCCCGCCATGAACCGGTTCGTCTTCACCGCCGTCGCCGTCGTCGCCGCCTGCGCGGCGGCCACCGCCCAGCGACAGCCGGGCGGCAACCGCCCCGCCGGGGCCGCCAGCCTGACCCCGCAAGTCGTCAGCAACAAGGACTTGCAGGCCGACCTGAAGGTGACCGACGCGCAGAAGGAGAAGTTCAAGGATCCGGCCGCCAAGGTCGCCGAGGTGGCGAAGAAGATGGCCGACCTGCGGCCCGCCACCGGCGGCGGTCGCCCGGACATGACCAAGATGACCGAAGTCCGCGCCGAGATGACCAAAGTGAACGAAGAAGTCACCAAGGTCGTCACCGACACCCTGGACGACACCCAGAAGAAGCGGCTGAAGCAGATCGAAGTGCAGCAGATGGCCCTGCGAGCGTTCGCCAACGCCGACGTGGTGAAGGAGCTGGCCCTGACCGACGACCAGAAGGCCAAGGTCAAGACGATCACCGACGACCTGGCCAAGGAAGTCGGCACCGGCGCGCGGCCGGGCGGCGGTCGCCCGCAACCCGGCACCCAGCCGGACGCGGCGGCGCTGGCCGAGGCCCGGAAGAAGCGGACCGAGGCGACCGACAAGGCCATGACGAAAGTGTCCGCCGAACTGACCGACGACCAGAAGAAGACGTGGAAGGGTCTGACCGGCGAGAAGTTCGACCTGACCAAGCTGACCGCCTTCGGCGGCCGCGCCCCGATGCCGAAAGACATGTGACCGATTCGACCCGTTCGGACTACACCTAGCACCGTCCCGGTCGCCCTCTCCGGCGGCCGGCGGCTCACTTCCCGGAGGGTTCTCCCATGCGTGCGTTGGCTCGGATGATGATGGCGGCGGGCGTCGTCGCCCTGTGCGGCGGCACCGCGATGGCCCAGCCCGGCGGCGGCGGCTTCGGCGGGTTCGGCGGCGGCCAAGTGAACCTGCGGACGGGCGTCCTCACGAACAAGGTGCTTCAGGAAGAGCTGAAGATCGGCGAGGAGCAGGCGGCCAAGTTGAAGGAGTTCACGACGAAGTACACCGAGGCGGTCAAGCCCTTCGTGCCCGCGGCCCCGATGGGCATGGGGCCGGGCGGCGGCGGCGGGCGGCCGGGCGGCGGTGGGGCCGGTGGTCGGCCGGGCGGCATCGCCTTTGGCCCCGTGGTCCCGCGCGACGACGAGGGCGCGCTGGCCTATTACCAGACCATGGCCAAGCTGACCGAGGAGCGGATCGCCCTCGTGAAGTCCACCCTGACGGCCGACCAGCAGAAGCGGCTGGCCCAGCTCGAGAACCAGCAGCTCGGCGTCGCCGCCTACAGCAACGTCAAGGTCGCCAAGGCGCTGGGCCTGTCCGACGAGCAGACGAAGAAGATCAAGGAACTGAACGACGAGATGGCCAAGGAGCGGCGGGAGATGGCGATGGGCATGGGCGGCGGCGGCTTCGACCGCGAGGCGCTCGCCGAGATGCAGAAGAAGATCAAGAACCTGACCGACGAGACGGCCGAGAAGATGGAGAAGACGCTGTCCGCCGAGCAGAAGTCGAAGTGGAAGGAGATGACCGGCGAGGCGTTCGACCTGACCAAGCTCGCGCCGCCCCCGCCGAAGCGCGACATGTGACGCGACGGGAACCGACGGACGACTCGCGCCCCGCCCGCGGCTCTCCCCGCGGGCGGGGTCGTGTTTATCACCGCTCGCACGCTCGCGGCGACGATCACCTCAACCCCGCCAGCACCTCCGCCGCGCCTTCGGCCAGCAGCATCGCCGCCAGCTCCTGCCCGACTGCCAGCGGCGCGTCGGCGGTCCCCCGGTGCGTCGCCACCACCCGCCGTTTGCCGTCCGCGCTCAGCACCGCCCCGCGCACCGTCAGCACCCCGCGCGTCACGTCCGAGGTCGCCCCGATGGGCACCAGGCAGCCGCCGCCCAGCGCCGCCAGCATCGCGCGCTCGGCCGTCACCCGCGCCCAGGAGTCCGGGTCGGACACGCCGCCGACCGTCTCGCGGGCGTACCCGTCGGTCGTCCGGCACTCCAGCCCGATGGCCCCCTGCCCGACCGCCGGCAGCATCCACTCGGCGTCCAGCACCTCGGTGATGTGGCTTTCCAAGCCCAGCCGGATCAGCCCGGCCTCGGCCAGGATGATGGCGTCCAGGTTCTGCTCGGCCAGCTTGCGGATGCGGGTGTCCACGTTGCCGCGCAACTCGACGAGCCGCAGGTCCGGCCGGCGGTTGAGCAGTTGCGCCCGCCGCCGCAGGGAACTGGTGCCGACGGTCGCGCCGGCCGGCAGGTCGTCGAACCGCCGCCACTTCGCCGACACGAACGCATCCCCGGTCGGCCCGCGCGGGGGCACGGCGGCCAGTTCCAGCCCGGTCGTGGGGACGGTGGGCAAGTCCTTCAAACTGTGGACGGCCACGTCCGCGCGGCGGTCCAGCAGGGCGTCCTGGATGGCCTTGGTGAAGACGCCGAAGCCGCCCATGTTGCTCAGCGCGGTGGCCTGGTCGCGGTCGCCGTGGGTGTCGATCAGCACCAGCTCGATGGGGACCGGATCGACGAGCGGGAGGAGTTTGGCCTCGACGTGCCGGGCCTGCCAGAGGGCGAGCGGACTGCGGCGGGTGCCGAGGCGGAGCGCGGTGTTCATGGAGCAATGGTAACGAAAAAAGGCACCGGCTCGGAGGCCGGTGCCCGAAGATTCGCAGGCTCAAGAGTGGTGGCGTTACCAGTCGCCGCCGCCGCCGAAGTCACCGCCGCCGCCACCGCCCGCGTCTCCACCGCCGCCCCAGTCGCCGCCGGCCCCGGCGTCGCCACCACCGCCGCCGCCCCAGTCGCCACCGCCGCCGCCGGCCTCCCCGCCGTTGTCGAAGTTGCCGTCGCTCGCACCGCCGCCGTAGTCGCCGCCGCCGTCACCGCCGCTGCCGCCGTAGTCGCCGGCCGAGGCGTTGCTCATGTTGCTGCCGAACATGCTGTTGTACAGGTACATGCCGGCCATCGCGCCGAACAGGCCGCCCATCATGCCGGACATGAAGCCGCCCCCACCGCCGCCGCCCCCGCCGTTGCCGCCGCCCCCACCGCCGCCGCCCCCGGTCAGGGCGCGGATGAGGCCAATGACGAGCCACATGACCAGCAGCCCGCCGCCGATGACGAGAACCCATTGCAGGATCGACAGCCCGCCCTTCTTCTCGGCCGCGCCGCCCGCCGCCAGCTTGCCCTTCTCCGGAACGGTCGTGTCTCGCAGCTCCTCGATGAGGTAGTCGGTGGCCGATTGCAGGCCGCCGTCGCGGGTCGCCTGGGCGTCCGCACCGGTCTGCTTCAGCGCCGTCTCGAACGCCAGCTTGACCTTGTTGTTCAGCACCCCGGCCTTCGCGCTGTCGAAGTGCCGGTAGGCGTCGGCCGCCTCGGACGAGATCGTCACGACGAAGAACTTGGCGCTGTCCGCGAACGCCAGGGTGAACACCCCGGACTCCCGCCGCTCGGACACCATGTCCTTCGCCCAGCCGACGAAGAACGAGGTCATCGCCTTGCCGTCCTTCTTGTCCACGGCGGCGAATGCGGCCTTCTTGTTCTCCGGGATGTCCTTGACCGTCACCACGGTGAAGTGGGTGCGGGCCTTGAACTCGACGCCCTCGAACTTGGCCTCGGCCGCCTTCGCGCCGGTGGCGGTGAACGCGCCGGCCTTGTCCTCGACGGTCATCACGCCGTGCGTGCCAGTCTTGCCGGCCAGGGTCGGCCCGGCCAGGAAGGCGACCGCGACCAGCGCGGCCGTCACTGTCAGAAGCTTCATCATCGCGGACGCTCCTCGTTGTTGGGAGATGGAAGGCGGCACCCGCCACAGGTCCGCCGATATTGTACGCCACGGCACCGAGTTTGGGAAAAATCACCCCCGGCCGGGTCCGCATTCCACTACCCGCTGCCGGCCGCTATCTATCATGACCGTTCGGCCGGAGTGCCGTCAACCGCGACCGAGATCGGCCGGGCGGGTCGGCCGGTCCCGTCCCAGAGTATTCGCCGCCCCCGCCGGAGGATTTTGACCGATGGACCGAATTCGCGCCACCACCATTTTGGCCGTCCGCGGACCCACCGGCGGGGCCGTCGGCGGGGACGGGCAAGTGACGCTCGGCAACATTGTGATGAAGAACGACGCGAAGAAGATTCGCAAATTGTACGACGGCAAAGTGGTGACCGGGTTCGCCGGGGCCGCCGCCGACGCCTTCAGCCTGCTGGAGCGGTTCGAGGGCAAGCTCCGCGACCACCAGGGGTCGGTCCCCCGCGCCGCCACCGAGCTGGCCAAGGAGTGGCGGACCGACCGCATCCTCCGCCGGCTGGAGGCCATGCTCATCGTCATGGACCGCGACCACCTGCTGCTCATCTCCGGCACCGGGGATGTCATCGCCCCGACCGACGACGTGCTGGCCATCGGCTCCGGCGGCCCGTACGCGCTGAGTGCCGCCCGCGCGCTGCTGAAGCACACGCAACTGACGCCGGTCGAGGTCGTCCGCAGCGCGATGGAGATCGCCGGCGACCTGTGCATCTACACCAACCGCAACATCGAAGTCGTGGAGGTGGGGTGAGCGGCCGGAGGGCTGTCAGAAGTCGGTGCCGGGATCCACTTGGGTCGGAGACCCCCACCCCGTCCCGGAGAGGGTTCTTGACGTAGCCCGACTCTCCAGAGTCGGGACCAACCGCCGACGGGATCGGTTCCGATTCTGGAGAGTCGGGCTACGAGGCGGGAACGTCTCCCCTTGAACACCCCATCTCCGTTCATGGGGAGGGGGCATCTCCGTTCATGGGGAGGGGGCCGGGGGGTGGGGTCTCCAACATGCCGAACGCCTTAAACAGGGTGCCGACACCCGGCCGGCCGTCGTCACTTCGCCGACCACGTCACGTTCTTCCGCACGGCGAACAGCTTGACGTGCGTCCGCAGGTCGTCCGTCACGCCCGGCTTCACGGTGAAGCGCACCTGCTCCGGAAGGCTCTCGGCGACGGTGTACGTCAGCTTGTCGCCGCCCGACCCCTGCCAGCAGAACACCAGCAGGTCGTGCGTCCTCAGGTCCATTGCCTTGGCGATCTTGGCGCGGGTGGCTTCGTCCTCCACCAGCTTCTTCAACTCGTCCTCGGACTTCGCCACCGACGGCACCGTCCACTTGCCCGGCTTTACCTCGATCTTGTTGTCCTTGTCGAGTTTGATGTTGAAGACCGGCTTGCCGACGGGCTTGTCCTCGGCGACGGCGGCCACCGAGACGGCGAACACCAGCGCGAATGCGGCGCGGGTCATGACGGGACTCCGGAGGGAGGAGAGGGCCGGGACAACCTATCCGACGACGGCCACCCGGCGGCGGATTGTCGCGGGCAGTGGCGGCACGCCGTTCACCCATCCCGCCTCGTCATTTCCCCGTTCATCTGCTAAAGTCCGGGCGTCGGTTGTTCCCCACGCCCAGGACCGCGCCCGTGCCCGAAGTCGCCTTCCAACGCTGCGTCCACCCGCACTGCGCCGCCACCGTGGACTTGGCGGACACCGCCTTCCAGTGCCCCAAGTGCGGCGGCCTGCTGGACGTGGCCTACGACTGGGACCGACTGCCGGTGCCCAGTTCGCTCAAGCACTTCGAGACGAAATGGGCCAACCGCACCGACCCGCTCGACTTCTCCGGCGTGTGGCGGTTCCGCGAACTCTTCCCGTTCGCCGCGGACGAAAAAGTCGTGACGATCGGCGAGGGGCAGACGCTGTGCCAGAAGGCCGACGGCGTGGCGCAATACTGCGGCATGAAGCCCGGCAACACGTACCTGCAATACGAGGGCATGAACCCGTCCGGCAGCTTCAAGGACAACGGCATGACGGCCGCCTTCACCCACGCGCAGATGGTCGGCGCGCGGCGGGCCGCGTGCGCCAGCACCGGGAATACGTCGGCGAGTTTGGCGATCTATTGTGCCGCCAGCAGCTTGATGCGCGCCGTCATCTTCATCGGCAGCGGCAAGATCAGCTACGGCAAACTCAGTCAGGCCCTCGAACACGGCGCGCTGACAATCCAGATCGCCGGCGACTTCGACGACGCCTTGCGCCGCGTTCAAGAAGTGTCGCGGCAACTCGGCATTTACTTGGTGAACAGCATTAACCCGTTCCGGCTGGAAGGGCAGAAGTCCATTATGCTGCGGGTGCTGGAGGCGCTGCGGTGGGAGGTGCCGGACTGGATCGTGGTGCCCGGCGGCAACCTCGGCAACACGTCGGCGTTCGGCAAGGCGTTCATCGAACTGATGCACCTCGGCCTCATCAAGAAGACGCCGCGGATCGCCGTCATCAACGCCGCCGGCGCGGACACGTTTTACCAACTGTACGACCGCAACGGCGTGCGGTGGAACGGCGGCGCGCCCGACGACCGCAAGATCGGCGTGTACATGAAGTACCTCGACGACGCGGACAAGCGGGCCGACACCCTGGCCAGTGCCATCGAGATCAACCGGCCGGTGAACCTGCCGAAGGCGCTGCGGGCGCTCGACCGCTGCGGCGGCTGCGTGCGGGAAGTGACCGACGCGGAAATCCTGGACGCGAAGGCGAAGATCGGCGCGGGCGGGTTGGGCTGCGAGCCGGCCAGCGCGGCGAGTGTGGCGGGGCTGCTGAAGCTGGTCCGCGAGGGCGTCATCGATCCCGGCGAGCGGGTGGTCTGCATCCTGACGGCGCACCTGCTAAAAGACCCGACGGCGACGGTGGCGTACCACAGTTCCGACCCGAAGACGTTCGAGGACGTGCTGGGCAAGCGCGGCGTCCGCCGCGCCAACTTCGCCAACCGCGCGGTGCAAGTGCCGAACGACCTGAGCGAGATCGTCAAGGCGATTGAGTTGTATGCGTGAGGCGAAGTGGAAGAGGCCCGCAGACGACGCAGACAAGACGCAGATGAAGGCAGGACAAGAACAAGGTTTTGTCTTTTCATGACTGAATCTGCGTCTGCTCTGCGTTCTCTGCGGGCACTCGGCTCGAACCACACAACTATTCGCATGTTTACTTATTCCACTCAAGCCACTGCCCTGCGTTGTCGATGAAGACGGAAATCCGTCCGCACCCGGAGCCGTCGCCATGACCCCACCCCCGCCGCGCCGCATCCTCGGCCTCGACCCCGGCCTGCAAGTGACCGGCTACGGCGTCATCGAGATCACCACCGCCGGGCCGCGGGCGGTCGAGGCCGGCGTCATCCGCTCCGCCGAGGGCCGCGATCCTGCTGACATGTCGGAACGACTGAAGGCGCTTTACGATGGGGTGGTGGACGTGATCGACCAGTGGTCGCCGGCGGCGGCGTGCGTGGAGCAGCTGTACGCCCACTACGACCACCCGCGGACGGCCATCCTCATGGCCCACGCGCGGGGGTGCTTCTTCCTGGCGGGGGCGCAGAAGGGCGTGCCGATGTTCAGCTACGCCAGCACGCAGGTGAAGAAGCTCGTGACCGGCCACGGCCGCGCCAGCAAGGAGCAGATGCAGCACTGCATCATGCGGGAACTGCACCTGACCAAGCTGCCCGAACCGCACGACGTGTCGGACGCGCTGGGCATCGCGCTGTGCCACTACTTCGCCGGGTCGCACGTCGTGCAGGGGACGCGGTCGGCCACCTTCACCGGCGTGAACATGGCCGCCCTCTTGGGAACCGACGCCCGCGAAACCCTCGAAGACGCACCATGATCACCAAGATGACCGGCACCCTGGTCCGCGTGTACGACGACGACATCCGCGTCGAGGTCGGGCCGTTCGAGTACCAGGTGCTGGTGCCGGAGTCCGTTCGCCGGCAACTCCAACTCCGCACCGGGCAGGACATCACCCTGCACATCACCGAATACCTGGAAGGGAACAGCGGCGGCAGCCGGTTCGTGCCGCGCAAGATCGGCTTCACCACCGCCGCCGAGTTGGAGTTCTTCGAGCTGTTCTGCACGGTGGACAAGATCGGCGTGAAGAAGGCGCTGAAGGCGCTGTGCCGGAACGTGAAGGAGATCGCCGACGCCATCGCCCGGCAGGACGCCAAGTGGCTGACCACCTTGCCCGGCATCGGGGCGGCCACCGCCGAGCAGATCATCACGACGCTGAAGCGGAAGGTCGGGCCGTTCGCCGTCGCCTCCGGGGACGTGGTGGACGCGCTGCCCGGCACCGGCTTGGCGGTCGAAGCCCCGCCGAAGGAGAAGAAGCCGCGCAAGTCGGCGGCGTCCTCCGAGCCGACGCCGGAACCGACGGGAATGCCGAGCGGTCAGGTGATCGAGGACGTGTACCTCGCGCTCATGGCCCTCGGCCTGACGCCCATCGAGGCCCGCGAGAAACTGGACAAGCTGCTGCAATCCGGCAAGCGGTTCGCCGACGTGTCCGAAGCGATGACACTGCTGTTCGGCAAGGCGTGACGGTTCGCGGCGTACGGACTGGAAAGGGCCGACGGGTTCCGCCTCCGATTCCGATAGACTGCTCCCATGCGCGTGTTCCTCAGTGCCGGCGAGCCGAGCGGCGACCTCCACGGGGCGAACCTGGCGGTCGCGCTCCGCGAACGGATTCCGGACCTGGAACTGGTCGGGTTCGGCGGGCCGCGGATGGCGGCGGCCGGGGTGGACTTGCTCTACCCGCTGACGGAGCTGGCCGTCATGTGGCTCGGCCGCGTGCTGGCCAACCTGCCGACGTTCCTCCGTCTGGGGGCGAAGGCCGAGTCGTACTTCCGCACGCAGCGGCCGGACGCGGTCGTCCTCATCGACTACCCCGGCTTCAACTTCCACATGGCCCAGCGGGCGCACCGGTACGGCGTGCCGGTGTACTATTTCGTGCCGCCGCAGCTGTGGGCGTGGCGCGGCGGCCGCGTGAAGAAGGTGCGAAAATACTTCGCGGCGGTTCTCACCGCCCTGCCGTTCGAGGAAGATTGGTACCGCAGTCGCGGCGTGCGGACGCACTACGTCGGGCACCCGTACTTCGACGAGATCGCCGGCCAGCGACTCGACCCGACGTTCCTGGCCGAGCAGCGGGCGAAGCCGGGGGACATCGTCGCCCTGTTGCCCGGCTCGCGGACGCAAGAGGTGACGGGCAACGGCCCGCTGCTGGTGAAGGCCGCCGAGCGGATCGCGGCGGCCCGGCCTGGTACGCGGTTCCTCGTGGCGGCGTTCAAGGAGAAGCAGGCGGCGCTGGTCCGCGAGATGCTGAAGGGGTCGTCGCTCCCGGTCGAGGTCCACGTCGGCCGCACGCCGGAGGTCATCGAACTTTGCACCTGTTGCGTGGCGGTGTCGGGGTCGGTCGGGCTGGAATTGCTGGCGCGGCGGAAGCCGACGGCGGTCGTCTACCGGTCGGGCCGAGCGTTCGAATTCCTCGCGCGGCGGGTGCTCACGGTGAAGCACCTCAGCCTGACGAACTTGCTGGCGGAGGACGAGTTGTACCCGGAGTTCGCGGGGGCGGCGGACTACTCCGGTCCGGTCGCCGAGACGGTGCTACGGTGGCTGACCGATGACGCCGCGCGGAACGAACTGGTGGCGAAGCTGGACGCCTTGTGCGCGAAGGTGGCAATCCCCGGCGCGGTCGCCCGCGCGGCGGATTTCCTGACGGGCGAGTTGGTTCGATCCTCGGTCGGGAGCCAGTGATGAGTACCCCCACGGAAGCGGTGCAAGACTACCTGAAGGCGATCCACCGCCTCGGCGGGTCGGACGCCATCGTGTCGCCGAAGGACATCGCCGACGATCTGGCCGTCCGCGCGCCGTCGGTGACGGGCATGCTCAAGCGGCTGGCCGAGGCCGGGTGGATCGACTACACGCCCGGCAGCGGGGCCAAGCTGACCGCGGCCGGCGTGACCGAGGCCCGCCGGGTGATCCGCCGGCACCGCCTCATCGAACTGTTCCTGACGCAGGTGCTGGGGCTGGACTGGTCCGAAGTGGACGCCGAGGCGGAGGCGCTCGAACACGCCATCTCGCCCCGGCTGGAGCAGGCCATCGCGGCGCACTTGGGCGAGCCGCGAGAAGACCCGCACGGGCACCCGATCCCGACCGCGACGGGCGAACTGCCGCACCGCGACTTCACCCGCCTGAGCGAATTCCGGGCCGGCGACGTGGTGCTGGTCCGCGAGGCGCAGGACGACAACCCGGATCGCCTCCGCCGCTGGCGCGACCTGGGGCTGGTGCCCGGCGTGACGGTGCGGTTCATGCGGTACGAGGAACTGGACGACCTGTTCGAGATCGCGGTCGGCGGGCGGTCGATTCAACTGGGGAGCGAGGGACTGTCGGGACTTCGCGGCGAGCGGGTTGACGGGTGATAACACCCGGTTGACACTGCCCGAAAACGCCGGACGAATTCCGCCCTTTTCGGGAACTCGAATCGACCGCCGATTTGCCCGCCCCGGCAAGCGCTCTAGCTTTGGGTGTCGCCCACGCGATCCCAGAGAGAGGGCCGGAGTCATGTTCCAACTCGTCGCTTGCAACCTCGCCGTCCTCGCCATCGCCGGCCTGTACTACGCCTGGAAGGACCGCACCTGCCGGCTGGCTCGGCAGCGGGGGCAGCTCCGCGACCGCGTCGCGCTGATGCTATGGGCCGCCGTCCAGCGGGGGTGATGTTCAGGAGTCAGGGATCAGAAGACAGGAGTCAGGAAGCAGAAAGAGGATGCAAGAAAGACAAAATCGTCGCGGCGGTTTCCTTGTCCCCTGCCTCCTGACTCCTGTCCCCTGCTTCCTGTCCCCTGGCCGCTACGCCCGGACGATCTTCGCCCGACCCTCGGTCACTTTCTTGGTCGCGTTGCGGCTGTCGATCACCACCTTCGCGTGGGTCACGACGAACTGGTAGTCGTAGGCCGTGTGGTCGGTGGCGATCAGCACGCAGTCTTGGGCCGCGAGGTACTCGGCGGTCAGCGGCGAACTGACCATCTCCAGGTGCGGGTAGTGCCGCATCCGGGGCAGGACGGGGATGTGCGGGTCGTTGTACGTCACGGCCGCGCCCTTCGTCAGCAGCAGGTCCATCAGCTCGAAGCCGGGCGACTCGCGGGGGTCGTCCACGTCCTTCTTGTACGCCATGCCGAGGATGGCCACCTTGCTGCCGCGCACCGGCTTGCAGGCGTCGTTCAGCACGTCCGCGACCTTGTTCACCACGAACGCCGGCATGGCCGTGTTCACCTCGCCGGCCAGCTCGATGAACCGCGTGTTCAGGCCGTGCCGCTTGGCGACGAAACTGAGGTAGAAGGGGTCGAGCGGGATGCAGTGGCCGCCGAGGCCGGGGCCGGGGTAGAACGCCTGGAATCCGAACGGCTTCGTCTTCGCCGCGTCGATCACTTCCCACACGTCGATGCCCATGCGGTCGTACAGCACCTTCATCTCGTTCACCAGCGCGATGTTCACCGCCCGGTAGGTGTTCTCCAGGATTTTGCAGGCTTCCGCCACCTCCGGCGTGCTGACGCGCACCACCTGCGGGACGATGGCCGCGTACAAGGCGCACGCTAAGTCGCCGCTCCGCTCGTCCAGGCCGCCGACCACCTTGGGGATGTGCGCGACGGTGTGCGTCGGGTTGCCGGGGTCTTCCCGCTCCGGGCTGAACGCCAAGAAGAAGTCCGTGCCGGCCTTCAGCCCCGTCCGCTCCAGCACCGGCAGCACGTCGCCGCGGGTGGTGCTGGGGTACGTCGTGCTTTCGAGGACGATCAGTTGCCCCGGCCGGAGCTGCCCGGCGATGGCGTGCGCGCTGTTGATGACGAAGCTGAGGTCCGGCTCGCGGGCGTCGGTCAGCGGCGTCGGCACGCAGATCAGGATGGCGTCGGCCTCGCCCAGGCGGGTGAAAGCGTCGGTCGCCTCGAACCGGTTGGCCCGCATCTCGGCGACGGTGGCGTCCGGAATTTGCTTGATGTAGCTGAGGCCGGCGTTCAGCTTGTCCACCTTCGCGGCGTCGATGTCGAAGCCGAGGACGCGGAACCCGGCGCGGGCCAGCGCCCGCGCGAGGGGCAGACCGACGTACCCCAGGCCGATGACGCCGACGGTGGCGGCGCGGTCCTGGATGCGGGCGAGGAGGGGCGTGAAGCTCATGGTGTCTCCGTCCGTGGAGGCGAATTCTGCGGCGTCGTGCCGTCGGGTGGCGCATGGTCGCAAAAGCGGAATCGGCGTGTCAACCCGAACCCGCCGGCGGGGTGTACCGATTGTTCTTGGCACTCGGCGTTTTGGCACGGGAGTTCAGGCGGCCGTCCACACCGCGTCCCAATCCGGGGAATCGACGAGCGCCACCAACT
>JAYUFU010000185.1:0-17730 GCA_043738505.1 Fimbriiglobus sp. | reverse complement strand
GGTTGTCCGCCACGGCGGTTTGGCCCTTGCTCGCGCGGCGGGCTAACAAGACACCACCGACCCGGAGAACCCCCATGAAGACCGCCGTCGCCTTGCTGCTGTCGGTGTCCGCGCTGTCCGCGGCCGAGCCGAGCGAACTGGAAGTGGCCGTCAAGAAGATCGCCGCCGCCCACAAGGGGAAAGTGGCGGTGGCGGTGAAGAACCTGGCCACCGGCGACGGGTTCCACCTGGACGGCGACACCGTCATGCCGACGGCCAGCCTCATCAAGCTGGCCGTCATGACCGAGGCGTACCGGCAGGCCGACGCCAAGAAGCTCGACCTGACGAAGACGCTGACGCTGGCGAAGGACGACAAGGTGCCGGGGGCCGGCATCCTCACGCCGCACTTCTCGGACGGCGCGACGTTCCCGGTGCGCGACGCCATCCGGCTGATGATCGTGTACAGCGACAACACCGCCACCAACATGGTGCTGGATCAGGTCGGCATCAAGGCCGTGAACGAGACGACGGCGGCGCTGGGGTTCCCGGACACCCGCATCAACGCCAAGGTGTACAAGGGCAGCACCACCAGCGTGGACCCGGAGCGGACCAAGACCTACGGCCTCGGCAGCACGACCGCGAACGAGACGGTGAAGCTGCTGGAGCTGATCCACACCGACAAGGCGGCCTCGCCGGAGGCGTGCAAGGTCATGCTCGGCCACCTGAAAGCCAACGACGACAAGGAGCAGCTGGTGCGGTTCCTGCCGGCCGGCACGGTGGTGGCGCACAAGACCGGGGCCGTCAGCAACGCACGCACCGACGCGGGAATCATTTACATCCCCGACCCGGCCGACGCGGCGAAGAAGACCATCCCCGTGGCGGTGTGCGTGCTGACGAACGAGAACGAGGACAAGCGGTGGGTGATCGACAACGCCGGACAGGTGACCATCGCCAAGATCGGCCAGGCGGTGTACGACGCCGCGAGCGGGAAGAAGTAGAGGGTGCGGCAAGAACTGCCAGAATCCGTCGCCGCGGCCCGCCCGCGAATTCCCGCTTGCGTCGTTCGGCCGGGGCGGTATAGCCGTGGACTTCCTTCGCCACGCCCCGGACGGGAGACACGGGTTATGGACGCCCCGGTCCGCCGACTCATGACCGCGCTCGCGCTCGCCGCGCTGCTGCCCGCCGGCTGTTCGCTGTTCGACCGCGACACCGACCGGATGGTGCGGGCCGAGTTGCGGTCGAAATCGCCGCTGCCGACGCCCGCCCGCACCCCGCCGGTGCCGGCCTTCGAGACGCCGGAGGTGCCGCGCGGCCAAGCCCCGGACGGCCCGCGAGTGCCCGGCGGCCCGCTGCCGCCGGCCCCCCTCGGCCCCGGTCCCGTCGCCCCGGCCCCGGTCGCCCCGTCGCCCGCGCCGGTGTCCCCGCTGCCGCCGGACGCCGACCCGGCCCGCGCCGACACCACCCCGCCCCCGCCGTCCTCCCTGCCGCCCAGCCCGCCGACCACGCGGGTGAAGCTGGTGGCGACCATCGGCCCGGAGTACTTCGTCACCGAGGAAGAGGTGGTGATGATGGTCAAGCAGCGGGCGCGGGACTTCGTCGCGCTGACCGGCGACGAGCGGCTGGCCAAGGAGCGGGAGGTGTACCGCGAGGAGTTGAAGCGGCTGATCGAGCGGGAGTTGATCGTCGCCGAGTTCGTCGGCCGGGTGCGGAAGAACAAGCCCGACGCCCTGCCGGAGATCTGGCAGCAGGCGGGGAAGATGGCCGACCAGCAGATCCGCGCCCTGCGGCGGTCGAACGACCTGACCAGCGAGGCCAAGTTCACCGAGGCGATCCAGGGGATGGGGCTGTCCCTGGCGGCGTTCCGGCGGAACGTCGAGCGGATGTCGATGACCAACATCTACCTGCGGGAACTGCTGATCGACAAGGGGAAGGTGATCAGTCTGGCCGAAATCGAGGACTACTTCAAGCGGCACCCGGCGGACTTCCGCGTCGAGGACCGGGTGGTGTGGCAGCACCTGTTCGTCAGCTTCGCCGGGTCGAACTCGCCGGCCGACGCGAAGAAGCTGGCCGACTGGCTGCTCAAATCCGCCCAAGACGGCGGCGACGTGGCGAAGCTGGCTACGGAACACGGGCACGGCGACAGCGCGCTCCGCGCCGGCGAGGGGGTCGGCACCAAGCGGGGCGAAATCCTGCCCCGCGACTTGGAGCCGACGGTGCTGTCCCTGAAGGCCGGCCAACTGAGCGCGGTGGTCCAGACGGCGACCGGCTACCACGTCGTCAAGGTGCTGGAGCGGGACGTGGCCGGCGTCCGCCCGTTCGACGCCAAGGTGCAGGCCGATGTCCGCAACAAGCTGACCGACAACCTCGTGAAGTTGGAGCGGGACAAGGTCGTCGGCGACCTGTGGCGGCGGTCGGCCGTGACGGTCATCGACAAGTGACGAGGCTCCTTCGCCGTTCGATGTCTTCGCGACGACCACTCAATACCCCTTCGGGTGGGATCGGTGCCAGTCCCAGGCGGTCTCGACGATCGACCGCAGGTCGGGGAACTTCGGCGACCAGCCGAGTTCCTGCCGAATCTTGTCCGCGCCGGCCACCAGCACCGGCGGGTCGCCGGCGCGGCGCGGCCCTTCCTTCACCGCGATCGTCTTGCCCGTCACCTCCTCGCACGCGCGGATCACCTCGCGGACGCTGTTCCCGGTGCCGGTGCCGATGTTGAACGCGGCCCCGCCGCCGGGCGTCATCTTCTCCAGTGCCAGCCGGTGCGCCTCGGCCAAGTCCTCGACGTGGACGTAGTCCCGCACGCAGGTGCCGTCGGGCGTCGGGTAGTCGGTGCCGAACACGTCGATGTGCGGCCGCTGGCCGAGCGCGACCTGGAGAACCAGCGGAATCAGGTGCGTCTCCGGGTCGTGGTGTTCGCCGTGCTTGCCGTCCACGGAGGCACCGGCAGCGTTGAAGTACCGCAGTGCGGCGAACCCGATGCCGTAGGCGGCGGAGTAGTCGCGGAGCATGTACTCGAACGCCAACTTCGTGTTGCCGTAGGGGCTGACCGGCCGCTGCGGGTGGTCCTCGGTCAGCGGCAGTTTCTCCGGGTCGCCGTAGGTGGCGCAGGTGCTGGAGAAGACGAACCGCCGGATGTCGTGCCGGCGGACCCGCTCCAGCAGGTTCAAGCTGTTGAGCAGGTTGTTCTGGTAGTACTTCGACGGGTTCGTCACCGACTCGCCGACGTAGGCGCTGGCGGCGAAGTGGACGACCGCCTCGATGCGGTTGACCACGAGCTGGTGGTCGAGGTGGTCGATGTCCCGCAGGTCGCCGACGATCAGGCACTCGGCGGGGACGGCGGCGCGGTGGCCGGCCGTCAGGTTGTCGAACACGGTGACGGTGTGGCCTTTGGCCAGCAACCGGCGGACGGTGAACCCGCCGATATAGCCGGCCCCGCCGGTGACGAGGATGCGCATGGTGGACACGAACTCGGAGGAGGAAGTCACCGGTCAGTTTAGAAGACATAAGAAGAACTAACCACAGAGACACAGAGGCACAGAGAAGAATGAAGAGAGTGAAGAGGGGAATCATTCGTCCAAGCAGATCACTCCTCTCGTCTTCTCCGTGTCTCTGTGCCTCTGTGGTGAGTCTTCCGGCTCCCCCCGTCGGCCGCGGAGTTCGCCCATGACCGACGCCGAAGTCCGTCCGTCGCCGTGGCGGTGGTGGGTGTGCGGGTTGCTGTTCCTGGCCACCGTCCTGAACTACATGGACCGGGTGGCGCTGAACCAAACCGCCGCCCGCATCAAGGTCGCCTTCGGCCTGAACGACCGGGCTTACGGGCTGCTCGAAAGCGGCTTCTCGGCCGCGTTCGCCGTCGGCACGCTCTTCACCGGCTGGCTGGTGGACCGCGTCAACGTGCGGCGGGTCTATCCCGCCGCCGTCCTCGGCTGGTCGGCGGCCGGCTTCCTTACCGGCTTCGCATCCGAATACTGGACGCTGTTCGCCTGCCGGGTGCTGTTGGGTTTGTTCGAAGCCGGCAACTGGCCGTGCGGGGTGCGGACGGTGCGCCAGATCATGCCCCCGGCCGAGCGGTCGTTCGGCAGCGCGCTGTTCCAGAGCGGCACGGCCATCGGGGCCATCGTCACGCCGGTCATCGTGCTGCTCTGCGTCCGCTGGGCCGACCCGAACGAGTCGCACCGCAACGCCACCCTCGCCGCGACGGGGGGCGTACTCACCCCCGTCGTCGGCTTCCCCACCGACGCCTGGCAAGTGCCGTTCCGCGTCATCGGGGCCATCGGCATCGTGTGGGTGCTGCTGTGGCTGTTCACCGTCCCCCGCCGCGCGCTGGAGCCGCTGCCGGACAGCTCCGCGAATGCCTCGTCGCCGTTCCGCGACGTGTTCCGCGACCGCCGCTACTGGGTACTGGTCGCCGTCATCCTCGGCGTGAACACGAGCTGGCACACGTTCCGCGTCTGGCTGCCGCTGTTCCTGCAATCCGAATTGAAGTACAGCGAAGGCGAGATGACGTGGCTGACAACGGCGTATTATCTCACCGCCGATGTCGGCTCGTGGACCGTGGGGTTCCTGGTGTTAATGGTCGGCCGGCGCGGCGGCAACATTCACACCGCGCGGCTCTTGTGCTTCGTCGGGTGTACGGGGCTGGTGCTGGTTTCCGCCGCGTTGCCGTGGCTGCCGGCGGGCTGGATCACTGCGGCCGGGCTGCTGGTCTTCGGCTTCGGCGCGCTGGGATTGTTCCCGACATACTTCGCGCTGAGCCAAGAAGTCTCCGGCCGGCATCAAGGCAAGGTGACGGGCACGCTCGGCTTCATTAACGCCATGTATCTTGCTGGGATGTTCTGGGTGCAGGGCGGGTTGAACGACGCCAACAAGACGTACCTGCCGGTGCTGTCCACGGCGTGGGTCGCCCCGGCGGTGGCGCTCGTCGTGCTGCTGCTGTTCTGGCGGCGGAATCCGGGTTGACCCCTTCCGCCGATCCTCCTAACTTGTGCGGACGCTCCCAGGCAAGGATTCGCCGGGGGCGTCAGGCTTTTCCCGACCGACAGGAAGTCACCACACCATGCGTCTCCTCATCCTCGGCGGCACCGGCCGCATCGGGTCCGAACTGACCGCCGCCGCCGACCGCAAGCACCGTCCGCACCTCGCCACCTACTGCAACCGCCCCCGCCCCGGCATGATCCCACTCGACGTGCGGGACGGCGACGGCGTCCGCGAACTGATCGCCGACTACGACCCGGACGCGGTCGTGTGGGCCGCGCCCGCCCTGCCGGACGCCATCGGCGAAGTGGCCGCGGCCGTCGCGCGGACGGCGGCCCACTTCGTCCTCGTCTCCGGCGACGGCGTGCTGGGCGAATGCAAGTCGGCGATGCGGGAAGAGGACGAACTGAACCCCGTCGGCGAGTTGGCCGCCGCGCAAGCCGCGTGCGAGCAGGCGGTTCGCGCCGCGCTCCCGGAGCGGCACCTGATCGCCCGCACCGGGTTCGTCTTCGGCACGCGGTCGAAGGCCGATCCGCTGAGTCAGGTCATTCGGCAACTGACCAAGGGCGAGACGGTGCTGGCCGACGACGAGGCGGTGCGGATGCCGACGTTCGCGGCCGACTTCGCCGACGCCGTGCTGACGCTGATCGGCCGCAAGGCGACGGGCACCTTCCACCTGGTCGGCCCGGAACGGCACACCGAGTTCAGTTTCGCACGGACGGTGGCGATGGTGTGCGGCCTGGATGCCGACCTCATCCAAGACCGCACGACGTTCGAGACTGTCGGCCCGACGCGGGTCATCCTCGACCGCTTCAAGGCGATGTCCGCCCTCGGCCGCACGGCCTTCCGCAGCGTCGGCGACGGCGTCCGCGCCGTCCGCGACCGCAGCCGCGTGGCCGTGCCGGCGCTGAAGGTGGCCGCGTGAGACTTACGGGATGGGCGTGTGAACTACGCCCGTCGCCTGATCGGTGTAGGTGACAGAACTCATCCTGCGGAAGTTGTCGGGGAACAGGATCAAGTTCTTCTTGGTCGCGAGCCGGGAGGAAAATGTGATGACGCCTTCGACTTTCAACTGGTGCAGGGTGATGGCGAGTTGTTGGGTCGGGACGGTCGTGAAGTATGGGGCCTTCGGCGAGGCGTGCCGGCGGCTCATGGCATACGCCCGCCAGTCCCCGGTCAAATCCTGGCTCGTGGAACCGATCTTAGCCAACTCGCGCGGGTCGGTCAGGTCCACGACGGCTTCCAGCAGCACGTTGACCGGCAGGAGGGACCAAGCGACCGAGGACGGATTCCCGTGCAGCGGTTGCCCGGACAGTGGGGAGCCGAGGACCGCTTCGACCTCCAGCGCGGCGACGAAGAGGTCTTCGGCCAAGTAGAGCGCCGCAATGCCCGGCCGGGCCGACGTTCCGGACGTGAAGCGGCCTTCGTAGGTCGCGGTCTGACCCTACTTCAAGGGCGCGGCGAGGTGGAGAACCTGAACGGCACGCCACCAGACGCCATGAATCGGACGGCACACCAACCGCCGGCACCCGGACAGCCTCATGTGAATGTCCCGTACTTGTAGGCCAGGACCATGCCCCGGACGAGCGACTCGTGAGGACCGCCGACGAGTTCCTCCGGCGCGTTGCCGGCCAAGTCGCGGTTGGGAGTGCGGAGCCAGACCTCGTGATTCGGGACGATGCGGGCGATTAACTCCAGGATCGGCCCGTGGTCCTCGGGCGGTTGCCGCGGAACGGCGGGCGGTTTCGCCCGCGGTTTGCCGCTCGCCTTGGGGGTGTGGGTGGACATGCGTCGGCCCTCCGGTAGTAATGCCGTATTGTACTCAACGCCGGTTCAATCCCACCAGAAGTACCAGTAGTGGGCGGTGCGGATTTGCTCCACCAACGAATCTTCCGACCCACCGCGTGAATAGCCGAAGATCGTCTCTTCCCCGAAGTTGGTCATCTCGTCGATGAGGGCGAGGGCTTCGTGGCGACTCCGCGGCGGTCGGGGGACGAACATCTCGTACCAGTCCGAATTCATGCAGACCAGTTCCGCTCCGTATCGCTCGTGCCAGTGACGGTGCATGACGAGTTGCTCGTCGGGCCACGGTGCGTCGTTCCAGCCACCGAACGGGTGGTAGGCAAACACCTGCCAAGGAATCGCAGTCGGCTCAAGCACGATGTCCACGAAGTCGTAGATCGGCCAATCGTCGCCACCCGCGTCCCGGATGCCCCTGAATGGGCCGTCGTTCGAGAACATCTCTTCGACTCTGGGCACGCTGATCGCGAGTTCCGAGTCGGCAGAATTGTCGAAGTGCGGCAGAATTCCCCTCGCTATCATCGCGCGAAACGTCCACGGTGTCTGAGAGATGCGATCCGCCTCAGCGAGGAGTTGCATCGCCGATTCGCGGTGCCCGACAGCATCGACGAACTTCGTGGCCGGTAGCTCATCGATCTCAGGCCACAAGACTTGCTGTCCGTTCCTCCCTCCACGAATCACAGGCCATCGGCCCGTTTCCGGGACCAGTTGCCGCAGCTTCCACCACGTTTCTAATGCCCTCACGCCGGGCACACGCAGGCGGGCAAAATGGATCGTGGAGGCATCGGCCATCGTGCAGCCGAACTTGCCGAACGGGATGCCGTGCCGACGAAGCAGTTCCTCAAATGTAGGATGCGGATAGAAGCCCGGCGCTTCGCTCGTGCCATCGTCGTAGAACCCCTTCAGTACCATCTCAACCTCGGGAGCGGACGAGGGCAGGACCGCGATCTCACCCTCGTCGTCGGAATCGACGAGGGTGATTCCGTGACTCTCGATCTGCTCCTGCAACTCGGCCAACCGCTCGGGGTCCGTTATTCCAGGGAAGGCCTCGTTGACCTCGTCGTAGGTCAGCGAGCCGGTTCGCAGGCCGTGAGCGATCAGCGCGTTGAAGACGGAGTCGTCCATCGGCAACTCCAAGAGAAGAACCGTCGCTTACGGCTCTGATCAATCGAACAGCCGGATCAACTCGGTCACGCCGGTCAGGTTCTCCAAGTCCCAGCACCGGGCGAGGATCGCAGTGGCCTTCGCCGGGCCGTACTTCGGCTCGACGGCGCGGCGGAACTTCGCCTCCACCTCGGCGTCGGTCATCGGGTTGCCGGCGTGCCCGCGCGGGAACTCGACCAGCTTCTCCAGCACCCGGCCATCGACCAGCGTCAGCGTGACGCGGTTCGGGATGCCGGCCGGGTAGCGCGCATCCAGCGTCGTGTCGTGGTGAATCTTGATCTTCGCCGTGAACGCCACCAGCGCCGGGTCGGTGAACCGCGCCGCGTCGAACGTCTCCAGGTACACGTCGCCGTCGAACAGCGCGGCGGCGGTGCAGTACGGCAGGCTGTGGTCGGCCGTCTCGCGGGTCTTCGGTGCCCACGCCTCCTTATACTTGCCGATGATGTTGTAGCTCGCCTCGAACGTATGAATGTCGATACTCGCCACCTGGCTCACGTCGCCGCCGAGCTCCTGGCGCAACTGCAACGCGGCATCAATCGCGCTCTGGCTGTGATACTCGGCCGGCCAGAACTTGATGTACGTCTTGTCAATCATGAACCCGTCGGCGTTGTTCTCCTCCGCGCCGAACGCGGCCGGCGAGAACACTTCCCGCGACACCAGCTTGAAGAAGCCGAGGTCGCCCTCGAAGATCGGGGCCGGGCCGGTCAACCCGTCGGCGGCGAGGGTGGCGGCGAACACGCCGTTGCGGGCGGCGTTGGCGAACGCGCACCCCTTCCACATGCTCAGCTCGCCGGAGCGGGTCTGGCGCAGCGCCGTGTTGCACACGCCCGCGATACCCACGGTGTGCGTGGTCTTCGTCGCGTCCAGCTTCATCAGCTTCGCCGCCGCCACCGCCGACGAGATGGCCCCGTAGGTGACGTGATCGACCCCGTGCTTCCGCAGGCTGGCCGCGTCGCAGAACCGGCACTGGATTTCGTAGGCCAGCACCGCCGCCGTGATGAGATCGCGGCCGGTCGCCGTCACCGCCTCGCCGACCGCCAGCACCGCCGCCAGGTTGTCGCTCGGATGCGCCGGCTCCTTGCTCAAGTAGGTGTCGTTGAAGTCCAGGTAGCGGATGAGCAGGCCGTTCACGAACGTCGCCCACTCCGGCGAGCTGGTGCCGCCGCCGAGGATGCTCGCCGACGGGTTGCCGCTGACGCGGCCGGCGCACTTCCGCGCGATGGCGTAGGCGTCGGACGGCATGGCCCCGACCGCCGTGGCGAACGAGTCGATGACCCGCCGCTTCGTTTCGTGGACGGCAGTTTTCGTGAGCTTGTCGAAGGTCAGGCCGGTGGCGTATTCGGCCAACCGGCCGGCGAGCGTGGCGGACATGAGTTCTCTTGGGTTTGGAGCGGGTAAGAGAGTTTGACAGGATCACAGGATGAAGAATGGATTCGGATTTCAAACTGATTCATCCTGCCTTCAATCCTGTGATCCTGTCCAAACGCTCTTTTCTCGGTGCCTCTGTGGTTCGCTCTTGCTTCTATTTCTTCGCGTCGATCACTTCCAGCTTGATGTCCTTGAACCGCACTTCCATCGGGCCGCCGGAATGCACCTGGAAGGCGATCAGCCCGCGCCGCGACAGCTTGTCGTCGTTGTGGTAGTCGCACACGATCTCGCCGTTGATCCAGATGCGGACCGACCCGCCGACGGCCCACACGACGTACTCGTTCCACTCGCCGTCCTTCACGAACTTCTCGCCGCCCTCCTTCACCAGCAGCCCCCGGCCGGACTCCTCGTACAGCTTGCCCCACCAGCCCTTGCCGATGTCCGCCTGCGGGCCGCGCATCTCGCCGCCCTCGATGTTCGCGCTGCGGAACTGGATGCCGCTGTTCTCGCTGTTCGGCGTCAGCTTCACCTTCACGCTCAGCTTGAAGTCGGTCACTTCCATCGGCGCTTTCAGGAACGTGTTCTTCTTGAGGCCGGTCTTCGTCTTGCCGACGATCTCGCCGTTCTCCACGCTCCACACGTCCTTGTCGCCGTCCCAGCCGGTCAGGTCTTTGCCGTTGAAGAACTCCTTGGCGTTCTCGGCGTTCGCCAGCAGCGGCACCTGGGCGGGGTGCTTCAGGTACGCGAACAGGTCGCGGAGCTGCGCCGCGTTCAACTGCTTGGTCAGGTCGTCGGGCATCATGGAGAGGTCCGACGACGTCCGCTTGTCCACGTCCTTCACGGGGATGGTCAGCGTCTCGTTCGCGGTCGCCACCGTGAGCGTGGCGGCAGTTTCTTCCTTGATGATGCCGATGACGGAGCGGCCGTCGGCGAGGTCGAGCTTGGTCGCCGCGTACTCCTTCGGGATGACCGCCGACGGGTCGAACACGTTCTCCAGCAGGTAGCCGAGGTCGGCGCGGTTCGCGCCGGTGATCTCCGGGCCGACCTTGCCGCCGACGCCGTACAGCGTGTGGCACTGCTGGCAAACTTTGGCGTACACGGCCCGGCCCGCGCCGAGGTCGGCCTTCGCCAGCACGCCGGGGTTCAGCGCCTTGCCGTAGTCGGCGATGAGCTTCTTGCGATCCGCCGGCGTGTCGCGGACGGTGCCCCACACGGCCGCCGTCTTCGCTGACAACGCCTTGTCACCGAAGCCGCGAAGCTGCCGGATGGCCTCGGCCGGGATGTCGGCGGTCGGAATCTTCTTGGCGGCGACCGCGTCCAGCAGCTTGTCGGCGAACGCCGCCCGGCTGGCGAGGGTGGCAACCGCGTCCCGCTTCTCGGCCGCCGACAGCATACCGTACACGGCCAGAATCGCGGCCGGGGTGTTGGTGTCGTCGAAGGACGCCAGCCCACGGATGGCAGCGGGGCGGAGTTGCGGGTCGGCGAGCAGGTTGTGAAGGATGCCCGGCAGTTTCGCGTCCTTCGCCGACATCAGCGCGTCCAGCGCGGCCTGTCGTTCGGTCATCGCGCGGGCGGGGTCGGCGAGCATCTTCCGCATGGTTTCAAATGCAGCGGCGTCGCCAAACACCACCGCCAACGCCAACGACGTGCTCCGCACCTCGGCGTTCTGACTGGTGGCGAGTTTGGCGAACGCCGCCGACCAACCCTTCGGTGCGTCGGCCGTCCGCTTGCCCTTCACCGACTCTTGCAGGCCGCGAAGGAGGGCGAGTTCGGCCGGGTAGTCGGTCGCGGTGTCGAGCGCTTGCACCAGAACGGCCGCGGATTCGGCGGTGCCCACCGCCCCGATCCGCCGGCCAGCCCACACCGTCAGTGGGTTTCCCTTGCCAAATCTCGCCGCGAGTTCCATCGCCTGTTTCGGAGTCGTTTCGCAAAGCGGTTCGATGGCGTTCCATGCGAGGTACGGCAGCACATGATCTCTGGGCGCGACGCGATTCCCGCCAAGAAGCAACTTCAGCGACTCGTACCGGTCTTCGGCCGGCAGTCGGAGGATGAGGGAGAGGAGGGAGCGGGCGGCGACCTGCTCATCCACACTTGCCGCGCAGACACCGGCCATCAACGAGAAGCACATCGACCGAACACTCATCGGCAGTACGCCTTTCTCCGCGTCTACCTCGCCGGCCAACGTCGCCATCCAGGCAACGACATGGGTGTTTCCGCTGCCTCGGAATTCGTCAACGCACTTGTCGAGAGTCAGCCCGCCGACGGCGTGGAGTGCCCAGTAACACCGGAGTTCCTTCGACGGATCCTTCACCGTCTCGAACAGGTCATCAATCGCTTTGATCGCCGCCGCGTTCGGCTTCTTCCCGGCGGTTCGTTCTTGTAGAATCCGCCGCGCGTGGCGGGACATCCACTCGTTGTCGCTGACGACCAGCTTCACCAACTCGGCGTCGCTCTGCTTCTGCAAGTCGAACGGCTTCAGCGGCTTGGCGTCTTTGTGGGCGATGCGGAACAGGCGGCCGTTGGTGCGGTCCCAGATTTCCGGCTCGTTGCGGTGGCAGACCTGCTTGTCGGACCAGTCGCAGAAGTAGACGTTGCCGTCCGGCCCGGCGTGGATGGCCACCAGGATGAAGTGCTTGTCGTGGCTGAGCAGGAAGTCCGGGTTGCGGTCGCCTTCGTAACTGCTGCCCTTCGGCTTCACTTCGTCCACGTTGATGCGGTGGCCGTGGATGTTGCCCATGAACAGCTTGCCGTGATACTCCTTCGGCCACGCGCCGCCCTGGTAGACCATCAGCCCGCTGTGCGCGTGCCCGCCGCCGAGGTCGTTGGACTTCAGCCGGTCGGCGTCGTTCCACTGGCCGCCCACGAAGTGCCGGTGCTTGGCGATGGTCTTGATCTGGGCGTCGTAGGTGTACGGGTTGAAGTGCTGGCCCGCCTGCCGTTCGTACCGCCCGCCTTGCACGATGTGCCACAGGTGCGGGATGACGCACGCCTCGATGAAGAAGTCGCCGTTCGCGTTGTAGTCCAGCCCCCACGGGTTGCTGGTGCCGTGCGCGAACACCTCGAACGCGTGCTTCGTCGGGTGGTACCGCCAGACGCCGGCGTTGATCTTGGTGCGGTCCTTGGCCGCCGTCCCCGGCTTGCCGACGTTGGAATGCGTGAACACTCCGTGGCAGCCGTACAGCCAGCCGTCCGGCCCCCAGATGAAGCTGTTCAGCGTCTCGTGGGTGTCCTCGTAGCCCCAGCCGTCCAGGAGGATTTTCGGCTCGCCGGCCGGCTTGTCGCCGGTCTTGTCGATGGGGATGAACAGCAGGTACGGCGCGGCCCCGACCCACACCCCGCCGAACCCGAGTTCGATGCCGGACACGAGGTTCAACCCTTCGATGAACACCGTCTTCTTGTCGAACGTGCCGTCGCCATCGGTGTCTTCGAGGATCAGGATGCGGTCGCCTTCCCGATCACCCCCTCCCTTGCGGTCGGGGTTCGCCGGGATGATCGGCCCCTTCTCCTTGTTCCGCTTCGGGTAGGTGAAGGCTTCCACCACCCACAGCCGGCCACGGTCGTCCCATGTGAAGGCGATCGGCTGGTGCAGGTCCGGTTCGCCGGCGATCAGATCGACTTTGAAGCCCGGCGGCACGGTCATGTTCTTCGCCGCGTCGGTCGGCGTTTGCCCGGCGTACTTGTACTGCTCCGGAAGTACCGCCGCCGGCGCGGGCACGTCCGGCTTCTCCGAGTGAAACCGGAAGTCGTCGAAGTTCACGTGCCCCCAGTGGCCGGTGTGCTTGTCCACGACGCGGACTTGAATTTCCTTGCCGTGCAGCTTGCTCACGTCCACCGCCACCCGCCGCATCTCCTCATTCTCGTGGCCGGGGGTGGTGAAGAAGACCGTCTTGCCGGCCACGTCCACCAGTTCCACGCACGTTTCCTTCGGGTGATTGCCGCCGCCGATGAGGAAGCTGGCCCACGGGTGCGTCACCTTGAAGGGCACGCTCGTCAGCGTCCCCGTCGGCTTGTCGGTCAGCTTCTCGAACCCGCCGATCCAGAACTGCCCCTGGTGGCCGGACTTCATGTCGCCCCGCCGCGCGGCCACGGCGTCGCCCTTGATCGGCTGACCCTTGAAGGCTTCTCCCTCGGCGGTCCAGTCCTTGAGGGTGCCGGTCTCGAAGTCGAGGTTGAGCGGCTGGCCGTCGGTGCCCAGCGGCAGCACGCCGGCCTTCGGCGTGGGGTCGGCGGCCGGCGACAGCAGCACGAGGGCGAGGAGGAGGGGGGACATCGTGGTTGGCCCGGTGGGAGGGAGCGTATCATGTCTTAGCCGGCGGCGGGTTGGGTCGCAAGCCACTCGCGGTTGACGTGCTTCACGCGGTCGGTTACTTCCGCTCGGACTCACGGCGAGGATCGCGCCCATGCGCCGCTGGAACCGACTGAAAACGCTCCTGCTCATCCTCGTCACGCTGGCGCTGGTCCTCGGCGTGGTCGGCTGGCTGCTGACGGCCGAGCCGGCGTTCTACGTCCGCGAGACGGCCGACACCCCGCGGCCCGACGACCCGGTCCTGGCCGGTCAGGTCACGACCCGCCTCGGCGAGTTGCAGGACGACATCTTCGACAAGTCGGACTGGGGCGCGACGTTCACCACCGACGAGGTGAACGCCTTCCTGCGGTCGGGCAACACCGGTAAGGATCCCGTCGCGTCGCCGCTGATCGCCGGCATGAACCGCCCCCGCGTGGACGTGCGGGGCGACCGCCTGATCCTGTCCGACCGCGCGGGGAGTGGACTGTTCAGCACCGTCTGGTCGCTGGAACTGCGGGTCTGGCTGGTGGACAAGGAGCCGAACCTGCTGGCCGTCGAGGTGGCCGGGTTCTACGCCGGGTCGATGCCGCTGCCGAAGCGGTCGGTCATGACCCGCATGGGCGACGCGGCGCGGCGGATCAAGGCGGACGTGACGTGGTACCGGCACGACGGCAACCCGGTCGGCCTGTTCAAACTGTTCGCCAACCAGCCGGCGGCCACCACGCAGTTGCTGGCCGTGAAGGTGAAGGACGGCAAGCTGTCCGTCGGCGGGAAGAACCTGACTCGCCCGTCCGGGGCCGACCCGAAGTGACGGCCTACGGGCAGCGACGCAACTCCCAACCCGACGCATCGCGGCGGACGATCTCATACCGCCCGCGCAGCCGTTGCCCGTCGAGCCGCACCGCGATCCGCTCCGGCAAAGTCACGTCCCATTCCGCAACGCCCGCGTCCCACCGCTCGACCACGCCCCGGTCGCCGGAAATCGGCCCCTCGTAGTCCAGGTATTGAACGCGGTGATCGGCGTTCGCCTCGGCCGGGCAGGGGGTCATTCCGTCGAAGTCGGGCGGCAACCGCCACGCCTTCAGCACGCCGTCGCGTTCGATCAGGAGGTCGAGATGAACAGCCGGCCAGTCGTGGGCGAGGACGACGAAGCGGGGCATGGCGGGCAACCTCCGGGCACGAAAAAATCGCGGGCGGTCGGCCGCCCGCGATCCACGATTCCTGACCCGCGCGTCGCGATCACTCTTCGCAGCAGTGCTTCGTCTTGGCGGCCGAGGGGGCGTTCGTCAGGGCCATGCCGCCGACGCACGCACCGAGGCTGTCGGCGCTCGTCTTCGCCTTGGCGGCGCAGCAGCTCGCGCCTTCGCTCACCGTCGGCATCGCCTTGGCGGCACAGCAGGACGGCGTCTCGCCATCGACCGGGCATTCGGTGATGTCCGACACCGGCGTCGCCAGGTTGCCGGCCGACTTGCCGCAGCAGCCGGGTTGGGCGTAGTCGGGCATCGCGTAGTAGACGCCGACGCCGGTCACCGCGATCGCCGCCACCACCCCGACCAGGATTTTCGCGAGCATCGGACCACCTCAGGTGGAAAGAGTGCAGGAATCGACTCACCCGAAGTATAGTCGAGGACGACCCCCGTTTCCTTACCGAAACGGGGAAAGAAAAGACGGCCGGCGCGGGACACCCCGGCCGGCCGTCGCGGTGGTCCCGTCAGCGGTCCCGTCACTTCGCCGCGTCGATCTCACAGCACGCGGCACCGGTCCCGCAGCACGACTTCTTCGCGGCCACGACCGCCGGCTTCGCGGTCAGGCAGCAGGTGGAGTGGTCGTCGCAGCAGACGGAGCCGGGGAAGCAGCAGTCCGGCATCAGCCCGGCTTCCGGGTTGGTGCAGCACGACTTCACCGCCGCCGTCGGCTGGTTCAGGCAGCAGGTCTCCTGGGCCTCGCAGCACGGCGAGCCGGGGTAGCAACAGTCGGGGGCGACGTTCGCGTTCGCGTTGGCGCTCGCCAGGTAGACGCCGCCGGCGGTCGCGCCGAGGGCCACCAGCACGCCGACGAGGATCTTGGTCATCATGAGTCCGTCTCCAGGGTTCGGGTAAAATTGCAGGAACTGGTACACCGGTTCAGTACCGGTCAACCGCGACACGCAAGCGCGCGCGGCAATCACTTCGGAGCCATCGACCCGGAGACGGCTAACAGCGCATGACGTGGTGTTTGAACAGGCGGTCGTGAACGGTCAGATTCGGCAACTCGCGGAGGCCGGGCACGGACGCCACGGCGAGCGAGATCACCGGCGCGGAGAAGGCCGCGAACCCGAACGGTTCGGCGGCGAAGGGGGAGAGGTCGGCGGCATCGACCGGCGCTTTGGCCGGCAGCGCCACCAGTTCCACGCCGCCACACGGGCACTGGTCCGGCACGGGAGCCGGCTTCGAATCGGCCGGGACCGGCGCGACGGGCTGGGCGTGCTTCTGACAGAGTGGGCAGCGACTACAGCCAGAAGTCGGCGCGGCCGGCGGCCCTTCGGACAACCGAACGATGGCCGTCGCCGCCCGCGCCGCCCCGCAGGAACAGAGCCAGTGGCCGGCGAGCTGCGCGACGGCGATCAGGATGACGAGGGCGATACGCATGGGGTCTCCACCTTCTTCCCCGATTATATCGCCCCCTTCGGGTAAAGGAAACCAGAAATTTCGCCGGTCCGGGTTTCGCGGTGGCCTTTCGCCAGCGACCCGGCATCTGACGGCGGATGGTGCGGCGAGTCACCGACTCACTTCTTCGCTTTCGCCACCGCCCGCGCGCACTCGTAGGCTTCGCGGTAGGTGTCTTCCGGCTCGAAGTGCAGCGGGGCCGTCATCGTGTACGCCTTCGCCTCCGGCTTCGCTTCGAACTTGACGACGAACCGGGCCGGGTTGGTCGTCACCCCGACGTACCCGAATCCGTAGACCGCCCCGTCAGTGTCCCGCAGCACGCCGTACACCTTCCGCTTCGGGTTGTCCCAGACCGGCGTGATGACCACTTCGTCCTTGCCCTTCGGCACGCAGGCGAACACCTTGCCGGATCGCGTCACCAGGTAGTCGGTGTACTCCTTCTCGCCGACGCGGTACGCGGCGAAGTGGCCGTCGAACCCGGCCGGCAACTTACCCACCCGCAGTTCGCGGTCGGGGGGCTTCGGTACCTTCTCTTTCGGCGTCGGGATAGGCAAGCCGAGGTAATCCGGTTCGACCGACACGAACAGCTTGCCCTTGACCGCGTGGAACAGCCGGACCGTGGTCGGCCCGGCAATCTGGAGGCTGAACCGGGCCTCGCGGATGTACTCCTGCATGGCGACCACTTGGCGGGTTTCGACCTTGTACCAGTCGGTAATAGGAAGACCGATTTGGCGGACTATCGGGATCGGCGGCGGCGTGTAGTCCGCTGCCCGGTGGACGGGGTCGAGGAAGAGGTCGTTGATCCCGCGGTAGGGGAAACAATTCTCCTTGCCGGCCAGCTTCAGGATTCGCTCGGCTTCTTCATCCAGGTACTTCCCGAACGTGGAGTCCTCGATGAGTGGAAGGGCGGTCAGCGGTGCGATGTAGTGGTCGGTATCCGTGGTGTGGAACAGGATGCGATCACCGACGATGTCGAGTTTGGCCAGGGCAACGCCGTAATACTGTGCCCGCGTCTCGTAAGTCAGCGGGTCGCGGATCCGCTTCTGCCGGGCATCGAAGGATCCCCGGTAGAGGCCCCCCATGTAGCGCGCCGAGCCAGGCGAAGAGCAGAAGAGTTGGTCCTTCCAGAGGACGGCCGACGGTGGTCCGCTCGACGGAAGGAGTTGTCCGAGTGGCCCGGCGACGACGGAACAGACGGCGGCGAGCAGTGGTGTCATCGGAGGATTCCGGGACGTGTCAGGTTCGGGCACGACGCAGAAGAGGACGCCTACTTCGGGGTCGGGTTGGGGTTCGGCAACTTCAGCATTTTCAGTTCGAGTTTCCCCGAATGTTCGCGGTAGAGGTAGGCGAAGGTCTTCGTCGCCCCCGCCCCTGCCTTGAGGTCGTTGTACTTGACCTCGTGAGCCGCCAGTCGGACGAAGCCGGCAATCGAGGCCTTCTCGAAGGCGAGTTGGTTCGCGGCGAGTTTCGCGGCGATGTCGGCCGCTGCGGCGTCGGTGAAGGAGGTGCCGGTGT
>JAYUFU010000184.1:0-6210 GCA_043738505.1 Fimbriiglobus sp. | reverse complement strand
TTCCGAAGCGCTCGGCGGTGCCCCGCGGCAAGTCGGGACTTCACGCCAGACTCAACCGCCGGCCGGTGACGGCCTGCTTCTCATTCACAGGTTCGCGGACCACTTCGTTGTACAGCGTGTCGCGCTCCTTCGGCTCGCGGCCGGCTTCCTGGATCAGCCGCCGCAGCTCCGCCACCGTCAACTCCTGCGGCGAGTCCGACCCGGCGTCGTGGTAGATCTTCTCGTGGACCACGGTGCCATCCAGGTCGTCCGCGCCGAAGCTCAGCGCCACCTGCGCCGTCTTCAGGCCGAGCATGACCCAGTACGCCTTGACGTGCGCGAAGTTGTCTAGCATCAGCCGCGAGATCGCCATTACCTTCAGGTCCATGAGGCCGGACGGCTTCGGGATGTGGCTGAGCCGGGTGTTGTCCGGGTGGAACGCCAGCGGGATGAACGTCTGGAAGCCGCCCGTCTCGTCCTGCAACTCCCGCAGCTTCAGCAGGTGTTCGATGCGGTGTTCCGGCTTCTCGATGCTGCCGTACAGCATGGTGGCGTTCGACCGCAGCCCGACGCCGTGCGCGGCGCGGTGAATCCTGATCCACTCCTCGGCGTCGGCCTTGTGTTCGCACAGCACGGAACGGACTTCGGCGTTGAAGATTTCCGCCCCGCCGCCGGGCAGGCTGCCGAGGCCGGCTTCCCGCATCTCTAGAAGCAGTTCCGTCACCGGTCGCTTCGTCAGCCTCTGGAACCAGTCCCATTCGACCGCAGTCCACGCCTTCAGGTGCAGCGTCGGGCTGGTCTCGTGGAGAATCCGGATGATGTTGACGTACCACTCGTAGGGCTTCTGGTGGTGCAGTCCGCCGACGACGTGCAGTTCCGTCGCCCCGCGCGCCACCGCCTGCCGGCCCCGCTCGACGATCTGCTCGTCGGACATGATGTAGCCCTTCGGCGACTTGAGGTCGGCCCGGAAGGCGCAGAACTGGCAGCGGTACACGCACACGTTCGTCGGGTTCAGGTGCGTGTTCACGTTGTAATAGGCGACGTTGCCGTTCTTCCGCTCGCGGACCACGTTGGCCAGTTCGCCGAGGGTGAACAAATCGGCGGACTGCTCCAGAGTCATGCCGTCGGCGAACGACAGGCGTTCCCCGGCGGTCACTTTGGCGCGGATGTCGGCGAGCGCGGCGGTCATGGTCGAATCCCGGTGAGGCGGTCTCGGACACGTTACTAACCGCTCCGGCGGGGCGCAAACAACTCGCCGACCGGTCCGGGAAACGCCGCCGGCCGGCGGGCGAATCGATGGTGGTCGATTCGCCCGCCGGCCGGGTGGTCCGCATCCGCCCGTCAACCGGTTAGTGGTTGAGGATGAATTCGTTGGTGTTCAGCAGCGCCCAGAACACGTCCTGGTAGAAGGTGGCGTCGAACAGGTACGACCCGCCGACGACGACCGGGCCACCGACGACGGCCGGCGGATCCTTCGGGTTCGGCCCTTTCGGGTTGGTCCCCTTGGGCGGGATCGGTCCCTTCGCCGGCGGTTTGGTCGGTTCGGTCGGCTTGTCGGTCTTCATCGACCCGCCCCGCTTCATGACATCCAGCAGGGTGGCCAGTTCGGTCTTGTTGGCGTGGCGGTTCAGCGCGGTCAGGAACAGGTCGTCCACGACGGCGGCGAAGAACGCCTCGCCCTGCTTCTTGGCGTGCCGCTTCATCGTCTCGGCGATGACGCCGGTGTCCTTCCGCTTCACCTCGTCGTTCAGTTCCTTGCCGTTCATCATCAGCAGGGCCTGGACGATGGTGCCGTTGAAGCTCAGTTCGTTCCCCTCGTCGTCGCCGAAGTTGCGGACCAGCTTGCCCAGCCAGGCGTCGCGGAGGGTCCGCCGCTTGGCCGGGTCCTTGCCGGTGACGGCCTCGGACTGGGTGGCGTGGGCGAGGGCGTCGAACAGCACCTCCGGGGACATGGCCTTCAGCGGCATGCGGGCGAAGTACGGGTCGTACTTCGGGTCGGCGTAGTCCTTGTTGGCGACGTGGCTGAGGCCGTAGGCGTCGCTGGTGCAGACCCACTCGAGCAGCGCCTTGGTGCTGTAGTTGTACTTGACGAAGTCGGCGGCCAGGCGGTCGATCAGCTCGCGGTGGACGATCTCGTTGTGGCTGCCGAAGTCGTCGACCGACGGGTCCTTCTGGAGGCCGCGGCCGAACAGGTGGCCCCACACCCGGTTGACGTGGGCGCGGGCGAAGTTGTCGTGCCCGACGACGTACTCGGCCAGCAGCTCCCGCCGCGACTTGCCGGCCGTCAGCCGCGCGCCCTTGGCCTTGGCGTCCTCGGCCTCGATCTCGGCGTACCCCTTGAGGAACACCGCCTTGGTGGCCTTCGTCGTCCCGTCCCGCTTCTCGTAGTACACGCGGCTGTCGGCGTTCAGCGCGTCGTTGTCCTTCAGTTCGATCTTGTCCTCGACCTTCATCATCTGCTGCTGGTTGCCGGTGGTGCCGGTCGGCGTGGCGCTGCGGGTGGTCTGGCGGAAGAAGGCGTTGAGGCCCCAGAAGTCGGGCTGCTCCAGCCCCTTGATGAACGGGTGGTCGTGGCACTGCGTGCACTGCGTCTGGATGCCCAGGAACAGGCGGCTGACGCGGGACGTGATGGGCACGGCGTCGTGGTTGCCCAGTTCGGCCCGCTTGTCGGCCGGGATCGGGTCGCCCAGGTGGACGGCGATGAAGTTGGCCGCCCCGTTCCGCTGGCCGTTCCCGGTGGCGGTGAGCAGTTGCTTGACGATCTGGCTGTACGGCGTGTCCTTGCTGAACTCGTCGGCCAGCCAGGCGTGCAGTTGCTCGCGGTAGACGCGGTGGGTGGTGCGGCTGAGCAGGGACACGGTCCACTGGTTCGCCCAGTGGTTGGCGAACTCCTCGGCGTAGTTGTACACCTTGTTCTTCTTGCCGTCCTCGGCCTTCACCGGCTGGCCGTTCACCACCGGCGTGTAGTCGGTGGCGTTGAGCAGGCGGTTGATCAGCTTGGCCCGCTTGGTCGCGGCCTTGTCCTGCTCGAACGCCAGCACCTCGTCCGGGGCGGCCACGCGGCCGATCAGGTCGATGAACGCGCGGCGGAGGAACTCCAGGTCCGGGGCCTTGTCGGCCGGCTTCTTGATGTCGGCCTTCGCCCACCCGTCGGCCAGGTAGTGGTTGATCGCCTGGGTGGACGAGCCGGCGAACGGGGCCTCCCCGGTCTTGGCGGGCGGGTCGGCGGCGACGGCCACCCCGCACAGGCAGAGGGCGAGCAGGCCGGCGGACGGACGGAGCATGGGGACACCCTCGTGGGGAGGCGGAAGGCCGAGACGGGCGGAGGCGACTCCGACCGGGTGTGGACGGCGGCGCGGCGCGTTCGTCTATTGTAAGTCACGGTTCGTCGGCGGTCGATTTCCGTCGTGCGGAATAGCCGTCTGACGCTCGGCGGCGACCGAGAGTTCCCGACCGCCGCGAATCGGAGGGCTATCGTGGACGTGCCGTTGCGAGCCATCGCCGAATACATCCGGCGGGCCGAAACCGAGGAGCTGCTGGACCGCGTGACCGTGTTCCGCGAGTTGACCGAGCCGGCGGCGGTGGACCTGATGGAGAACGAGCTGTCCCGCCGGGGCCAGACGCCGGAGCGGATCGACGAACACGACCGTCTGCGGCGGGAGTCGGCGCTCGTCGGGCAAGACGGAACCGCTTTGCGGTGCTGGCGTTGCGCCCGCCCGGCCGTCGTCTGGCGGTGGCGGTGGCACTGGCTGTTCGGCCGCCTGCCGCTGTTCCCCCGCCGCGTCCGAGAGTGCGCGGACCACGCGGGGGTCAGCCGACGCGAACCGGGAACCGATCCGGCCGCAGGGTGAGGCGAAGGACGCCGGGGAAAGCGAGGGACGTGCCGTCGGGATACGCGCGAGGGCGGTGGGCCGTGTGGATGTCGAAATCGAGGGCCAGGTCACGCCAAGCGAGGAGGCCGTAATCCGACGTGACCGTTGTGGCCACCGAGAAGTCGGTGCGGAACGTCTCCGAGAGCATCGGCAGAAATCGAAACCGCACGCCGACCGCACGCCGGGTTGAGAGGACTGTTCCTGACGCGGTGCGGAAATCGACCCCCGGCGGCCAATTCGTGAGCGATTGAATCGCCGGGTTCCACAAGTTGCCGGGAATCAGGCTCACGTCCGCGCCGGTGTCCACGCGAAAGGGGATTTCGACCCACTCGCCGGTCGCGGGCACTTCAAAGAGCAGCCGGACCCGAAGCCGGAGGACTTCGACCCCGGACAGGTTGACCACTTCGTGTGTCAGTTCGAAAGACGGCCGGGCAATCGTCACGCGGAATCCTCTCCAAGTCAGCGGTTCCCGTCCGACCAGACAAGCTCGTACTGACCCAACTGGTCGAAAGGAATCCGGCTCAGGAACTTTTGGGTTGCGGCGAAGTCGGTCGTGTGGAAGTACACCTCCCGGCGGACGAGTCGCCAGTGGTCCTCGCCCGAATCGACGATGTCGCGGAAGATGACGTAGCAGTTGTGGAACAGAACCGGTAGCCGCCAGTGTTCGATGCTCTCGCGGAAGTCGGCGTAGTCCACGACGTGAGGCCCGACTCGCTGCTTCAGCCAGTCGATGACGGTCTGGTCCCAGGTGGGATCGGACAGGGGAACGAGGGGATCGCCGTCGCCCTCCGGGAGGGCGAGCGGAAACGGAGCGGATGTGGTGGCGGCGAGCAGATCGACGGTGCCGACGGGACTGGTGTCGGTCATGGCCGGTGCCTCCGGAAGCGAGGTCGGGGCGCGGGTTGGCTCCGCGCCCTCATTCTACCCGGCCGGGGGCGTCACTTCGCCGGCGCTTTCGCGGGTTCGGCCAGCGCTTTCAATTCGGCCTCGGTGATCATGGAGGTCCGCTTGCCGAGTTGGACGCTCGCCCAGGACATGATCGACGGGATGTACGGGAAGGTGCCGGCCTTGATGAGGGCGGCCATCTTCGCGTCCCGCTGGGTCCGCTCCTTCCGCTTCAGGTGGCCGTTCTCGATGCGGCTGAGCCGGCCGTTCGCCCGCTGGCGGTCCATGCGGTCGGCTGTGGACATGCGTTCGGCCATGACAACGCTCCGGTACGTCGGGAAAAAGGTCGAAACGGGAATTCTAGTCGCGGGCCGGGCGAAGGGAAGGCGGACCCGCGGCACGGGAGGAAATCGTGCCGGCAGCCCGCTTGTTCCGGCCACCCGTCGCGGTAGCATGGGGTTGTCGCCGTGGAATCCGCCTCCCACCCCACCACGGCACCCTCGGAGCCTCCCCCCCATGTCCGCCCGGACTCTCCTCGCCGTGGCCCTGCTGGCCGCGCCCGCCGTCGCGCAGCCGCCCAAGCCCATGACCCTCGGCAGCATCGAGCGGAAAGACCCCGCCTTCGACGCCCTGGTGCCCAAGGACGCCGCCATCGATGTCCTCGCCGAGGGGTTCGACTGGTCCGAGGGGCCGGTCTGGGTGAAGGACAAGGACGGCGGCCACCTGCTGTTCAGCGACATCCCCAAGAACATGATCTGGAAGTGGTCGGCGAAGGACGGGCTGAAGGAGTTCCTCAAGCCCAGCGGGTACACCGGCAAGGACAAGTTCACCGGCAAGGAACCCGGCTCGAACGGGCTGGCGCTGGACAAAGCCGGCAAGCTGGTTCTCTGTCAGCACGGCGACCGCCGCGTCTCCCGCCTGGACGACGGCAAGTTCGTCACGCTGGTGGACAAGTACGACGGCAAGCGGCTGAACAGCCCGAACGACCTGGCGTACAAGTCCAACGGCGACCTGTACTTCACCGACCCGCCCTACGGCCTGCCCGGCATCGACAAGGATCCGGCCAAGGAACTCGACTTCCAGGGCGTCTACCGGCTGGACCCGAAAGGCAAACTGACGCTGCTGACGAAGGAGATGACCAAGCCGAACGGCATCGCCTTCAGCCCGGACGAGAAGACGCTGTACGTCGCCAACTCGGACCCGGAGAAGGCGTACTGGAAGGCGTTCCCGGTGAAGGACGACGGCACCCTCGGCGACGGCAAGGTGTTCTTCGACGCCACCGCGTGGGTGAAGGACAAGAAGCCGGGCCTGCCCGACGGCCTGAAGGTGGACAAGGCCGGCAACCTGTGGGCGACCGGCCCCGGCGGGGTGATCGTGCTGTCCAAGGAGGGCAAGCACCTCGGCACGCTGGCCACGGGCGTGCCGACGGCCAACTGCGGCTGGGGCGACGACGGCGCGACGCTGTACATCACCG
>JAYUFU010000183.1:0-44976 GCA_043738505.1 Fimbriiglobus sp. | reverse complement strand
AGCGACCACTTCAGCGTCGACGGCACGCTCATCGAGAGCTTCGCGTCGGCCAAGAGCTTCCAGCCGATCCGGGCGACTCCGCCGGAGGACGCGCCGGGTGACCAGGGGCCGTCCGCGGGTGGCCGCACGTCGTCACCCGGTCCGCCGCCGGACGGGAACGGGTTCAAGCCGAGCAACCCCGAGGTCGACTTCCGCGGCGAGAAGCGGACGAACGGGACGCACGCCAGCCGGACCGACCCGGAGGCGAGGCTGTACCGCAAGGGGCTCGGGAAGGAGGCGAAGCTGTCGCACATGGGCCACGCGCTGAGCGAGAACCGCAACGGCTTGATCGTGGGGGTCCGGGCGACCGAGGCGAGCGGCACGGCGGAGCGGACGGCGACCCTGGAGATGGTGGACGCGTTGGAATCGAAGCACGGGAAGAAACCGGGGACGCTGGGGGCGGACAAGGGGTACGACAGCGGCGAGTTCTTTTTGGAGCTGGAGAAGCGTTCGATCGAGCCGCACGTGCCGCTGGTGAAAGCGCCGCGCGACCCGGAGGGCGTGGCGTACCGGAAGCAGAAAGCCGGTGTCGAGGCGAGGCAGCGGATGAAGGCGCGGGCGGGGGGCGACGGGTACCGGCTGAGCCAGAAGTGCCGCAAGAAGATCGAGGAGGTGTTCGGCTGGTTGAAGGGGGTCGCGGGGATGGGGCGGAGCCGGCTGGTGGGGCGGTGGAAGCTGCAGCAGACGCTGGAGCTGGCGGCCGCGGCGTACAACCTGGTCCGCCTGCGGAAGCTGGCCCCGGCCGGGTGAGGGCGACGGGCGGGGCGAGGGCCGAGTCCCGGTCGCCGGGCGGTGCCTTCGGCCCCGCCGGGAACTCGGAAAAGTCACTTGGACGGCCCGGTTGCCAAGGCACAGCCGCCTTTTTCAACACCCTGTTAGATCACGGTGACTCACAAGGATGCGTCGAGAACACCCTATCTTGGAGGCGAGTCATGACGAACGGCGGGGACCATCACCACGGACCGAACGGGAAAAAGAAGGTCGCGGGCAAGAAGCCGAAGGCGAAAGACGCGAAGGCCGCACTTGAAGCGGAAGAACATGCTGCCGAAGGCTCTCGCACCGGCGAAGGGCCAGTAGCGGCACGAGCCGTAAACCCGCGGCTGATCGTTCGGGCGCACGGCGGCCGGCGGTCAGTCGATCAGCCCTTCTGCCCGGAGCCAGGGCAGGAGGGCTTCTTCAACGATGTCCTGCTGGGTGAAGGTCTCGACGCCGTTGAGCTGGCGTTCGAGCGACGCCCGCTTGAGGGCGGAGGCGATTTCCGGGCGGAGCCGCACCGTCACCGGGACGAGCAGGGTGGCAAGCAGGCGTGGCGGGTCGGCCCGCTTCTGCGGGGCCGGTTTGGCGGGCCGCTCGGCCGGCGCGGTAGGTTCCGCCCCCTCCCCCACTTCCTCGTCTGCCGGCTGAACAGTGACCGCCCGCGACGGCTCGGCCGCCGCGGCCGGAGTGGCGTCGGGAACCGCCCGGAGCGGTTGCGGCTTCGGCTCGGCCTTCGGCCTCTCCTGGACGATGAACGCCCGGGCCACGTCCGGGTCCACCCCGAGTTCCTCAATCCCCGCTACCAACGATCGACGCTCAGCCATACTCCTCCGTTACCGTTTCGCGTTGCTCGCCCGCTTCGCCTTCGCCGGGGTCAAACCGACGACGCCCGGGGCGCACGCCGCGGGCAATAACTCCCGGAACAGGGCGGCGACTTCCTTCGCCGCGTCCCTCTCCCGGTAGCCCATCTTCCAGACCAGGGTCGATTGCCCCGGGGCGTCCGCGTACGCCTGGCGGAGCGTGACGTGCGTCGCGGCGAGGGGGAGCTTCAGTGAGTCGGCCGCGTCCCGCATGTCCTTCGTCAGCCGGAAGTCCTTCCCGACCATCGACAGCACGGCCACCGCCGCCGGCGGCCCCTTCCGGATGGTCTGGGCCTGGCGGACGAACGCCGTGTTCTTCGCCAGCGCCCGCACCTCGAACATCGACGCCTTGCACGGGATGACCGCCAGGTCGGCCCAGAGGAGGAGCGCCCGACTGGTCTCGGTCTGGCTGCCGGGGCCGTCGCAGACGACGTAGTCGGCCTCGCGGCGGAGGTCCGGCAGGCCTTCGAGCACCTCGTCGGCGGACCCGTAGCGGACCACCCGCACGGCCGGGCTGGCCTCGGCGATCCACTCGGACGACGAGTTCTGGGAGTCGCAGTCGGCGAGGACGACCGCGTGGCCCAGCCCGTGGAGCCAGGCGACCATGTTCCCGGCGATGGTGGACTTCCCCACCCCGCCCTTCGAGTTGACGACGGCAATAATCATGTCAGCCGGATAGCCGACATGCTTGCGACCTGGCAAGGAGGAAAGTTTACTGTCGGGCGGCGCGGGCGGCGTGACGGCCGGGAGTGCGGTCGCCGCGAAGGCCGTCGGCGCGACTGCCCGCACAGCGAGAAGGCCGACCTGGCGGCCGCGCCGTCCGCCACCCGGTCGCCTTGCCGAGCAGCCCCGTTGCCAAACGGCCCGCCGGCGGGAGTGTCAGCCGCGCCTCAGTCAGTCCCCGCATCCGTCGAGACGGCCAGGGCACTGGACGGCCAACACGCCTTCCGCTCAAGCTTCCGGCGTGGTGGCGTGCCGCGCTGCCGACCGTCTACGATGTCCGCTTGGCACCCCGTCAGCCGCGCCGCCGCGAAGTGACGAGGACAACCGCGTTGCCCGTCAGCTTGCAAGCATGTCACTCTGCAAGCCTGCCGGTCGGCAAACGTACTGACCGGTAGGCAACTCGCCGGGCCGGCCACGCACCCGGTCGGATTTCGCCTTGCGCCGCCGTTCCGCTGCGGCATACTCTGGCCCAGCGTGATGTGGCTGAAATAGGGCCGGTTCGCCATACGCAAAATGAGACAGGGTTCGCATCCGGGCTAGCCCTGAGTGCGTTGCTAGAACAGGCGGGGGCGCGGAGGTGACGGTGTGTCCGCGACCGCACCACGCAAAACGAGACGCGGGGTTGCGAAGATGTCCGCCCCGCGGTGGATGCCCGACGAGACCCAGGGGTCGAACCGCGGCGACAGTGAGCCGGCGACACGCAAAATGATGCAGGGTTCGACGCCGGAAAGCTGGTGGGGCGGGGCACGCAAAATCAAACGGGGCTGTCCGGTAAGCGGGCCTCGTCAGGCGGACACGCAAAACGAGACAGGGTTCGGGAAAGCGGGCACGCAAAACGGGACAGGAAACACACGCAAAACGAGACAGAGTTCCACGCAAAATGAGACAGGCGGAGTCGTGATCGGGGGTAAGAATTCGGGGCTAACACCCCAGGATCACGGTCCTTTTTCCCCCACTACTTTATTACCTACTACGTACTAACGATCCGGGACGGATGGCAGAGAAGCGGAAAAGCGGGGAGGGGACGGGGAAGAAGTCGCGGGCCTGGTCGCCCGAGCACCTGAAGAACGGCCGCGACGAGATGAACCTCGTCGAGTTCCCGTTCGCCACCCTGTCCGACCGGTCGGACGGGGTCCACGTCCTCGAATTTCAGGTGGCCGACACCGACCGGACGACCGGCCTGCCCGTCGAGCGTAAGCTCACCGTCACCGGCGACCCGAAGTACGGCCTGCCGACCGCCAAGGACGAGGAGGTCTACCTCGGCCTCCTGCAACTGACCAAGTTCCACACCGACTTCTCGACCCCGACAGTCCAGTTCACCCGGCACGAGCTGATCCGCCTGCTCGACTGGTCGAACAACGACTGGGCCTACGAGCGGGTGGCGACCGCCCTCGCGCGGCTCACCGGCGTCCGCCTCTTCTACCAGAACGCCTGGCGGGACAACGCGAACAAGGTGTTCAAGGACCGCGGCGGGTTCGGCATCCTCGACTCGTTCGTCCTCCGGGACGGGCGGAAAGGCTCCGGCCCGGCCGAAGACTTGCACTCGGAGTTCCGCTGGAACGCGGTCCTCTTCGAGAGCTTCCAGGCGGGATACCTGAAGCGGCTCGATTTCGAGACGGTCCGCACACTCGGGACGAAGGCGAAGCGGCTCTACCGCTACCTGGACAAGCACTTCAACCCGCCGAAGTACGCGCGCCTCGTGTACGACCTGAGGACGCTCGCCTGCGAGCGGCTCGGGTTCAGCCGGGAGTACGACGCGGTGCAGATCCGCCGGGCGCTCCAGCCGGCGGTCGAGGAGCTGGAGGCCCAGGGGTTCTTGGTCGTCGAAGGGGTGGAGTCCCGTTACCGGAAGATCGCCCGCGGCAAGTGGGAGGTGTCGTTCGAGCGGGCGAGCGGGAAGTCGCCCCCGAAACCGCTGCCGCCCGAGGCCGCCAGGAAAGGCCACCCCGGGAGGACGGCCGTCGTCAAGAAGACCGACGGGGGCGAGATCGACGCCGCCCTCGCGTTGCGGGTGCGAACGCACCTCGCCGCACTCCCGCACGAGCTTCGGGCGCGGCTGGAGGCGGAGGCGGTCGCGGCCGCCGACCCCTTCCTCCGGACCCTCGTCGCGTCGGCCGGGACGCTCGGCGAGACGGCGTCCCAGGTCATCCTCTACAAGCACGTCGCGCGTCTCCTCGCGGGCGGAAAAAACTCGCCGCCCGAGTGATTCCCTCCGCCCCACGGCTGTGGTAGTCCGGCCCTGCTGTGGTTCGTCCACGGCGGTCGTCAGGAACGACAAACGTTGTTCTGGCACCCATCGGGTCGGCGGTGACGCCCGGTAAACTCGGCCACCACCGAGCTAAGGGGGCAGGGGTCGCACCCTGCCGCGTCACGCCCGTAGAGCCGGATGCGTCGATAGGCGCTCGTCCGGTTCGACGGAGGCTGGCCGAAGTAATCCCGCGGCACCGGCCCGACGCTCCCCTCGTACGGGAGGACGGGCCGCCGCGGAGTAATCTCGGTCTTCTATCCGATAGTACTTTTCAGTGTGAATGGCGGGCGACAGGGGAACACCCCGAAGGACGTTTCTTCGGGGCCGTTGTGGTTCAAAGCGGGTGATGTGGCGTCAGTCACTAATCCCGTCACGGGGGCTCGGGGCTACGGCGGATTGCACCGCTAGGCCCGCTCAACCGTGCTGGCGTGGGGAGTTCCCGTTCGTGGCAACACGCGGGACCGGCCGACAACTAAGGCCGGCGTCGGGGTCAAACGCCCCGCGGCGAATAGCTCAACCACGAGAGGGGCGAAAGCCCTTGCCAGTGAGTCCGACTCGGGACGGTGCCGAACCGGGAATAAGCAAAACATCGATGGGTAGGGGGACGCTTCTGTGTTCGACCCCCCGAAATCGCCGCGCCCGACGCGCGGCGGAAACTGCGCCGCCCCGGGAGGGGCGGACGTGCGGTGTTAAGGCCCGTGGGGCAGCCCACTACCGACGTGACGAGCCGGACGAAGTCCACAGCGAACCTGGGAAGCCCGACCGCGGCCGGAGTCGCGCTCCGGTGCCCGCGCGTGGTGCGCGGGTGGTCGAAATGCGGTCGGGTGGGAGAGTGGCCTGAGTAGGAGCCGGCGGGAGCCGGGCCGAACCCTTGCAAGGCAGTGGGGGGGCGGTTTGCTCGCAGACGGGTGGTGCCGGGCGAGACCTTCGACGAAAGGGCCGACGGGCTTACGAAAGCCGACGGTGCGGATGCCTGTGGACGACTCCGAGTTGTCCACAGACCCCCTGGCGGGGGGAGCGGCGGTCGGCGGGAGCGCTCTTGGGTGAGCGTTCCCTCCGGCAGCGGACTTTTCGACGTGACGCCCGAGCCTCGCCTCGGGCGGCGTTCAGGTTCGTGCGCCGCTACCTCTACGTATTGGGGCGTTGCAACTCTCTGAACACAGCACGGCGGAGCCGGGCGGTGGGAGGAAAGCGGCAACGCTTCTCAGGCGGAGCAGGACGCGGATTGCCAGGGGTTCTGGAGCTTCGAGGGGGGTGTGCCGTGAACACCCCCCGACTTTCGGTCTTTAGACGTGTCGCTGGGGGAGTATGCAGTATCGGTGCGAGGCGGTGTCCGTCGAGGGGTTCATCCAGCAGCTCGCCGTCGCCTACGTGGCGCGGGGGTACTTCTTCTACGTGACCGGGCGGGTGCCGGAGCACAAGGACCCGGGCCGGGTGGACGAGAAGCTCGTCGCCCGGTACGGCATCGACCTCTCGAAGTGGGCGCGGGCCCGGCGGAAGCAGGCCGGCGGGGCGAGCGTCCAGTACCTCCGCCACGGCCGCTTCTTCGTCATCCTCGCCACCCACGGCGAGCACCCGTTCTTCGCCGAGGAGGGGGCGAACGTGCGGGACGCCCGGCGGGACGCCGTCAAGTACGCCGGCTACGCGGTCGGGTTCCGGGGCGGGCACGTCCAGGTCCGCATCGACCTGCCCCGCTACCGGGAGCTGAAGGCGTGGTTCGAGGAGCACGCCACCCGGCGGGGCGTCGCGGCCCTGGCGGCCGCCTTCTACGAGCTGCCGTTCGAGCCGTACGCCCTGGTCCGGCGGCAGGAGTTCCACATCCTGCGGGCGGTCAACCGCCGGCGGAAGGCGGCCGGCATGCCGCCCGTCCCAAACGAGTGCATCTGGCTCAAGCGGCGGCCGGTGAAGCCGTTCGGGGACGCCGACGTGGCACCGGCTACGGCCCGCGCGTCACTCCCGCGCCTCAAGGTCACACCAGACCCGGAAGCCGTACTGCGGCCCGGCGGCCCCGGCGTCGGCACCCAGGGCGATCCCCCCGTCGTCGGCGTGGCTCGCGCGGGCGGCGGACCGGCAGTCGCGGGCAGCGAGGAGCCCGTGTCCGCCGCGGATGAGCCGCCGGTCGTGGGCGTTCGGGACTACCGTGGCGGTCCACTCCATCACGTTCCCGTGCGGGTCGTGCAGGCCGAAGGCGTTGGCCGGGAAGGTTCCGACCGGTAGCGGGTGCCCCCGGCTCGACCCGGCCTGTTGGACCCCCGGGTAGATCGGGTCGGGATGGATGTTGGCCTGGAGCGACGACAACGAGTCGCCGAAATGGAACGCAGTCGTCGTCCCCGCCCGGCAGGCGTACTCCCACTCCTCCTCGGACGGCAGCCGGTACGCCCGCCCGGCGGCCCGCTCCTCCGGTCGGGCCGCGAGCTTCCGGCAGAATTCCGTCGCGTCGAACCACGAAACCGAGTCCACCGGCAGGCGGTCCCACGGGAAGGCGGCCACCGGCCCGGCCCCCAGGCCGGTGGGGCCGAAATGGCTGGGGTTGATGCCGGTCACGGTTCGGTACTCGCCCTGGGTGACCTCGAACACGCCGGCGTAGGCAGGGCGGGGGACGACGACCCGGCGTTGGGTCTCCACGCCGCCGCGGTCCATCCGCGCCCACTCCCCCGGCGGCGACCCCATGACGAACTCGCCGGCCGGGAGCCGCCGCAGCCGCATCCCGATCGAGTTCGTGATCTCGGCCGGATCGGACTGCGGGGAGGGATTCTCCGCAGTGCCCGTCGGGGCCGAACTCGGCGGCACGACCGAGGCGACACCGAACGCCACTACGAGCAGGATCGGCACCAGCAACAACAGCCAACGGCGCGAGCGGCGGCGAAGGTCCGGCGTGAGCGTGGACGGTTCTCCGGCGGGGTGAACGGGCGTGGCGAGCGTGCGGGCGAACGCCCGGAACCCGGGCTCGTCCGCGAAGGGCTGGAGTGCGGCCGCGACCGCGGCCGGGGTCTGCGGGCGGTCGCCGGGCCGTTTCGCGAGCAGGGCGGCGACGAGGTCGGCCAACGCGGGGTCGATGCCGGGGCGGAGCGTGGCCACCGGCGTCGGGGTTTCGGCCGCGTGCTTCGGTGGGAACTCCTCGCGCCGCAGGTCCCCGCGGTCGCCGAACGGCACGAACCCGGCGAGCATCTGGTAGAGCACGCAGCCCAACGAGTACAGGTCCGAGCGGGCGTCGGCCTCGGCCGAGAGCCGGTGCTGCTCGGGGGCCGTGTACGCCGGGTTGCCGAGCGGCGAGCCGGGTTCGGTCAGCCACTGTTCGGGACGCGGGCCGGGCGTCAGCACCCGCACGAGGCCGAAGTCGAGGAGCTTCACGGACCCGTCCGTCGTGAGGAACACGTTCGACGGGCTGAGGTCGCGGTGGACGAGGCCACAGCCCGCGAGGGCCGACAACCCGCACGCAACCTGCCGGGCAATCTCGCAGGCCACGCCCACCGGAAAGGGGGACGCGACCCCGAGGGCGTCCCGCAGCGACGCGCCGGCCAGGTACTCCGTCACGAGGTAGCAGTGCTCGCCGCTCGTGCTGGCGTCGAGGCCGGCCACGACGTTCGGGTGGCGGACCGCGCCGACGGCGGACAGTTCCCGCCGGAAGCGGCCCCGGACCTGGGCACTTCGGGCGTGGGAGGGGTGCAGCACCTTCACGGCGCACCGCGTGTGCATCTCGTCGTGGCGGGCTTCGTAGACGGTGCCGGTGCTGCCGGAGCCGATCTCGCGGAGCAGCTTGTAGTGGCCGACGCGCGTGCCGGGCGGGAGCCGCGATCCGGCTTGAGGGGCCAGAAAGCCTTCCGCGTCGGCGCGGTCGGACGAGCGGAGGAGCCGCTCCAGCCGGGCCTTCAGGCGGTCGTCCGAGCCGCACGCGCGGTCGAGGAAGCCGGCGCGCTCGGGTGCGGGGAGGTCGGAGGCTTCGCCGAAGAGGCGTTCCAGGCGGTCGTCAGGGTCCGGCATGGGGGTCGATCTCGTCGCGGAGTTCCGCCCGGGCGAGGCGGAGCTTCCGCTCGACGCTCTCGGGCTTGATGTCGAGGATGGCGGCGATCCGGTCGGCGGTCAGGCCAAACTCGGCGGTCATCCACACCACCACGCAGTGGAGTGGGCGGGTGCGGACGTACTCCTCGACCACGCCGGCCAAGTCGGCGTCGCCCTCGCCGCCCGGCCGGGCGACGCCGAGCAGCCGCTCCGCCGCGACCCGGGCCCACCCGCCCTCCCTCTTCTTCGCGTGCTTCCGCCGGTATTTATCCGCCAACACGCGCTGAATCGTCGCGGAAAACGCTTTCTCGAACTCCGCGCGGTCGTCCGCGGCGGGCAGATTCCGCTGGCCGCTCATCCGGATGAGCGCCTCGTGGGTCAGGTCGCCGGTGCCCCACGAGAGCCCCTGCCACCCAGTCCGCCGCTGGTGCGCGATCCTTTCCAGGGCCGACAATACCCCCGGCCGCGAGACGATCGCCCACACGCAAGCCGTTTCTGGACGTGAGGTTACGTCGTGGTCCGCAGTTGGGCCGGGGAGGGGCACGGGGAAATTCCTGGAAAAAAGAAGGAATGCGCGGACGAAATCCGGCCCCGAATCCGCGAGGGATGGTGACGCCGCCAAACCGCCCCGCTCAAACTCCGGGTTCCCACGCAATAGTGTTGCGGAATCTTACTGCGCGGAACCGCTCCGGGTCTGCGTGGGTGGAACCCAGGGGCAGCCGAGACGATTCTACCGCTATTTTTGAGAGTCGCCCCGCATGTGGTTACGATGGCTCCGCCGCTGGCTTTCGTTCGCCCGCAAAAGCGGCTCCGTCTGGCTCCCGCGCCGGACGCGGCGGCCCATGCGGGTCGAGGCGCTCGAAGACCGCCTCGCGCCGGCCCGTTTCGACGGGGGCGTGTCGGTCGCCCTCGGCGATTTCAACGGGGACGGCGTCTCCGACCTCGTCAGCGCGCTGGGCTCCGGCGGCAACCCGCTCGTCCACGTCACGGCCCGCGACGGAAGTGCGGAAATCGTCGACTTCGCCCCCTACGGGATGGCGTTTCGCGGCGGGGTCTCGGTCGCCACCGGCGACGTGAACGGGGACGGCGTCGTCGATCTGGTCACCGGGGCCGGGCCGGGCGGCGGCCCCCACGTCCGGGTCGTCAGCGGGGCGACGGGCGACGACTTGGCGAACTTCTTCGCGTACGACCCGGCGTTCACCGGGGGCGTCGTCGTCGCGTCGGCCGACGTGGACGGGGACGGCTCGGCCGACGTGGTCGCCGGTGCCGGAGCCGGCGGCGGGCCGCACGTCAAAGTGTGGAGCGGCCGAACCGGACGGGAGATCGCCTCGTTCATGGCCTTCGTGCCGGACTACCGGGGCGGGGTGTCGGTCGCGGCCGCGGACTTGGACGGGGACGGCCGGGCGGACGTCGTCGTCGGGGCCGGCGTCGGCACGGCCCCGGTCGTCAAAGTGTTCGGCGGGGAATCGTTCGCCGAACTCGCGTCGTTCCTGGCTTACTCGCCCGCGTTCCTGGGCGGGGTCCACGTCGCGGTCGGCGACGTGACCGGGGACGGGCGGCCGGACATCGTCACCGGCGCGGGGGCCGGTGGCGGGCCGCACGTGCAGGTTTTCGGCGGTCCCCGTTTCGAGTCGCTCGATTCGTTCTTCGCCTACGGCCCGGGGTTCACCGGGGGGGCGTGGGTCGCGGCGGGCGACGTGAACGGAGACGGCCGGGCCGAGATCGTGACCGGGGCCGGCCCGGGCGGCGGGCCGCACGTCGAGGCGTGGAACCCGGTCGATCACTCCTTGGTGATGAACGCGATGGCGTTCGGCCCCGACTTCGGGTTCCAGCCCGCGCAAGCCGTGCCCGGCGCAAGCGGGACCGACACGACGGTTCAACTCCGGTTCGAGGGCGGGGACACGACGTACCGCGGCGAGTACGGCGTCTACCGGGTGGACGGCCCCGACGGTCGCGTGGGCGGCCTCGCGCCGGGTGCCCCCGGCTACGCGGCGGCCGCCCTCGCCGACGGGCGGCGCACGCGCGTCGTCGACGCCGCCGGGGCGTCGCCGCCCAACTCGTCGGTCGTGCTGCCGGCGGGCAGTCACTTCGGGTTCTACCAGATCCAAAACCGGTCCTACGACTCGTGGCAAGCCGCCCCGACGACGCCCGCCTACTTCTCGCTCCCGCAGGCGAACGCCGACCGCTACGACCACTCGTTCCGGCTGCCCGGCGGCAAGGTGATGTTCGAGGACCTGACCGGGGGCGGGGACGAGGACTTCAACGACTTCGTGGCGTCGTTCCGGTTCCGCCTGGCGGACGGTTCCGTCGTCGACCCGGTCGTGCCGCCCGTTACGTCGCCGACTCTTCCCCCGGGCGTGCCGCCGACGACCCCGCCCGTTACGTTGCCGACTGTTCCACCTGGCCTGCCGCCGACCTCGCCGCCCGTTTCGCCGCCGGCTTCACCTCCCGGCGTCCCCCCGACGACCCCGCCCGTTGCACCACCCGCCAGTCCGCCGCCCCCGCCACCGGTCCCGTCGGACCTGAGTCACTGGACGGTCGAGGAGCGCGGCGGGAGGGCCGGCCTGCGGGGGGGCGTCGCGTTCGACAGCGGGCTTGCCACCCTGCTCGAGGGCGACTCGTTCACCGTCACGTTGTCGAAGTCGTTCGTCGTCGCGGCGGGTTCCGGCCCGGTGGTGTTCACGGTGTCGCCGCCCGCCTTCGACGCGACGTCGGCCGGGTCGATCCGCGACGCGCTCGAAGTCGCGTTGCTCGACGACCGGGGGCGGCCGCTGACCGGCACCATCGCGGGCGGCCGCGACAGCCTCTTCAACCGCACCGAAGGCGACGCGGCTCCCCTCGCGGCCGCCGGCGTGACGATCTCGGGGGACGCGGTGTCCGTCGACTTGTCCGCGCTCGCGGTCGGGACCACCGCCACACTCGTCTTGCGGCTCGTGAACAACGACCGCGACACCGGCGGCACCGTCGCCATCCGCTCCGTGTTCCTCCCAGCGGGCAGCGCGGCGGCGGAAGCCCCGGTCAAGTTCTTCGTCGTCGATCCCGCGGCCGACCGCGCGTTTCGCTACGGCGAGGAGGGGCTTTCCGCGGACTCCTTCGCCCTCGCCGCGACGGACGCGCGGAGTAGCGGCGTGGCGAGCAACCGGGCGGGCGACACCGTCTGGGTCGTGGACCGGACCACGAAACGCGTCGGCGTCTACTCGGCCGCCGGGTCCGAACTCGGCGGGTGGACGGCGGCCGACGCGGTCTCGCCCGAAGGCGTGAGCGTGTCGGACGGGGACCTCTGGCTGGCGGACGCGGGTGCCAACCGCGTCCGGCGTTACACCGCCGGGGCGGGGCGGCGGGGCGGGGCGGCCGCCGAGGACGGGGGCTTTGCCCTCGACGCCGCGAACGGCGCGCCGAGCGACCTCGTCACCGACGGCGCGACGGTCTGGGTGACGGACGCCGCCGCGGCCTCCGTGTTCGTCTACGACACCGCGGGGACGCTCCTCGGCCGGTGGAAGCTGGACGGGGACAACGCGGCCCCGAGCGGCATCACCCGAAGCCCGGCGGGTGGGGCCGACCTGTGGGTGGTCGATCGCGCGAGGAAGGCCGTGTTCCAGTACCCGACCGGCGCGGACGCCCGCTCCGGTCAACTCACGGCCGCGGGCACGTTCCGGCTCGACCCGTCGAACACCGCCCCCGAGGGCATCGCGGACCCGCCGCCCGCGCCGAACCTGGCGCTCAGCGACGCCGGCCTCGCCCGTGGGTTCTCCCTCACCACGTTCGCAACGGATTTCAACGGCCCGGGAGGAATCGTCTTCCCTGCCTCGGGCGGGGTTCTCGTGACGGCCGGCGGCGACGTGTGGCGGTTGCCCGACGGCACGGACGGCCAAAGCGTTCTCGGGGGAGTGCCAGCGTCCTCGCTCGGTGGGGGTAACGTCGGGGGGATGACCATCCTCGACGGAGTCGTCTACATGACGAGCCCAGGTCGGGGCCAGCTCCTCCGTTTGGCCGACGACGGGACGGTCGCCGGGTCCATTGTGGCTGACTTGCCCGGCTGGATTCTCGACGTGAAACCGAATCCGGTTCCGGACGTCAACGGCCATCGCCGCCTCCTCGTCTCCGGCACGAGCGGCATTTTGGATGTCGATCCGCTCGACGGGACGTTTACTTCCGTAGCCGACGGCTTCTTCGACGGGCTGACGGTGGGCGGCACCGTCGTGTACGGCGCGAACGTGTCACGGAGCGCGGTCCTCGGGTACGATGTCCGGACCCACGACCTCGTCTTCGACTCGGGCCCTATTCCGGGCGGTGTCGACGGTGCCGCACTCGGGGGCGGCAACCTGTCCGGGTACCTCTACGCGAACACGAACTCGGCCGGCGTTTGGGAAATCAATCTTGCCACGAAGGAGCAGGTGCAGATCGCGGGCGGGCCGACGGCGACCCGCGGGGACTTCGTCTCGGTCGCCCCGGACGGCAGCCTACTCCTGACACAATCAGGCGAGATCGACCGCCTCATTCCTCCGGCGGGAGGAGGATTCGGCAAGTACGAAGTGTCGATCAGCGTCTCGTCCCCCGCCACCCGCGTTGCAGCCGATTCGACGGCGATGTTGACCGGACTGGCCTCCTCGGTCCGCGATTCCGACGGGGCGGCCGAACTGATCGTCGCCGTCAGCGTCAACGGCACCCCGGTTGACGCCCTGGACGCGGCGGGAGGCTTCTTCGCCGCCGTCGCCGTCCCGGTCGGGGAATCGGCGTTCACGTTCACCGCCCTGTCGGCGTCGGGCCGATCCGCGAGCACGACGATCACCCTCACCGGCGAGACGGCCCCTGCCGGGCGCATCAACTTCGCGCAGTTCGCGGACCTGACGGCGACGTTCCGGGCGGAGTACGCGCGCACGTCGTTCCGCGCCGCGGACAAGACGCTGTACACCGACATCGCGGTGCGAAACCTGGGCCAATACCCCGCGGGCGTGCCGCTGCTGGTCGGCGTCAAGAACCTGTCCGACCCCGCCGTGAAGGTGCGGAACGCCGCGGGCACCCTGCCGGACGGGACGCCGTATTACGACTTCACCGGCCTCGTCACCGGCGGGGCCGCGCAACTGATGCCCGACGCCGCGACGGGCACGCTGAGCCTCGTCTTCTCGAACCCGAACCGCGGGCGGTTCACCTACGACCTCGTGTTCCTCGGCGTGCCGAACCGCGCCCCGTCGTTCACCACGATTCCGGAACTCGAAGCGTCGCCGGGCCGCGCGTACATCTACGACGCGAACGCGACGGACCCGGACGGCGACACGCCGTCGTTCACGGTCCTGAGCGGCCCCGTCGGGATGACGATCGACGCCGCGACGGGAGTGCTAACGTGGACGCCGACGGCGGCTCAACTCGGGAACTTCCCGGTGTCGGTGCAGGTGAGCGACGGCCGCGGCGGGAGCGCGACGCAGTCGTTCACGGTGGTGTCGGTGGCGAACCGCCCGAACCGCCCGCCGGTGTTCACGTCGGCGGCGGTCGTGGATGTCGAACTCGGCACGACGTACCGGTACGACGCGAACGCCGCCGACCCGGACGCCGACCCGCTGACGTTCGCGCTCGGAGCCGGTGCGCCGGCCGGGATGACGATCGACGCGGCGACGGGTGTGATTGTCTGGACGCCGGCCGCATCGCAACTCGGCCACGCGGCCGTGACGGTGAGCGTGACCGACGGCCGGGGCGGCACCGCCGCGCAGGCGTTCGAGGTGTGCGTGACGGCCGGGGCGAACCGCCCGCCGGTGATCGTCAGCGACCCGGTGACGACGGTCCGGTTGGCCTCCCAGGCGACACCCGGACGTATTTTCCTCGCTCACGACGTGAATACGACTTCCTCGTCGGCCGCCGCGCAGGAGACTCAATTTGTCGTCGGCGTCGCGAACTGGCTCATCGGACGCGCAACCGGCAAGATTCTGGTCGTCGAGTCCTCTCCCGGCGACGGCACCCGGGATTTCGCCGCCGACGTGCGCAGCGCCCTCACCACGGCCGGTTATCAGTTGACCGTGACCGCGGAGAACCAGCAATCGCTCTCCGACCTCCGCCAATACGACGCGGTGTTCGTGGGTGAGCGGTATCCGGCCGTGTCTGTGAACGATACCAGCGTGCTGACCGCCTACGTTCGCGCGGGCGGCAACGTGTACCTCTACGGCGGCGTCGGCCCCGACGCAGATTTGGAAGCAAGGAGTTGGAGGCCGTTCCTGTCCGAGTTCGGGCTGGCGCTCGACACGACGTACAACACCCTCGGCGGGAACGTCCCGATCACGAGTTCTCACCCTGCTCTTGCAGGCATCACGAGCCTTCTCGCCGGTGTTGGAAGCTCGGTCTTGGATCTGGAACCCAGCAATCCGGCGAATCAGGTGATTGCCTCGTACGCCGGCTACGGATTGTTCGCGGTGTACGACCCGACGGTTCGCACTGGGACCGGCGTTTCCCCGGTCTCGGGTCCGGTGGTCAACCCGGCGAACGGGCACACGTACTACCTCCTGGAGTCCGCGAGTTGGACGGCGTCCGAGGCGGCGGCGGTCGCGCTCGGCGGGCACCTCGCTACGGTCCGGAGCCAGGCCGAGAACGATTGGATCTACTCCCAGTTCACGAGCGCCCAGGTGCCCCGCGGCCTGTGGATCGGGCTCAACGACGCGGGAATCGAGGGAACTTACACCTGGACGAGCGGCGAAGCCGCGGCGTTCCGTAACTGGGGCGCGGGCGAGCCTCGGAACCAGACCGGGACGGACGACTACGTTCACCTGCTGTGGCCGGGTGACCCGCGAGCGGCACAATGGAACGACCAGTTCGACGCGAGCGCCCCGCAGGGCATTCCGATCAGCGGCGTGGTCGAAGTGACGGGCATGCCGCTAAGCGCCATCTACCGCTACGACGTGGACGCCCTCGACCCGGACGGCGGAGCGACGACGTACACGCTGACGCAGAACCCGTCCGGAATGACCATCGACGCGGCCACCGGCGTCATCTCGTGGACGCCAGCCGCGGCCGGGTTGACCTTCGCGGACGATTTTGAGGGCGCGGCGTCGCCGCAGTGGGGGAACGAAAACGGCGCGTGGGCGGCCGCTTCCGGCACCTACGCCGCGACACAACCGAACAACAACCCGATCACTTACAACACGCTCCCGTTCGATGTCGCGGACTTCACCCTACAGGTGGATGTTGTTAACCCGGACGACGGCGGCATCTGGCTTCGGAGTCCGCGGTACGGGGACGGCGTCCTGCTTGTCCTCACGCGCGACGGCGAGATGTACTGGCACACCCTGACCAACGGCGAACCCGACCGGCGGACCGAAGCCATTCAGAACCGCGTGTTCGGCGTGTTCACGCGCGGCGAGGGAACGCTGCACGTGCGGGTCGTGGTCCGGGGCGACACGTACGAAGCCTTCATCGGGAACGAGACGACGCCACGAACGACGCTCACGACGGCGAGTTTCTCGCACGGCCGGGTCGGGCTGTACCAACTTGGGGGCCAGCACTTCGACAACTTCCGACTCACGACACCGGGCCTGACCGGGCAGTCGTTCCCGGTGACGGTGCGGGCGGACGACGGCCGCGGCGGGTCCGACGAGCAGCACTTCACCGTGACCGTGATCGGGGACGCCGGACCGCGCCAGTTCGACCCGGTTGTCGAGTGGCACAAGGACACGTTCGCCGTCCGCCCCGACTCGAACCAGGTGATGATGACGCCCGCCGTCATCGACGTGAACGGAGACCATATTCCGGACGTGGTGTTCAGCACCTTTGGTGATTCGTACGTCTTCGGTGGCAGCGCCGGCGGCGTTCTTCGGGCCGTCTCCGGCAGCGACGGCCGCGAAATCTGGGCGGCAACTGACCCGGCCTTTGCCGTTGATGCGTATTCGGGTGTCGCCGTCGGCGACGTCGATCGCGACGGACGGCCGGAAATCTTCGCCGCCGATCCGAATCAAGCGATCGCGGCGTTTCGATCGGACGGGACCGGGTGGTGGAAGAGCCCACCGATTCCCGGTGGGATCGGATGGGGCAGCGGGGCGCTCGCCGACCTTGATGGCGACGGCGTACCCGAACTCGTCGTCGGCTCAACGGTGCTGAACACGTCCGATGGCACCATTCGCTGGACCGGGTCGAGGGGCACGGGGAATGGCGGGAACGGCCCCCTGTCGATCGTCGCCGACCTGGATCGGGACGGTTCGCCCGAGGTCGTGACGGGGAACACCGCTTACCATTCCGACGGGTCGATCTACTGGTCCCTCCCCGCCGGCGACGGGTTCCCGGCTGTCGGCAACTTCGACGCGGACCCCTACCCCGAGATCGTTGTCGTCGGGGGGGGCGTGGTGTCCCTATTCGAACACGATGGAACTCGCGTCTGGGGACCTGTGGCAAACCCCGGCGGTTTCGGCGGCGCACCGACCATCGCGGATTTCGACAACGACGGGCAGCCCGAAATCGGCGTCGCCGGTCAGCGTGCGTACACCGTGTTCGAGACAGACGGTACGGTCAAGTGGTCGATGCCGGCTGCGGATGGTTCGGCCGTCACCGGGTCATCCGTCTTCGACTTCGACGGGGACGGGGCGGCGGAAGTCGTGTACGCCGACGAGTTGTTCCTCCGCATCTACCGCGGGACCGACGGTACCGTGCTGTACTCGCTGCCGAAGAGTTCGGGCACGACCTACGAGTATCCGGTGATCGCGGACGTGGACGGGGACGGGAACGCCGAGATCGTCGCGGTGGCGAACCGGCTCATCGGCGGGGCCCAGACCGGACTGTACGTCATCGGCGACCGCAACAACACCTGGGTGAACGCCCGGCAGATCTGGAACCAGCACACCTACCACATCACGAACGTGAACGACGACGGGACGATCCCGGCGCACGAAGCGAACAGCTGGGAGACGTACAACACGTACCGCCTGAACGTCCTCACGTCCGGGTTCGACCCGCGGTCCGCCCCGGACCTGCTGCCCACCGGCGTGGCGCAGTCCGTCGGCGCGAACGGCAATGTCACTTTCATCGCCACGGTTCGCAACGACGGTTCCCCCGTGTCGCCCGGCGTGTCGGTCGCGTTCTACGACGGCAACCCCGCGAAGGGCGGGCGGCTCCTCGGCACTGTTCCCACTGCGACGCGGCTCACGCAGGGGCAGAGCGAAGCGGTGTCGTTCACCGTCCCGGCCGGGTCCGTGAACGACCTGTGGGTGCGGGCCGATGACGATGGCGCGGGCATCGGTGTTGTGCCAGAGTTCGACGAGACGAACAACGCCCTGCGGGCGCGTATCGACCTCGACCCGACGAACTTCGCCCCGAAGGTCACGCGCCCGTTCACCGCTGCCGAAACCACCGCGACGGCGCGGACGGCGTTCCGGCTCGCACTGCCGGTCCTCGACCCGGACGGCGACGAGATCACGTTCGCAGTCGTCGCCGGGCCGGACGGATTGATAGTTCACCCGTCGCTGGGCATCGTCGCGTGGGTGCCGGCGCGGGATCAAGTGGGCACGCAGCAGGTCGTCGTTCGCGCCACGGATTACCTGGGGAACGTGACGGTCGTGCCGTTCGCCATCACGGTGAACGCGCCGCCGCTGACATCTATCGAACCACTGCCCCCGCTCCCGCCCCTTCCCCCGGTGCCCACGTCGGTCAGCGCGAACACCGCGCCCGTCGTCATCTCGACTCCACCGGCGCTCGCCGTCGTGGGCAGCGTGTACGCCTACAACCTCGTGGCCCGCGACGCGGACGGCGGCCCGATCCGCTGGTCGCTCGTGAGCGGCCCGCAGGGGATGGCGCTCGATGCCGACCACGGGGCGATCCGCTGGCAACCCGCGGACGACCAAACCGGCCCCGTCACCGTCACGGTGCGGGCCACCGACGCTCTGCTGGCGACCGGCGACCAGACGTTCACCATCGACGTGTCGTGCGCGAACCAACCGCCTGCGATCACGTCCCGCCCGCCGACGCTGGCGTATGTGAGCAACCCGTACCTGTACGCGGTGCGGGCCGTCGATCCCGAGAGCGGCCCGCTGACGTTCACGCTGGACAGTGCCCCGGCCGGAATGGCGTTCGTGCCGGGCACCAGCCTGATCCGCTGGACGCCGACCCCGCCGCAGGCAGGCCCGCAGGCCGTGGTCATTCGCGTCACCGACCAGGCCGGGAACAGCGCGACGCAAGCGTTCGCACTGGAGGTCAGCACCGACCAACCGAACCGCCCGCCGGTGATCACGTCGCGGCCAACCCTGCTGGCCACGCTGGGCCGCGAGTACCGCTACGCCGTGATCGCCCGCGACACCGACGGCGACCCGCTGTCGTTCGCGCTGACCAATCCGCCCGCCGGCATGACCATCGACGCCCAGGGCCGCATCACCTGGACTCCGACCGCAGCGGGCAACCCGACGATTACGGTCGAAGTGACGGACGGCCGCGGCGGCATCGCGGTGCAATCGTTCGTGCTCACGGTGCGGGCGAATCAGGCCCCGGAACTCAGCCCCGTCGCGGACGGCACGGTGGCCATCGGCGGCACGTTCCGGGCGGCGGCGCGGGCCACGGACCCGGACGGCGACGGGGTCGCGTTCGCGCTGCCGCAGGCCCCGACCGGCATGACCATCGACGCCCAGGGCCGCATCACCTGGAACCCGACCGGCGGCCCGCGCACCGAAACGGTGACCGTCAGCGCGACCGACCTCGGCGGGCTGAGCACGACGACGACCTTCACCGTGAACGTGGTGACGGACGCCGAAGCCCCCCGCGTGCAACTCGTTTTCAGCGGCAACGTCGTCGATCTCGGCTCGTCCGTGGTCTTCCAGGTGTTGGCCACCGACAACATCGGCGTGGCCGCGCGAACGCTCGCCGTGAACGGCGGCGCGGTCGCCCTCGACGCCAACGGGCGGGCGGTCTGGACCGGTGCGGCCGCGGGGCTGTTCACGGCCACCGCCACCGCGAGCGACGCCGCGGGCAACGTCGGCACGGCGTCGGTGCAGGTCCGCGTCCTCGACCCGAACGACACCGCCGCCCCCGACGTGCGCTTCACCCGGCTCGTGCAAGACCTCCACACCGGCCCGGCCGATGTCGATATCAGCCCCGGCACGGCCACGATCACGTACCTCGCCGACCTGTACGGCACGATCACCGAGCCGAACCACCGCCTCGAAACCTGGAAGGTGTTCATTGCCCGCGCCGGCGACGTGGACACGAATTACCTCGACGACACCGACCCCGACTACCGCGTGATCGGCTCCGGCACGGCCGAGGTGACCAACGGCAAACTCGCCACCATCGACCCGACGGTGCTCTCGAACGACGGCTACGTCGTCCTGATCGCCGCCTACAATGCGAACGGCCGCGGCACGCTGCGGGCGATTCAAGTGAACGTCCAGGGCGAGGCGAAGCTCGGCCGGCTCGCCCTGTCGTTCACCGACCTCCAAGTTCCGCTGGCCGGGTTCCCGATCCAGGTGGTCCGCAACTACGACTCGTTCGAGGCCGATAAGTCGGGCAACTTCGGTTTCGGCTGGTCGCTCGGCGTGCAGGACGCCCAGATCCGCGAGACGGTCCCGGCCGGGCAGGACTTTGTCGCCGGACGGACGCGGGTCTACCTCACCGCCCCGGACGGCCGGCGGGTCGGCTTCACCTACCGGGAGCAGGTCCTCTACGGCTCGCTGTTCGGCGTCGTCGTGCGGCCGCACTTCGAGGCCGACCCGGGCATCAACCTGACGCTGAGGGTGGACGATACGCAGCTCGGCCGCGGCGCGCTGTTCGGGGCCTTCGGCGGGGTGTACAACCCGGACGTGTACACCCTCGCCACGCCCGACGGCACCATGTACCGCTACGACCAGACGGCCGGCCTCCGGACGATCACCGACCGCACCGGGAACGTGCTGACGTTCACCCGCGACGGCATCACCCACTCCGGCGGCGAGTCGGTCCGGTTCCGCCGCGACGGCGCGGGCCGCATCACGGAAGTCGTCGATACCAACGGCCAGTCGATCCGCTACCGCTACGGCGCGGCCGGCGAACTCGTCGGCGTCACCGACCAGGCCGGCGTCGCCACCACCTACACCTACCGCGCGGCCCCGAGGCACTTCCTCGACACGATCGTGGACAGCTTCGGCAAGACGGTCTTCAAGGCCGAGTTCGACGCGGCGGGCCGGCTCGTCGGCAGCATCGACGGCACCGGGGCGCGGGTCGCGCAGAACTTCGACGTGCCGAACAACACCGGCACCATCACCGACGCCCGCGGCAACGTCACGCTGCTCACCTACGACGACAACGGCAACGTGCTGACGAAGACCGACCCGGAGGGCGGAGTCACGCGGTATCACTACGCAGATCCGAACAACCCGTACAAGGAAACACTGGTCACCGATCCGAGAGGAAACTCGACCAAATATCGTTACGACAAGTTGGGCAACACCGTCGCCGTTTCGACGCCGGCCTCGACCACGGTTTATGCCTACGGACCCTACGGTCAGGTCGAAGCCGTGTACACGGGCCTGGATCAAGACCCGGGTGAGGGGTACGCGGACTCCGTGGTCGCCTTTTTCGACAGCGGCACCGGGCCGTTGCCCGGGCCGTATGGCGGAAGTCCGACGGGCTATCCGGTGCCGGTGCAGGCGTCGGTCGTCCTCGGAAAACCCGGAGCCGACGGGTTGCTCGATTTCGTCACCCTGCCAACCGGATCGTCGATTACGCTCGGGTTCACCGAGGAGACGATCAACGACCGCAGCGGCGTCGATTTCTTTGTCCAGACTGTGCCCGAGACCGCGGGTGAACACGCCGACGTTTACGTCAGTAGGAATGGAATCGACTTCGCGTTCGTAACCACCGTGCTTCAAGGCGGGAGGATCGGCGTCGATGTCGCTACTGCCGCGATCCGCGATGGGATCAAGTACGTTCGGATCGTCGGCAAGGACCTCGGGGGAGGAAGCCCGGGATTTGACCTGATGGGGGTCGAGGCTGTCATCGGTAATTCGCCGGTTACGGCATCGTTTCGCTACGATGTGAGCGGCCACGTTGTTGAAGCGATCGACGCCGCGGGCAACAAGACAACGGCGACGTACGACTCGTTCGGCCGGATCGCGACCCGCACGGACCGGGCCGGCAACACGACCAGCTACGACTACGAGAACGGCTGCCCGTGCGGGATTCCGGGGGCCGTCACCAACCCGGACGGGTCGGTCCGCCGCTACGAGCACAACGACTTCGGCCAGATCACGGCGGAAACGGACGAACTCGGCAACACGACCCGCTACGACTTCGACGCAGTGGGCCGGTTGCTGAAGACGACCGCGCCGAACGGCCAAACGCTGACGAACACCTACGCCGGCCGCCGGCTCGTCGCCCAGACCGACGGCCTGGGCCGGGCCACGCGGTACGAGTACGACGACGCCGACCGAGTGACGAAGCAGACCAACCCCGACGGCGGCGTCATCCTGTTCGCCTACGACGCGGCCGGGAACCGCACCTCGCTGACCGATCCCGTCGGCAACGTCACCCGCTGGGAGTACGACAAGAACAACCGGATGGTGCGGGAGACCGACCCGCTCGGCAACGCCCGCACGTTCCGCTACGACGTGGCGGGGAACAAGATCGAAGGGATGGACCGCGACGGCCGGGAAACCGTCTGGGCCTACGACGCGACCAACCGGCTCACCGCCGAGACGTGGTTCGTCGGGCCGACGGCGGTCTACGCCGCGACGTACACGTTCGATGTCGTCGGCAACCTGCTTACCGAGCAGGACAACTTCAGCCGGTACACCTACACCTACGACTCGCTGGACCGCGTGGTCACCGAGGACAACGCCGGATCGCCGGGGATGCCCCGCGTCGCGTTCAGCTACGGCTACGATCTCAACGGCAACCGCATCCGCGTGGTCGATAACGCCGGGGTCGAGGTCGATTCCGTCTACGACTCGATGAACCGCCTGGTCCGGCGCGACTGGCAGGGCGGCGGCATCGACTCGGCGCGGCTCGACTTCGGCTACAATGCGGCCGGGCAAAGGACGGGCGTGAACCGCTTCGCGGACCTCGCCGGCACGAACAAGATCGGCAGTTCCGCCTATGGGTTCGATGCGTCCGGGCGAATCGCCAACATCGTCCACTCCGGGCCGCAGGGGCAGACGCTCGCGGATTACCGCTACACGTTCGACATCGCCGACCAACTCACCCGCTGGAGCCACCACGGGGACACGGCCGACTACGGCTACGACCTCACCGGCCAACTGATCCGGGCCGACCATTCGGTCCTGCCGGACGAGTTCTTCACCTACGACAGGAACGGCAATCGCGCGAGTTCCTCGCTGCACGGCAGCGGCTACGTCACCGGCCCCGGCAACCAACTGCTTTCCGACGGCACCTTCCGCTACACCTACGACCGCGAAGGGAACCAACGCACAAAGACCGAGATCGCGACGGGCACCGTCACGACCTACGACTACGACCACCACAATCGGTTGGTCCATGTCGTCGAGCAATCGAGCGGCGGCATCGTGCTGAACGAGTCGAGTTACACCTACGACGTGCGCGGTCGGCGGATCGGCATCACGACGAACGGCCAGACGATCCACACCGCCTACCTCGGCGACAACGCCTGGGCCGACTACAGTGCGGGCGGTGCGGTCGCGGCCCGTTACCTATTTGGCGACCGCATCGACGAGAACCTCGCCCGCTGGCTGCCAGCCGCTGGCACAGCGTGGTATCTGACGGATCACCTGGGCACTGTCCGCGACCTCGTGAACGCCGTCGGTGCGGTGGTGGACCACATCGACTACGGCGGCTTCGGCAACATCTTGAGTCAGGCAAACGCGGGAGTGGGAGATCGGTACGGGTTCACGGGGCGGGACGAGGATGCGGCGACGGGGGACAACTTTCTTCGTTACCGATACTACGACCCGCGCGTGGGCCGCTTCACGACTGAGGACCCTCTTCGATTCGCCGCCGGTGCGACCAACTTAGTCGGTTACGTCCAGAACAACCCGATATCGAATTCCGACCCGCGCGGGCTGCTTCTCGAGAGTGCGTTACTACGATCAATCGTCGTCGGAGCCATCGCGGGTGCGTCTTCCAGTGGCGGGGGCGCGCCGACCCTGAAAGGGGCCGTAATCGGTGCGGTGATCGGTGGGCTCGTCGGTGTTGTAGGGGGGGCTATCGGGTTGGCGGCAGGGGCCGGATCAACAATTCTGTCGAATGTGGGGGCACAAGTTGCGACCTGCCAGCTAAGGAGTGGGGGCCAGGGATGTGGCTTCAACGAACTTTCCCTCGTTGCAGCACTGGCTTTTCTATATCCTGGTGTAAATGCCACTGGCCCCATAAAAGTGCTTGCGGCAGTCTTGCTCGGTCAAATCAAAGTTGACACTGCATTGGACACTTTACTCGATGGGGTGAATCGTCAAATCGCAGCCAATCATCCTTGACTCGTATCTCCATGTCGCATGTTGGGCAATTTACATAGTAATTGACATTAACTCAATGGCCAGCGCCATTGACACATACATCATCCACAATCCTCCTCCAATGATTTTGACCCACGTACGGGGATGGCCGACAGGCTGAAACAAACTCATGCATTGTTGCTCTGGGCACGGAAGCTGAAGCCACAAGCTCCATGACACAAAAATGACACCGGTGAGCAGGAATGTGCTAACTGAATAGATATAATCACTATATGGAACGGTGTTTATTAGAGATAAAACACATACCAGCACGAGAAGGTAAATTGTCGATATTTCCAGTCGTGATTTGTTGTTATTCACAAAATTCGACTGTTGATAGTACTGCACTATACTTCGATATTTAGTTCTCCACATTCTGCATCACCCTGGTATCGCCTGAGAATATTCACCCGCCCTATGTGAACAAACAACCCGCAGCGCTTCGCCTCCCGGACGAGAGCCGCCCCACCGTGGCCGACCTTCCAGTCCGTCGTGCCGCCGACGAACAGCGCGTCGATGCCCGCCTCGGGAGCGGGAGCTTCTCCGACCCGTCCTGCCTGACCAGGGCGACGGGCAGGCCGAGCGCCCAGGTGACCGTCTGTCAGACCTCAAACAGCCGGGCGGTCGCGGCGGTGTCGGCCACCTCCGGGCTGGAGACGAATTGGCACCCAGGTCGGCCGGCGACCGGGGGCGAGGAGGCCGCAAAAGGCGGCCGGATCGAACCCGGAAAAGGTGGCGTTGCTCCAGACCCACGCCACCTACTGGTATTCCCGAAGGCCGGTCGCGGCGAGCGGCGTATCGTATTTCGCCCGCCACATCTCGGTCACTGCGAACACTATCTGGTTCGCGATTGTGTAATGGCCCTGCACGGTTCGTGGGTCGGCGCAGCCGGCCCGATGCAGGGTATTATCCAACCGAACTCCCTCTTCGTGCAAGTCGATAATTGCCGATCGACCGGAAGGTGTGCATATTCGTGGCGAGTGAAAGCTGGGAACACTTTCAAACACCGCACAATTTCCCAAATCGCCGATTGACGGCTAGAAGTGTGTCCGAAAGCTTGACGGCTTCGTTGTTGATCCAGCGGGCCGACGGCATCGACAGACGGATCAATCCTTCCGGGTAAGTCGAGATCGCAACCCCTTGCTCCCGAAACGCTTCACGAATCACTTCGGGACGATGGTGGCCAACCGCGGCACTGTCCGGGCGAAGCATCAAGATGCCCGACCGGAGCGAAAGGGCCGTGGCAATCGGTTTCCAATCCGATCGCAACGCCGCTCGGCTCGCCGACTCCCAATTGTCCAGGCGTAGTGATAGCGCTTCGCCGGAAGTGCCGCCCGATGGCAACAGGTCGTCGGCGGCCCCCTGGCACGAGAAGAGGGGAGCGAGGTTGAGGGTTTCCGCGATGCGGCCGACGGAATCGGCATCCGGCCGGAAACAGTATCGCAGGAGGGGGTCGTCGAGGTCGTTTCTCGCCGTCATCTGCGCGACCGCGGTTTCGATCACTCCCGCCGACCGCCGCCGGCCGTAGAACCCCACCCCGAGCGGCTGGTACGCCCCCAGCCACTTGTGGGCCCCCGCAAGATAGAGATCGCAGTGCCGAAGGTCGGCCCCGGCGTGGCAAAAATCTTGCGCCCCGTCCACCGCGACGAACCAGAGCTGATGGGCCGCCTCCAAGGTGTCAACGATTCGCCCGACCGGAAGTCGAATCCCGTCGCTGCTGACCGCGGTCAGGAAGAGTCCGTCGCAACCACTCCGGGCGAACTCGGCCTTCACCCGCTCGACGAATTCGTCTTCGCCGATCCGGTTCGCCGTTACGAGTTGGCGGACGGGCAGGATGGTCAGGGACCGATTGGCCCGGCGGCACTCGGCGGCCAGGATGTCCCGGTAGCCGTGCCAGTCGAGGTCGGTGACGAGGACGTTTCGGCACGAGTGGAAGAGGAGCCAGGCCGTGAGCTTCATCAACTGGGCCGAGCGGTTGGCGATCAACACCGGTAGGTCGCTCCGCTCCTCCCCGGCCAACCGCCGGAGCGAGCGTTTGAGCCGGTCGATTCCCTGCCAGCCCGTCAGCCCCGGATAGCGATCCCGCAACTCTGGAGGCAAGCCCTCGATTCCGTTTCGCAGGAACCGCTCGAAGTACGCCGACCCGCCTTCCGCCCCGCCCAGTTCGACGATGTCGTGGTGGGCCCGTCGCGCCCCAGGCGTCATGCGGCCGAGCCGTGCCGTGTCCAAGTAGAGTAATTCGTTCATGGTGTTCGCTCCGCCAACGAATCGACGACCCGATCCTACCGATCTGCGTCGGACCGATCCAGGAGATTGCGGAGCGGGGTGGCGTAGACCGCGAGCCGCCGCCACCGGTCCTTGGCCAGCCGGACGGTTTGCGGCTCGAAGGACAGCACGAACCGGACCGTCCGGGACCGCTCGTCGAGTTCCTGGGTGCCGCACGCCCGGTCGCCGTACACCCCGAAATCCGCGAGCAGGTCCGGCTCGGATGCCAAAGCCGACTCCCGCACCAGCGTGGTCCGGACGCCGTGGTCGTGCTGGTCTTCCAGCCACGGCAAAATGTCGTCCGTCGGCAGGAGGCGGTCGCGCGGCCACAACTCGTCTCTCAAGATGACGATTCGTTCCACCACCACCCCGCGGTAGGCCGCCTCGAAGTTGGCGTTCATGCTCCGCTTGCCGGGAGCGTCTTGCCAGTACTCCCGGCTGCGCACCCAGGCCACCGACTGGTATTCTTTGATGTCGGGACTGGCAAGTAGCGCGTCGTAGACCGATCGCCAAGTTTCGGTGCCGCCGAAGATCACCGCCCCGTCCGCCAGCGAGCCGATTTGGGCATTGACCGACGCCAGTTTGAGGGCGGCGATCTCGCGGAGAATGGGGTCGGTCTGGGCGGCGAGGTCGGTGAGGGTTTTGCAGAAGGCGAGGTACTGGGCGTACAGGTCGTGTTCGGGGGCGAGTGTGAGCGGGACGGCGAGGCGTTCGAGTACCTCGTTCCGCCGCCGGTCTCGTTCCTGCTCTTGCTGCACGTAGCCCGCGAACAGCCCGCCGAGAATGCTGACCAACGCCCCAAGGATGGCGAGCTGGGCGGGCGGCGGGGCGAACGCGCAGACGAGGGCCATCGTCAGCGACCCCACGAGGGCCGTCCCGACGAAATTGAAGCTGTACAACACGGAGCGGTGGGTTGAAGGCTGTCTGGACATGTCCGCACGGTACGACAACGGCTACTGGCGGGCAAGCGGTACTATCGACTCACTCAACGAGAACCGGACACGACCGGTCGCGGCCCCAACTCGGGCGGGTCGTCGGGTCTCGACAAACCCTTTCGGACGACTCGAAAACAGAGTCTTGCCGTCAGCCACCCCCGATGAAGTTCGAGGCGGGTCTTCGCTCGCGCGGAGGAAAACCCTGAACTGCTCTTAGCTCGTCGCCTGCACCTTCTCGATGGCGACCCGTGCACCCTCTCGGACATCCGGGTGCTCGTCACGCAGGGCCTTCGTCAGGGCGGGCACCGCTTTCTTCGCCTTCGGCCCGATGGCCCCGAGCGCGTGGGCCGCGGTCCAGCGGACGTTGACGTCGGCGTCCGCGAGTAGCGGCACGAGCGCGGGCACCGCCTTGTCCGCCCCCCGGCCGATGCCGGCGAGCGCGAGGGCTGCCTGCCGCCGGAACTCGGTGTCCGGGTCGGCCAGGGCCGCGATCAGCGCGGGAACGGCCTTCGCCGCCGCCGGGCCGATCTTCTTGAGCGCGTGGGCCGCCCGGCTCCGGGTCGCCGGCACCCCCGAGATGAGGTCGCGGACCAGACCGGGAACTGCCTTTGCGGCGGCCTTGCCGAGTTGCCCGAGCGCCTCGCCCGCGTAGTGCCGGACGTCCCCGTCCTTGTCGCCGAGGGCGTCGAGCAGGGCCGGCACGGCCTTCTCGGCCGCGGCCCCCGTTGCCCCCAGCTTGACCGCCGCCCGCCGCCGGTCCCCCGGCGTCCGGGCCTTGAGAGCCAGGATCATCATGTCAACCTCGTCCATCGCCACCCCTCCGGTTCGGTGGGAGCGGCGGCCCGCGGGGTGAGTCCCCACGGTCGGCCGCCACCCCCGCCCTGGGCGGTCCCACGGCGGAGGCGGCGGATGAAAACGTATCTCTGCGCGAGCGTCGATTCCGGCCGGGCCGGGACCACGAAGGCGGCCGCAACCGACGCAGCAGCACCGCCTACCCGACGCCCGCAGGCGAGTCAAGCGGCCCGGAGCTACCGCAGGGCTACGCAGAGATTGGAGCTGGGGTGGTGATCATTGCGACGGCCTGGTGGGGGAACGCCGCCAGCCGGCGGGTCGTCGCCGCCAGGCTGGGGTCGTCTTCCCCGCGCAGCAGGTGGATGGCCGCGTTCCGCAGCGACGCCAGCACCCGCGCCGACTGGCCCCGCCGCACCCGGCACTTGTCCTCGCCCAACGTCACGTCGCGCACGTAATGCAGCCCGCTCTCGATCCCCCAGTGCGCCCGGGTGAAGTCCAGCAGGTCCTCGGCCGTGGCCTCCGTCCGCGTCAGGCTGGTCAGCCCGTACACGACCTCCGTCGCGGTCACCCCGCGGGCCGTCCGCTCCCGCGTCAGCCGGAACACTTGCGCCAGCCCCGGCCAGTCGGCCCGGTACTCATTGAGCCAGGTCGAGGTCGCCAGCGTCCGGGCCTCGACCCGCCCGCGGTTCTTGCCCCGCGTCGAGGCGACTTCGGCGTCCCGGTCCCACTCCTCCTGACGCCGGGGGGGAAAAATCGCCGCCCTCGGCGGTGGCGAAGGCGGCGGCCAGGTCGGCGTGCAGGCCGGGCTGGTTGGCCTTGGCGTACAGGATGTACTCGCCCTGCTTTTCGAGCACTTTGGCGGCGAAGTCGGCGTGCGTGAACGCGGCGTCGGCGGTCACCACCGCGCCCCGCAAGGGGGGCAGCGCGCCGAGCAGCCGCAGCGCCGTCTTGTGCTCGTTGGTGGTCGCCGCGACGGTCATCTGGGCGATCACCGCGGCGGCCTGCGGGGCGTAGGCGGCGAGCAGGTGGACGCCGGGGACGGTCCCGTCCCGGCTACCGCGCAAGACCTTGCCGTCGATGGCCACGTGCTCCCAGCCGCCGCCGTGGCGACCGGCCAGCCAGTCGCCGATCGTCGCGTCGAGGCGGTCGGCGTCGAGGGTGCGGAACAGCTTGGCCAGGGTGTTCGCGCACGGCATCTTGCCGCTCCGGAAGCCCAGGGCGTGGCCGAGTCGGTGGCCGCGGAGGCGGCCGAACTGGGCGATGGCGGCGAGGCTGGTCTGGCCGGCGAGGACGGCGACGAGGGTCAGCCCGAGGAGTGCGGCGAGGGGGTACTGGCGTCCGTGCCGGCCGCGGGGGTCGGGCAGGTCGGCGAGCAGTTCGAGGAGGGGGCGGGCCATGCGACGGACTCCGGGTGGGGGGAATCACCCCGTACCCAGCCCCGCCAAATACCCCAAGGCCAAACCGTGCGCCGCCCTGGGAGCTACCGCCGGAGCGTCCGGCTACTCCCCCCAATGCTCGCGGCGACGCTTTCCTAGGCTCGGGTCCGCGTTACATCGCGTGCGCAGAGCAAGGCCCGTTCCGTACACTGGACCAGCTCCGACACGCCGGGGAGGTTATGGCCGAACGCCCGTCCGCAGGTGCGGCCCCTGAACGGTCGGTAGCGGACCATCACCTTGACGGCCCGCCCCGCCCAGGGCGGGCCGTCGCGGAAGTGGGGCTGACGGGATTCGGACCAGAGCGGGCGTGACTTTGTGCCAGGTGAGCGGGACTTACGAACCACGAACAATCCTTCCCAGGAAGCCGAGTGTGGGCGGGCGGCGTAGTAGGACGGTTAGGGAGTAGCCGCTCCACCACCCCTGCCACTCGAACCGGGTGGGGTCGGCACCGCAACCTAAAACGATGTCGCCGTCACACCTCCCGCCAAGGTCCCGCGCGGCCGCCCACTCGTGCCCCGCCGGGAGTTGCTCCGGCAGTTGCAGGTCCAGGCACCTCCGGCGGAACACCGGGGAGGCCACGAGCCACGGCTTCCAGAGGATCGGGTTGCCCTGCCGGTCGGCCGTGTACCGGCTGGGGAGGTACGTCACGGCGGCGACGGCCTCGTCGTGGTCGTCCACGTACCGCCGGAGGGTCGCCTGCCGGGACGCCCCGTGCTCGTCCGCGAGCCGGAACACGGCGTCGAGCGACGGGCGGTAGTCGAGCGCCCGGGTCCGGAACCGGCGGCCCTGGAAGATCACCTCGGCGGCGAAGAAGTTGGCCTCGTGCTCGAAGCACGCCTCGGCCTCCTGACTGAGCGACCGGTCGTCGTCGTGGTAGATCGGGACGGTGTGCCAAGGGATCACCTGGTGGCCGAATTCGTGCGACTTGGCGAACAGGTCGCGGGGGAGGCTGGCCGTCGGGGGGACGTAGATCACCCGGTCCCGGAGGTCGGCGATCCCGCGGAGCTTCTGCCAGATCGACGCGAAGCCCGCGCGCGCGGACACCGATAGGCCCGCGAGGAACCGCTCCCTCACAACCTCCGGCTCGGCGACGGCCCCAACCCGGGCTGCGGCGATGAGGTCGCCGATGGGCGTCGGCAGCCTTCCGACCGCTCCGGCCCCTCGGAGGGCGTTTTCGGCGAGGGCGATCAACTCGGCCTGGCTGCCGGGCCGGTCGAGTATCAGGGCGGGGGCGAGACGCATGGATGTCCTTACCGCGGGCGGCGCTGCGACCTCAAGAACTGGATGAACTCGGCCACCTTCCCCTGCTCGTCCGCGGTCAGCTCGGCGCTCAGAAGCGCGGCCTGAATCGCCCCGGGCCGTTTCGGCTCGCCGGCGACCGCGGGCGGCCGGGCGAGGTAGCCGGCGGCCTCCATGAGCGCCTCGTAGGGGACCTCGTAAAACGCGGCGAGCTTGAAGAGGACGTGGGGCGAGGGGTTCTCGGCCTTCCCGTTCTCCAGTTGCGAGAGGTACGGGTTCGAGATGCCGGTCGCCTTCTCGACCTCGCGGAGTGACAGGCCCTTGACGCCGCGGACCTGCCGCAGGGCCTCGGCCAGTTTTTGTGTCATCGGACCACCCCCAGTACTCAATTTGTACCCGATCTGCTAACCGCGTCAAGCACCGCTTGCCGCCTGCTTGATTTAGTTAGCAGCGGGAGGTATGATGAGCGGAGCCCGCTGTTCGACTCCGCGGGCCGCTGGGAAGTCGGGAATAAGTACCCGAACTTCGGCGGCGTACGGGGCGGCGAGCCGAATGGAGTAACGCAGATGCCGAAGATCACCTTCTTCCCCGTCGGCAACGCCGACACGTTCCGGATCGACCTCGCCGGCGGCGAGACGGTCCTGTTCGACTACGCGGCCCGCAGGGACCCGGACGACAAGGCGGACAAGCGGATCGACCTGCCGGCCGAACTCCGCAAGGACCTGAAGGCGGCCCAGCGGGACTACTACGACGTGACCGCGTTCACCCACCTCGACCAGGACCACTACGACGGGACCACCGACTTCTTCTGGTTCGAGCACGACAAGAGTCTCCAGGGGGGCGGGCGGATCAAGATGGCCGAGATGTGGGTGCCGGCGGCCGTCATCACCGAGAAGCTCAAGGAGGAGGAGTCGAAGGTCATCCAGAAGGAGGCCCGCCACCGGCTGAAACAGGGAGAGGGCATCCTCGTGTTCTCCCGGCCGGATAGCCTGAAAGAGTGGCTTGAAGACAACGACATCGAGTTCGACGACGTCAAGCACCTGCTCATCGACGCCGGCCGAACCGTGTCGACGTTCACGCAGGCGAAGCACGGGGTGGAGTTCTGGGTCCACTCGCCCCACGCCCACCGCCAGAACGAAGACGAGGTCGTCATCCGGAACGACCACGCCTTGGTCGTCCTCGCCGCGTTCAAGGTGGGCGGTGCCGAGACCAACGTGCAGCTCTTCTCCGACATCAAGCACGGCATCATCGCCGACATCGTGGACGTCACCCGGGCCCACGGGAACGAGCACCGGCTGGAGTGGGACGTGTTCAAGCTCCCGCACCACTGTAGCTACCTGTCGCTCGGGCCGGACAAGGGCGAGGAGGTGACCGAGCCGGTCGAGAACGTGGCGTGGCTGCACGAGACCCAGGGGCGGGACGGCGGCATCATGATTTCGACCAGCAAACCGATCCCCGCGATGGGGTCCGACGAGGACGAGGCCGGCCAACCGCCCCACCGGCAGGCGGCGAAGTACTACCGCGGGGTGGCGAGCGATAAGGGGGGCGAGTTCGTCGTCACGATGGAGCACCCCAAAGAGTCCGACCCGAAACCCCTCGTCATCGAGATCACCAAGGACGGGGCCGAGGTCGTCAAGCGGGCGGCCGTCGGGGCCGCGGCCGCGACCGCCGTCTACGCGCCCCGGGCCGGTTGATTATGGCCACCTCCCACATCGACCCCGGTGGGGTCGTCGTCCCGCCATCCGCCCTGTCCGTCCCGCGGGCGCGGTGGGTCGCCGACCTGCTCGCCGCCGGCCGCCTGCCGTACGCCCGGCTGGTCGAGTGCCGGCGGCGGCCGGACCCCGGCGGGGATGTTGTCGCGTTCGACGTGGACGTCCAGCGGCCGCAGCGGGTGGTGAACCCGGTCCGGCGGATCGAGCGGCTGGCCGCGGTGTTCGACCCGACCGACGCCTCGTACCCCGAGGTACTCGCCCTCCGGGCGGACTTCCCGTGGGTGCCGCACACGAACCTCCGGGCCGACGAATTTCCCCGTAGCCTCTGCCTGTACGACCAGCCGTGGGAGCAGGTCGCCCAACGGTGGACGCCTGCCACGTTCGTCGAGCGGGTGCGGGACTGGCTGTCCGGGTCGGCGAAGGGTACCCTCCACCAGTCCGACCAGCCCCTCGAACCGCTCCTCTTCGGCGGCGGCCTCCGCATCGCCCTCCCGGCCGATCTGTTTCCGAGCCCGCCGGCCGAGGGCCCCGTACAGCTCCGCGTCCGGTTCGTCTCGGCCGCCGAGGACGCCCGGGTGCTGGTCGCAACCCGGCCCGACCCGGACGCGGACAAGAAGCCCGGGCTCGCCTGCCTGGCGGTCGCCTTCACCGCCGCCCCGCAGACGCACGGCCTGATCCGCCGCGCCCCGCGGACGCTGGCCGACCTGTGCGACCTCCTGGCCGCGGCCGGGGTGCCGCTCGGCGAGACCCTCCGCGCCCGCGTCCTCGACTGGAACGCGGCCGGGTGGCAGGACAGGCGGCTCGTCGTCGTAGTCGCCTTCCCGAAGCGGCGGGACGGCCGGGACGTGGTCGAGGCGACCGACGTCTGGTGCTTCCTCGTCCTCGGCGCTGTGCGGGAGGTCGGCCTCGCCCTGGGCGTCTGGCAGGAGCAGGGCGGGGAACTCGCCTACGTGCTGGGGGGAGGTAACGAGGGCCGGGGAGAGGGCGTCGCGGTCGAGGCCATCGTCCCGCACTTCGCCTTCTCCCGCGCCGCGGCGGCGGCCGCGAACGGAGTGACGGCCGACGCGCTGAGGGCGGTGGCCGTGGGCGTCGGGGCGCTGGGGTCGCAGGTGGTCACGAACCTCGCGCGGGCCGGGTTCGGCCGCTGGACGCTCGTGGACGACGACGAAGTGCTGCCCCACAACTTGGCCCGGCACGCCCTCGACTCCGCGGTCGGCTACCCGAAGGCCCTCGGCATGGCCGTCATGCTCGACGGGATGTACCGCGAGGGGGCCGGCACGGGTTGGGTGCGGGCGGACGTCCTCGACCCAGGCGACCAAGGTGAGAAGTTGGAGAGTGCGTTCGCCGCCGCGGACCTCATTCTTGACGCGGCCGCCTCCGTCCCGGTCTCTCGGCACCTGGCCGGCCTGCCCGGCGCGGCGGCCCGCCGCGTCTCGCTGTTCCTGAACCCGCGGGGGACCGACCTCGTCCTCCTGGCCGAGGACCGCGGGCGGACCGTGCCGCTCGACGCCCTCGAAATGCAGTACCTGCGGGCCGTCGCGACCGACCCCGCCCTCCGGGACCACCTCGCCCCGCCGGACGGCCGGGTGAGGTACGCCCGGTCCTGTCGGGACGTGTCGGCCACCATCCCGACCCACCTGGTCGCCCTCCACGCCGCCGTCGGCGCGAACGCCGTCCGGGCGGCCGCCGCGGCGGACGGCGCGGCCGTCCGGGTCTGGCGGGCCGACCCGGCGACGGGCGAGGTGAGGGCGGTCGCCGTCTCCACGGCGGGAACCCACCGGACCGCCCTCGGGGGGTGGACCCTGGTCCTCGACGACGCGCTCCTCGCGCGGATGGCCGCGCTCCGTGCCGGGCGGCTACCGAACGAGACGGGCGGGGTGCTCATCGGGGCGTATGACATCGGCCGCCGGGTGCTCTACGCGGTCGATACGGTCCCGTCGCCGCCGGACAGCAAGGAGTGGCCGACCCTATACATCCGGGGGTGCGAGGGCCTGGCCGCCCGGGTGGAGGAGATCGGGCGGGCGACGGGCGGCCAACTCGAATACGTCGGCGAATGGCACTCCCACCCGGACGGTTGCCCGTGTGAGCCGAGCGCCGACGACCTCGTCGTATTCGCCTGGCTGGCGGACAAGATGGCCGACGCCGGCCTGCCGACGCTGATGGCGATCGCGGGCACGAACGGCGAGACGGGGTGGTTCATAGGCGAGATGTCCCGCGGCGGCGGGTGGAGGGTCGGATGACGAAGGCGCTCGAAAACTTGCTCGACTCGTACAACCTGCGGGCGCGGCTGTTCCCGGCCACGCTGGTGCTGCTGCCGCTCGGCCTCGGGGCGGCCGCGTGGGTGCCCATCGACGTCCAAGGGCTCGGGACGCTCGGTGCCCTCGCGGCGTCCGTCGGTCTTGCGACCCTGCTCCAGCAGTTCGCCCGGGACGAAGGGAAGCGGAAGGAGGACGGCCTGTACCGGCTGTGGGCCGGGAAGCCGTCCGTGCGGATGCTGTCGTACGCCCACTCGGGCCTGAACCGGCGGACCCTGACCCGGTGCCACGCCCAACTCCGCGCCCTCGCCCCGGACCTGGCGATCCCGGCGTCGCTCGAAGACGAGGCGAAGAACCCGACCGACGCCTCGGTCGTGTACGAGGCGTGTAGCGACTTCCTCGTCGCAAAGACGCGGGACAAGGATAAGTTCAGCCTCCTGTTCGAGGAGAACATGAATTACGGGTTTCGGCGGAACCTGTGGGGGTTGAAGCCGTACGGCATCGCCACGGTGCTCGTCGGCTTGGCCGCGATTGGGTTCCGTGTAGCCAGTGTGTGGCAGTCGCAGGCGCAGGTCGAGGCGATACAAGTGGGGTGTGCGGCCGCGTCCTTCGTGCTGTTGCTGGTGTGGTGCTTCGTCGTCAAACCGGGGTGGGTTCGGCGGGCCGCCGAAGCGTACGCCGGGCGACTGGTCCTTTGCTGCGACCAGTTGGAGCCGCCGAAGGGAACGGTGCGATCGGCTGACCCAGCGTAGCCGGAACCCGGGCTCAGATCAGGATGCGTTCGATCTCGTCGAGGGTGATCTCGTCGCTGGTGCGGTCGTACAGCTTGGTCGTCCGCGGGGACTCGTGGGCGGCGATCGCCTGGGCCTTCTCGATCGTCCCGCCGTTGCCCAGGTACGCGGTGATCCCCGTCGCCCGGAACGTGTGGTTGCACGTCGTCTCCGGTAGCCCGGCCGCCTTCGCCCGCCGCTTCACCATCCGCAGGGCGTCGTTCCGGGTCATCTGGCGGCCCGAGGGAAGGCCCTGGCGGGTGACGGACTGGAAGAGGGGACTCTTCTTGTCCTCGCCGATCCGGGCCGCGAGCAGGTAGGCGTCGAGGTACGCCTCGGACGTGTGGTGGGCCGGCACCTGGTGCTGCTTGCCGCCCTTCTCCCGGAACCGGAACCACCACCGCTTGCCGTCCTGGTAGTAGTCCTCGACCTTCAGGCCCACGGTGGCGCTCACCCGGGCGAAGCTGAACACCATGACGGCGATGATCGCCCGGTCCCGCAGGCCGGAGAGTTTCGCCGTGTCGATGGAATCGAGCAGTCGGCGGGCCTGGTCCGCGTCCAGGACCGGGGTTTTCCCGCGCTTGACGACGTGCTTCGGCCCGCGGACGGAGGCGGCCGGGTTCATAGCAAGGACTTGGCCGACGACAAGCCAGTCGAAGAGCATACGGACCGCCGCGAGGTGCTGCTTGACGGTCGGCGGCGACCCGGGGTGCCGCTCGACGTAGGCCGCGACGTGGATGGGTTCGATGTCGACGAGTTCGAGCCGGTGCTCCCGGCACCACGCGAAGAACGCCCCGACGGCCCGGGCGTAGGCCATCCGGGTGTTCTCGTTCCGGATGGTGGCGGTGAAGAACTCCAGGAACCGCTTCCGGGCCGGGCCGCCGGCCCGGTCGATGACGGCCGGCACCAGCGCGGCCGGATACCACTCGACGACCCCGGCCCCGGCCTCCTGATCTGACCCGTCTTTCGCCTCCACCCGCTGCACCATAACGTCCTTTATGCGGCAGCATGGGGGAACGACGCAAGCGGTCATTCGCGGCACCGCGCGACGGCGTTCCACGCCCGGTGCGGTGGCTTGCCGGAATGCCTGCCTCCGTGGTTTGCTGGACAAGCCAGTACTCACCACTTGGAGGAACATGCCCGCCACAGACGACACGCCGGCCCAAGCAACCAAGATGGCCGTCTTCGCCCGGACCTTCCCGTGCCTGACGAAGGCCGCGGGCGTGAAGCCCTGGGACGCGAACACCCTCGACCAGTGGGCTTTGGACGCGCTCGTCTCGCACGGCGAACTCGTGACCGCTCAGTTCCTGCTCGCTGTCTGGGATCCCGCGAACACCTGGCGGTGCGGCCGGTTCGACGTGATGGAGGCCCTGCGGGTTTGGGACACGGCACACCTGGCCGCCTTCCTGGCGTGGGCCAACGACCCGTGGTGGCCGTAGGATTCTGTTCGGACCAGCCCCAGCATACCGGCAGATGCGACTTGCGAGCGACACCGCCGACGCCGTGTGAGCGCGGCCGACGGCCTCAGCGGAGGACGCGCCGTGCGGCGTACGCCATCACGAGCAGCAGGCACAGGTCGGGCCACTCGTAGGCAAAGCCCAGCATCCCAATCGCCAAGCTGTAGCAGACGAACATCATTCCGGCGGTCCTTCTCAAAGAGCGTAAAAGAGGCCCGGTGGTGCGGGTAAGAGCCTCAGTGAGCCGGGGGTCGCCCGGTTCGGTGTTACTTCTCGGAGCCGGCCGGGTTCTCGTACATCCAGACCATCGCCAGGTCGGCCACCTTGGCAACGAGCGGCAGATCCTCCCGGCCGAAGCTCGGCGAATCCTTCCACTTGTCGCTCTTGTCCTTGTAGAGCCGGCTGATCTGCACGTTGTACCGCGGGCCGTTCTCGGTGTCGTTCAGCCACACCGCCGCCCGGATGCGGCCGAGGCGGACCTCGTGGACCGGCTTGGCCCGGTCCTCCCGGGGCTGGTCGCTCCGGGGGTCGCGGTCGCGGCCGCTCGCCGGGGCGGGCCGCCCCGGGCCGTTCTTCGTCGCGCTCATCACGTCGTCCTTTCAGAGTCGTATGGGTCGGGTTCGGTCAAGGGTCGGCGGCACGCCCGGCCGCCGGTCGGGTCGTTGCGCGGGGGCGGTCAGTCCGGGACGGGGATTCCGGCCGCGGCGCAGAACGCCGCGGTCTCGTCCCAGGTCAGTTGCCGGCAGTAGAACCGCCCGTTCGATTTCCAGAAGTAGCGGAGGGCCTCGGCCCCCTCGGCGAACATGAACCCCTCCCCCATCCAGCGGGGCGGGAGCACGTCGAGGAAGTAGCCGTAGGTCTCCTCGGTGACCTCCGCCGCCCGCTCGGGGCTGGAGGTGCGGGTCATGAGGGCCGCCCACGGCTCGCCGTCGGGCCGTGGCAGGACGGGGCTCGTGCGCAGGTCGGCGAGGGTGCGTCGCACCGCCGCCGCGGACGCGGGCATGGCGTTGTCTCCGTCGGGTAGGGAACGGGATGGGATAACCGTGTTGCACCACCGGTCTCCGCCGACGGGCTGGGTCGGCGGAGGCGGTTCTCGGGTCACTTCTTCACGAGCCGGAACTGGTGCGGGACCGACTACCACGGCCGGGCGTCCGGACGCAAACCCGGCCCCCACTCCCCGCCCGCTGGTCGTGCCAGCCACCGACCCGAGTCGCCTTCCGAGAGCGTTTTTCCGCCCGGTCTCGGTCGGGGCCGGGTGAGCCGTCGCCGTCGGTCGTCATCGGGGGTCACGGGTGCCACCCCCGATGACGGCCGGCGGCGCACGCGCGGCCGGCGTGGGGGCGTCCCGTCCTCCGCCCCGTCGTGCCGGTGCAGCCAGAACCGGAGGGAGTCGGAGGGGGTTGTCGCCCCCGGCGTGCGCCGCCGCTCCTCGCGTGGCGCGTCGTGCCGGGCGGAGGGTGCGGGAACCGCAGGTTCCTGCGAAAGGACGATCTGCTCCGCCTCCGCCGGGTCGCGAGCCTCGCCGCCCGCTCCCCGCCCCCACCCCCGCCGGCCGGTCTTGCGCGGCACGCCCGGCCGGGGTACGGGGCGGGGTGATCACCGCGGACACCCTCACCACGGCCCAGGCCGAGAAGCTCAAGGGCTGGATCGACCCGATGACCCGCTACGTCTGCCGCCTCCGCGAGCGGCTCGACGCGGTCGGCTGCCCGGGCGACGACCCGCTCCGGGTCGCGGTGGAGCGGGCCTACGACGCGATGCGGGCGCTGTCCACGGAACTCCACTACTGCGGCGGCAAGGCCGGGGCAGGCCGGCCCGCGAAGGGATGAATTCGCGGCCGGTTCGCGGGCCGCTTGAGTTTCACGCCGCCCCGTGCTAAGCGTCCGCCCGTCCGGCAGCCGTCCGGCCGGTCTTTCCACGTCCGTCCCTTCGACTTCCCCCCGACCCCGCGGCCGGCCGCGCTGCTGCGCCGCCCCCGAGAGGCCGGTGGTGCAAACACGTTTTTGGTTTCTCAAACCCCATTTCCCTATTCCCACCTGAGGACATGCCGTGACCAAGCAGACCCTGACCCGCGCGAGCGGGGAGCTGTTCCGCCGCGCGCCGGACGAACGCTTCCCCACCCTCGACGCCCTCCACGCCTACTGCCGCAAGGAGAAGGACGAGTCCACGGACCGGTGGCACCCGCCGTCGGCCCTCGCCCCCGAGCCGACCGACGGCGGCCGGCTCGCCGTCCGCGCCGGGGCGGACGGGCTGTTGACGCTCAACGACTGGAGCTTCGGCCAGCTCTGCGGCCTCGCCAAGGTGAGCAAGGAGACGGTGAACCGGCTCACCCCGGAGACGGCCGCCCGGGCCTTCCGGGAGACCCTGCCCGGCGGCAACAAGCCGCTCCAGCTGCTCACCCGCGGGGACGCGGTGCGGTCGGTCCACGGGACGGCCTACACCCGCCTCCACAACGCCGACCTGGTCGGCATGCTCAAGGACTACGCGACCGACTTCACTCCGCCGCAGGTCGGGTTCAACGGGGCCACGGGTCTCTACTGCGGCGAGCAGGACCTGTTCGCCTTCCTCATCGACCCCACGGGGTGGGCGGAGATCGAGGGGGAGGCGTTCGCCCCCGGCTTCTTCGTCTGGAACTCCGAAGTCGGCAAGCGGTCGGTCGGCGTCCGGACGTTCTGGTTCCAGGCGGTGTGCGCCAACCACATCGTCTGGGACGCGGTCGAGGTGATCGACTTCGCCCGCAAGCACACGGCCAAGGTGGGCGACGCGCTCGGCGACATCCGCCGGCACGTGGAGGCCCTCGTCGCCAAGCGGGACGAGCGGCGGGACGGGTTCGTGCGGGTCGTCAAGAAGGCGATGGAGCAGACGCTCGGCGCGGACGCCGAGGCGGTGATGAAGGAACTCGCCAAGCACGGCCTGAGCAAGGGGCTGGCGAAGCAGGCGGTCGAGCTGGTGGCCGGCGGCCGGTTCACCATCTTCGCGCTCGTGGACGCCCTCACCCGGCTCGCCGGGAAGGTCGAGCACGCGGGCGACCGGACGGCCCTCGACATCCAGGCGGCGGCCCTGTTCGCGCTCGCGGCGTAAAGGCAACGCGACCCGCAAGCTTGTTGTTGCGAGGCGACGGCGGGCCGCCGAGCCACGCCGTCCGAGACGCGCGAGAGGTTGGTCCCTGCACCACCGCCCTCTCGCCACCTTCCGACCCGTCCCGACCCATTCCCGAGGGCAACCCGATGAAGACTTATCTCGGTCAGCGGACCGAAGACGGCTGCGCCGTGACCGTGGAGGACGGCGACGGCTGCCGCGGCCTCGACCCGCGGTTCGACCTCCACACCCACTCGCCCACCGGGTTCGAGTGGGGGTACGGCGGGAGCGGCCCGGCGCAGCTCGCGCTGGCCCTCGCCGCCGACGTGCTGAGCGACGACGAGGCGGCCCTCGGCGTCTACCAGCGGCTCAAGTTCCGGGTCGTCGGCCGCCTCCCGGCGGACGGCTGGTCGCTGACCGAAGGCGAACTGGCCGACACCCTCCGCTCGCTCGCCCGGCCCGACGGCGAGTGACGGCGACGCGCAACTCCACGAAAGGTTCCCGCCGTGACGCCCGGCTCACAACCGGCATCACGGCCGCGAGAGGTTGGCCCTGCACCACCGCCCTCTCGCCCACGCGATTCTTGAGACGCCGTCCCGAGCAAGTCACTTTGCGTCGCCCATGAGTGGCGGCCTGAACTGGTAAAATGGACTTCTCCGATCACCTTCGACCGTGCCACGTTGCCGTATGACAGACGACACAGACCTCCGACAAGATTTCGCCGCCTTCGCCGGCCAAATCGGCGAACTGCACGAGCGTGCGCTCGCGGCGTATTCTCCGGTCGTGGGGAACATCCTCCATTCGGGGAGCCGCGACGGTTGCCGAATCGAGCGTACCCTCGACGGGCTGCTCGACTTCTGCGGAAGTGCGGCGGTGTTGCAACTGTTCCGCCGGCTTTGTCGCCACTACCACGGAATCGACCCCGCTGCGGCCGTAGTCTACGTCAATGCGTATCGATCGATGTACGGCAGCGAGAGCGATCCGGGTTCGGACGGCGGGGGCGAGTGAGACGTACGCGGTTACGAGACGTCGAAGGATTCAATCAGCACCTTCAACATTGCCCAATTCGTTACCCAGTTCACTGGGTACTACCCAATTCGTCGGTCAGCCGCCGCCACTGGGCCTGTTGACCCCGGCCGAGGCACTCGACCGTTCCCTCGGCCCACGAATTTTTCAGCACGCGGCGGATCCGATGCACGCTGACGCCCGGGCAGGCGCGGTGAAGGTTGGCGACCCGAAAGCTCGCTCGCCGGCCTGCGGCCGAACTCCTTCTTCTCGGCACCGACACAGTCGAAGGTGGAGCGGTTCCCTCACCTTCTCTTGGCTCTGCCACGGTCCGGGTGCCACCCACCGCTCGTCAAACGGCGTGCCGCGTTCCACCGCCCCGGCCACCGGGGACAGGAACGGCACCAGCGCGTCCACGACGGCCTGAAGGGCGGTCGGCGCGTCGCTCAGGTTCGACTTCCGGAGGAACCCCCGCCACCGCGCCTGTTTCCCCCTGTCGCCGCCGGGGCGGTCGGTCTTAGCGGCCGCGGCCGTTGATCCGCGCCTCCGCCCCGGCCAGCACGGCGATGAGGTCGTCGAAGGCCGGCGGCTCCGACAGGTACATGTCTCGCATCGCGGCGTAGTCGCGGCGGAGGGCCGGGAGCCGCTCGCCCGGCGGGACGAGCCGGAACGTGCCGGGTTTGGCCAGGTCGTACCTCGCCCAGCCGCTGCCGAAGAACTGCCCCTTCCAGGCGACGACCCGGTCCCGCAGGTCGTCGAGACCGACGGCCTCCCCCGCGGCCGGGTGGCGGGCGAGCGCCGCGGTGTCGGCGTAGTGGCGGGAGAACCGGTCGGGCGTCGGCTTGTCGGCCGGGCGGTGGTACTCGGTGTGGAGGATGGTCGCCTTCTCCCAAAAAGTCCGCTCGACTTCAAGTGCCACCACCTCGCACTGCCAGTCGGGGAAGGCCGCGGGAACGGCCTCGGCCAGCCAGGGGCGGATCGGGTGGCGGCCGGTCGGCTGCTGGTCGGTGAGCGACCCGAATTCGAGTTTCACCGAGCGCCTCAGGTACTCGAAGCCGGCCGGCTGGCCCGACGGGTAGTGGAAGTGGAGTACCGGCGAGTCGGTGTTCGGGTCGGTCAGGAACTCGAACCAGCCGCCGGGACTTTTGCCGAGCACCACCGCCACGGCGGTTTCGAGCGCGGGCGCGATGCGCGTCCGCACCGCCTCCCCGCACGCCGCCTCCGCCTTCGTCATCCACTTGTTCGCCTGGGTGCGGCTCGGCCCGGCTTCGGGGAGTTTCAGGAACTCCGGCGCGAGCGACAGGTCGATGTCTTCCGAGAACCGGTCGATGACGCCGAACACCTTCGAGAGCGAGGTGCCGCCCTTGAAGACGAGGTTGCCGGCGAACTCCGAGGTGAAGAGGACGCCGAGCAGCCAGCACACCCAGAAGTCCTTTTCCAGGACCACCGGCGACACGCCCCGCCGGACCGCCGCCTGCTCCACGTACAGGCGGCGCTCGCCGGGGGCGAGGTCGAGGAACGCCAGTTTCACGCGTCCGCCTCGGCGAGTTCGCGGAAGATGGGGTGCATCCAGGCCGGGGCGAGGGGCAAGTCCTTGAGGAGTGCTCTCCGCTGGTCGGCCGGGAGGGTCCGCTTCAGGTGCGCGCGGCGGGCGGCGGTCACGTGCCCCTCGCCCAGTCCGCGGAGCGCCTGGATGAGGAGGCCGCTCAACCGCCCGGCGGCGGCCATGTTCTTCGGCGTCGTCCGCCGGAGCTGGATGGTGGCCGGGCCGATCGTCACCGTCCGGCTCGGCCCGTCGGTGAGAAAGACCACCTTCGCCGGCACCTGCTCGGACAGCCCCAGGGCGTTCGCCGCGTAGGCCCCGGCGGGCTGGAGGCGGGTGCGGTCGCGGCCGGCGAGGGCTTTCGCGACGGCCTCGGCCGGCGGGGTGAGCGGCCCCAGCACCGGGTGTTCCTTCGGGTAGTCGTACACCCCCCGGGCGAGCCGCCGAATCGCCCCCGCGCGGACCAGCCGGTGGAGGGTAACGTCCACCGCCTCGCGACTCCCCAGGTCGAAGAAGTCGCCCGGGACGAGGACCGAGCCACGGCCCCGGCCGCGAATGCGGGCGAGCACCCTGGACTCAACGCTTTGTGTCGCTGTTTTGGCTCCGGTCATGTAAGAAATAATAGCATACTTTTCTTACAAAATCAAGTCCCGTCGCGGCCCCAGCGGCGGTCAAAGGAGCGCCTCCAGGTACGGCCGGGCGACCCGGGCCACGCGGCAGACCGCGGCGTAGCGGAGGAGCGCGTCGGCATCGACCCGGCCTTGGCCCTTGTAGCGGCGGACGGCTTCGAGCACGGTGTCGAGGCCGATCTCGTTGCGGTGCTTGAAGCAGTCGGCGAGCGTCTTTTCGCGGCTGTAGACCTTCACGCCCACGCCGTCGAGCTGGTGCGTCTCGATGCCGGCCGCGTACGGGGCGGGGCTGAGCCGGACCACCCGGACCGGCGGGTAGGCGAGCCGCGGGGGTTCGCTGTTCCGCAGCACGGCCAGCCAGACCGCGTGCGGAATCTGGGTGGTCAGGTCGTGGTAGGCGAGGGCCGAGACGAGGTAGACGACCCCGTGCGGCACCCGGGCCGTGACGGTGACGAGGTCGGGGTGTACGAGCGGGGCCGCGTCCACGAGGCGGTAGAGGCCGCGGGCGAGGGACTCGACCTCCCCGGCGTCCCGCATGGCGTAGAGCGTCCGCCGGTGGATGCCGGCGCGGAGGGCGTCCGCCATCCGCAGCACGCCGCCGCCCTGTCGGAACGCGGCTCGGGCCTTCCGTTCAAGCTCGGTGCCGGGGTTCGCGGTTTCGGCGGTCATGTCCAAGACACCTCCACAAATCTGATTCTGGAGGTGTTTTGGACATGACACCGATGCCTTGTCAACTGGAGACACTCCGATCCCCGATCGAATGGACACTCCGGTCAGGCGGACTGAGCCGGAAGTCGGGACAGGAACTCCGGTGCGACGGACCGACAGAGCCAGACGTGCGGGTTGGCTCGGAAGAACGCGACACCCGCATCACCGGCCTCCTTCGCCCGGATGCGGATCACTTCTCCCCCGCCCTTCGCCGTCACGACTTGGGCCGCGTAGTCCGGGTCCGACGTGAGGTGGACGAACGCCCGGTTCATCGGCCGGAGGCCGGTCGCCAGGACCGTAGCGAGGGCGTCGGCCGATGTGCCGTGCAAGAGGAACTCCGGCGGGGTTCGCTGCTCCCCCGGCGACCCGAGTGGGACGCTGTGGCCGTAGCGGGCACGAACGAGTCCGGCCCGAATCTCGAACCGTCCGGGGTCGGTGCCGCGAATCGCGTCTTCGACCTGCTCCCGGTTGAGTGTGGCCCAATCGTAGTGGCTGAACCGGATGCCGACGACGAACTCGTCCAGGTCGGCGAACCCCTCGCCGTCCAAGCCGACGCCGAATTGGAGCGGGTGGTGCCGCAACGCGAACGCCAGGACGCGGACGAGCCGTTGCGGGTCGGGTTCTTCGGTCATCGTCGGTCTCCCGAGGCGACTCAGTGGAGTGTGGAGTGGTGTTGACCGGTCGGGAGAATGCGGCCCATGTCCTTCGCGCACCGGTCGAGCATCACCAGGGCTTCCCGCGGGTAGCCGTTTCGGAACAAGGTCTGAACTGAATCGGCCTCCGCGTCGCCGAGGACGGCCCAAAAGCCGACGTTCCAGGCACCGTCCCGGACCCGCCGTTCGACGAGGCACAAGGTGTCGTCCCGTTCCGGTTGGAGGACGGCGAGACCGTGTGGGGAGGCGACACCGACGTAGGCTTTCAGCATTCTTCTTTCCTACCACGGATCGGCGGTCCGATTCAACCGCCGAACACCTGACAGAGAACCTGCCGCTGCTGGTGCGGAAACAGGTGCCGGTAGCGGCGGCGCTGGGCCTCTGTCTGGTGCCCCAGGAACTCGTCGATGAACCGCTGGTCCACCCCCTTCGCCGCCAGGTTCGACGCGAACGAGTGGCGGAGGACGTGCCAGCCCCGCAAC
>JAYUFU010000182.1:0-17799 GCA_043738505.1 Fimbriiglobus sp. | reverse complement strand
TTCGTGCGCGGCGAGTTGGACTGGATCGTGCTGAAGGCGCTGAGCAAGGACCGCGACCGGCGGTACGAGACGGCGAACGGGTTCGCGGCGGATGTCGGGCGGTTCCTGGCCCACGAGCCGGTGACGGCCGGCCCGCCGAGCGCCCGCTACCGGCTGCGGAAGTTCGTCCAGCGGAACCGGGGGCAAGTGATCGCCGCCGGGGTGGTGACGGCGGCGGTGATCCTCGGCTTCGCCGGCACCGGCGTCGGGCTGGTGGAGGCCAAGCGGCAGGAGGCCGAGGCGCGGCGGCAGGAGGGGATCGCGGCGGCCGAGACGGAGGAGAAGGACAAGGCCCTGCTGGCGGCGCTGGCCCAGAAGGCGGAAGCCGACACGGCCCGCCTCGACGCCGACGCGGCCCGTCTCGACGCCAACCTGGAACTGCACGACAACCAGCGGATAATGCTGCGGCAGGCGTGGGACGGCGGCGAGACGGACAAGCTGAAGGCGGTGCTCGACCAGATGCGGCCGAAGCCGGGCAAGCCCGACCTGCGGGGGTTCGAGACGCACTACCTCGACCGCGCCGCGCACGCCGAGATCGACCGCATCGCCTACGACCTGCCGGCCTCGAATTCCGGCGGCGACGTAAAGGACTGGTGGGCCGCCGGCCGGTTGCTCTACCAGAGCCGCCTCGCCCAAAACCAACTCTTCTCCACCGTCACCGCCACCGACCTGGCCACCGGCAAACCGGCCGACGGGTTCGCCCCCGTCCAACTGCGGTGGCCGCACCAGCAGTTCGTCCCGTGGTTGACCGTCCTCCCCGGCGATCCGCCGCGGCTCTGGACGGCCGCCCACATGGCCCCGACCGACTGGAACGAGCTGAACGCCTTCGGCGGCAGTTCGATGGCGTACCAGGACATCCGCGTGTGGGATGCCCGTACCGGCAAGCCGCTCGCCCACTGCGACAGACTGTTCCCCGACCCCGAATTGGTGAAGCAAGGGTGGCGACACCGCTTCCTCAACCTCTGCTTCGTCGGCGAGACGGCCAACCGCGACAACTCGGTGGTCATCACCCAACTGATTCGAGGGGAGAAGTCGGCGGACGGCACCAACGGGACGATCGAGTCGCGGGTGCAACTCCACGATTTCAAGACCGGCAAGACGATCCGCACCCTCGACCCCCGGCCGGGGGTGATCGACCGCGCCGGGTTCTCGCCAGACAACAAGTCCATCGTCACCGTTCATAAAGGTGTCCCGGCGCTGACGGTGTGGGACGCGGGGACGGGGGCGAAGGTGTGGGAGAAGTCGGGTAACTCCGAGTGGGCGGGGTTCACCCGCGACGGCACGGCCGTGGCGTTCAGCACCACCAATCCGACGGACGGCAAGTCTCGTATCACCGAGGCCCTGTCGCTGGCGACCGGCCAGCCGGTCTTTCCGGTCCCGGATGTGGCCGACGTGAGCTACTTCCGCCAGCCGGCCGCCGTCGGCGCGGTGGCGACGACGGCCGGGAACAAGTACCAGGTGCGGGACGCGAAGACGCAGCTGCTGCTCGACACCCTTCCGTCCGCCGGCGGGTCGTCCGGAACGGGTGGCCGGCCTCGGCAGTGGACCGGCGAGGGCGGCGAGGTCGTCATCCCGTGGACCGCGGCGGGCAACGATACGGTATTGGGCGCGGCGAGCCGGTATCGCCCGTCGCGGTCGGAGGTCATCCCCGTGCGCGCGCTCGAAGAGGGTCAACGGCTCCAGTTCACAACCGTGGGAACTGAACGGGTGATGTACACCGTCATGACGCGGAAGGATCCGAGGCTCCCGGAGGCGGCCGAGGTGTTCGACCTCGCCACCCGTAAAATGTCGCGACTGTTGCCCAAAGCCTGCGAGGAGAGGTCCGCTGCGCTCGTCCTCTCGTCCGACGGCCGCACCGTCGTCGTGCGCGTCAGCCGGCTCGACTCCCCGACGAATGACAGGATGGTCTACAAGCGGAGTCGAAGCCTCATCGTGTGCGACGTGGCCAGTGGGCGGGAGCGGTTCACGACGGTCGTGACCAAACCGGCGGACGTGCCCGCCGCCGAACTCCACGAGGGGTACGCGGAGTTCTTCGCCCTCTCCGCCGACGGCACCCGCATCTTCGCCGTCGATCAGGGTGGCAAGCGGATTCTCGGCCTGGACGCGAACGCGGACACCGGCTCGCCGGTGTGGGAGAAGCCCCTCCCGGCGGAGGTGGCGTGGCCGGTCCACCTCAACCTCCTCCCGAATGGCACCCGATTCGTCCTGTCCGACGCCGCCGGGGTGTTGCGGGTGTTCGACACGGCCGACGGCAAGCTCGTCACGCAGACCGCCGGCGGGCCGAAACGGGAGAAGGAGAGGGAGGACAAAGACCTGTATTACGACCAGGTCCGAAGCGGCGTGACGCCCGACGGCCGCACCCTCTACTTCATCGACGGCAGCACCCTGACCCTGATCGACACCGCCGAGTGGACGATGCGACACCGGCTCGGGAAGGAACTCCCGTTCGTGCCGTACCGGAACGCACCCCCTGGGTGGAGGGCAGTTGGAGACCGATTCGCACTGCTGAGCACCGCCGAGGACTATCAGGTGTGGGACATCCACTCGGGAGAGCGGATGAGCCGGTTCGAGGTGAAGGCGAACCGTGATCTCAACCAAGTCTATTACTCCGACGCCACCATCAGCCAGTGTGTGTACAGCGGGGACGGGTCAAGGGCGTTCCTGCTGACTCAGGTGGGCACTCTCGCCCCGGAGCTTCGAGTGATCGACCTCCCTCGGGGGCGGGAGGTGTTAGCCCTGCCGCTCGGCAATGCCGACACGCAACCGAACATCGCCGACAGAAATCCCGGCCGGACGGGGCACCTGTCGCTCAGCGCCGACGGCCGCGAGTTGACCGTCACCACCGCTCACGCCGACAAAGGGGTGGTGCTGCGGCGGGTGTTCGACGCCCGGCCGGTGACGGAGGAGGAACTGGCCCGCGGCAAGCGGCTGGACGCCATCCGCCCGCCGACGCCCAAGCCCGGCCCGCGATTCGATCCAAAGAACCCGCCGGCCGCCAAGCCGCCCGTCACCGCGTCCGACTACTTCGACGTCGCCCTGCGGAGCCAGCCAAAAGAAGCGGTGGTGGCTTACCGGAAGGCCCTCGAACTGGAGCCGGACTTCCACCCACTCCGCCATCGGCTGGCGGACGCCCTCCGCGGCTCCGGCGACCCGGACGGAGCGCTGGCCGAATACCGGGAGGCAATCAAACTGGTCCCGAGGGACTACGTCAGTTGGTATAAGATCGCCATGATCCTGGAGAACCGCCAGGACTTCCGCGGGGCGGTGGTGGCGTTGCGGAAGGCGATGGGGGCGGACACCCGCCAGCCCACCGACGCCGGGGTCGAGGTGTTCGGCGGGGCGGGTCCGCCCACGCGGTTGACGCTCCGCAACGCCCTCGGGTACAACCTCCGCGAGAGCGGGGAGTTGGCAGAAGCGGAGAACGTGTTCCGCGAAGCGATCAAACAGGTGGACGGCGAGAAGGAGTTCGGCGCGGCCATGAGGCAGTGGCCGCGGCCGACGACGCTTGTCGCCAACCTCGCCCTCTGCCTGTTCCGGCAGAAGAAGGCGAAGGAAGCGGCAGAGGTGTGCGAGGCCCACTTCAAGCGGGTGACGGACTGGAGCGCCAAGACGCGGGCCGACGCCGCCACGCAGAACCCGAACCAGCAAGCCTGGCCGGACGACACCGTCGCTCGGCTCGCGGCGGAGTTCGGCACCGTGTTCCTGTGGGCGGACTACTGGGCGGAATCGGTCGAGTGGTCCGACCGGGCGATCAAACTCTGGACCGACTACTACTCGGAGTACGACCGCCAATCGAAGGAGCAGCCGGCCCTGTTCCCGAAGATCCCCGACGAGCAGCGGCAGATCCGGTTCGCCTACTGGCACAAGGCGGTCGCCCTCAACTGGCTGGACAAAGGCCAGGAGGCGGCGGCGGCCATCGACGAGTCGATCAAGCTCGCCCCGGACAAGGACAAGATGTACCAGCGGATGCAGCGGGCGCGGTACACCGCCAAATACGAGGGCCACGAAGCGGTGACGAAGCACGTCCGGGAACTGCTGAGGAAACTGCCCGACCCGCAGCCGACGTACTACTTCTGGGACGCGGCGCTGGCGTACTCGCTGTGCGCCAAGGCGGCGAAGGGGGACGAGAAGTTGCAAGCGGTGTACGCGACGGAGGCGGTGGCGCTGCTCGAGAAGGCCGTCGGGTTGGGGTTCAACGACCTACCGCTGATGAAGAAGGACGCCGACCTGAACCCGCTCCGCGAGCGGGACGACTTCAAGGCGGTGCTGGCCAACGTGGGGCGGTTCGAGCGGCTGCCGCGGGCCGTCGCCCTCATGAAAGCCGGCAACACGGCCGACGCCCTGGCCGAGGCCGCGGAGGTGGAGAAGTTGGCGGCGAAACCGTCCGGCGTGCTGTACAATCTGAGCTGCCTGTACAGCCTGGCGGCGGGGCGGATACCGGAGAAGAAGGAACACGCGGACAAGGCGATGGACCTGCTGAAGCAAGCGGTGAAGGCCGGGTTTGGGGACGCCGCCCACATGAAGAAGGACAAAGACCTCGACCCGCTCCGCGGGCGGGACGACTTCAAGGCGGTGCTGGCGGCTTTAGAGGAGAAACTCAAGCCCGAGCCCGAACTCGCCCCGCCGCCGAAGGCCGTCAAATGACCCCCGCGCGGCCGGCGGATATCATGATCCTCATGACACCCGCCCGGAGGTTCCGCGATGGCGTTCACCAGTTTCAAGAACACGGACGACGTGGTGAAGAAGTACCGGCTCTACATCCGGAACGGTGTGGTCATGCCGCCGGCCACCGATTCGCCGCCGTTCTCGCCGGCGTTCCTGGCCGAACTCGACTTCAGCCTGACCTACCTGCGGCCCACTCGCTCCGAGACCGGGGCCGGCGAGGTGCTGCTGTTCCCCATCCTGCGGGAGGTGTGGAAGACGTACTACGAGACGCTCAACCTGGTCTCGCACGAGGCCCTCGACTACGACGCCGACCTGTGCGGGTTCCCGGACTATTACGTCTGCCGCGTGTCGAAGTACGGGCGGGTGCTGGAGGTGCCGTACCTGCTGGTGGCCGAGGCGAAGCTGGACGACTTCGAGAAGGCGTGGGGCCAGTGCCTGGCGGCGATGCTGGCGGCGCAGAGGCTCAACGGCACGCCGGACATCCCGGTGTATGGGATGGCGTCGAACGGGCGGTCGTGGGAGTTCGGCGTGTTGAAGCACGACGAGTTCACCCGGCAACTCGGCGGGTACACGGTGTCCGACCCGGACGCGCTGGCGGCCATGATGCACGCCGTCTTCCGCGCCTGCCGGGATCAGGCGGTCGCATACCAGCCGGCGGCCGCCGCATAACTCCTCGCCGTGAGCGAAGGTTCCCCATGACACCCGCCGACACCCTTGCGCTGTTGCAGTCCGAATTCGGGCCGGCGATCCCGTCCGTGAACCCGGACGCGCCCGACCCGTTCGCCGTCGTCGATCCGGCGCGGCTGGTGGCGGTCTGCACGTTCCTCCGCGACGACCCCCGGCTGCGATTCGCGCTGCTGAACAACCTCAGCGGCACCGACTTTCTCGAAACCGACCCGAAGAAGGTGGCCAAGGCCGGGTTCGACCCACACCTGGAAGTGATCTACCACCTGAGCAGTTTCGCGGAACCCGGCCGGCGGATCGCGCTGAAGGTGGTGTTGCCCCGGTGGAAAGGCGATGTCGTCGGCGAGTTGCCGGAGCTGCCGACCGTCAGCGGCGTGTGGCGGACGGCCGACTGGCACGAGCGGGAGGTGTTCGACCTGCTCGGCGTCCGGTTCGTCGGCCACCCCGACCCCCGCCGGATTTTGATGAACGACGACTGGGTCGGGCACCCGCTGCGGAAGGACTACGAGTTCCCGCTGGAGTACCACGACATTCGCTGCCGATGAACGTCGGAATGTCCGCCTGTCCACTTCGGGAGCGTGAAGTGACCACACTTGTGGCATCACGTCCCCTTCTCCTTTCGATCTCATCACCGCAACCGCTTTCCACCGCATCGGTTGCGCGACTTCTCACCAATTTTATGGAACCGGCGACCGGTTTGCTTCCCCTCACCTTCGACGAGGCGAGAACCTCCCAAACCGAACCGCGCTCCCTGCGGTTCACCGCGGAACGTCCGCGGAACGAACGTACTCGGCACCCGCTCGCCTCCGACGCACTCCCGCCGCCGACCGTTCGGGACATTCCCGCTTTCCGACCCGCCGCGAGCCGGCACCGCACCCGATGCGGAAGAGTGTTCCACCGACTCGGTGAGACTCCGCGCCCGCTCGCCGGTCGGAATCCATTTGGAGTGGTTTCGTGACACTGCCTCGATTGCCGCGTTCGTTCCGCATTCCCGCCGCCGTCGGCTTCGCCGTTGTCGCCGTCGGCCTGACCTACCCCGGCGGGCTGTTCGCCGCCGTCGAGGACTTCCGCGACTTCCGCCAGCACACCCGCCAGATGGATGACGAACGGGAGATCGCCGCCGCGCTGTCGGGTCGGGTGACGAGCCTGTCCGACCGCCTCGTCGCCAAACAGGCGATCGTCATCGAGTTGATCGACGGGCGGGTCACTCTCGGCGAGGCGACCGACCAGTTCCTGGCCCTGACCGCCGGCGACGACCTGGCGATGGACTACCTCCGCTTCAAGTACGACGGCTCGACGGACACCGAGCGGTTCGCCCGGAACGTCATCGACTACGCCGCCGCGCACGTGTCGCCGGCCGAGTCCACCGCTCTCGTCGCCCAACTGGACGGCCAGTTCCGCACCCGGTACGGCCATCCGCGGTGAGGACGGGCTTGAAACAGTCGGTCGCGGACAAGAAGGCGATGGAGGAGAAGCACAAGGACGCGATGACCGCCGCCGGGATGAAGATGATCGGCGCGATGCTGGGATCCAAGCTGTCCGAAGCGGACATGAAGGAGATCGATATGGGCAAGTAGGCGCGCCGGGCCCGTTCGTTCGTGCGAGGCGGCGGAGGGGGCTTTCCCCTCCGCCGCGTCATTTCCGCCAGCAACGCCACCCCGTCGGCCCTGCGACTGGGGCTGATCCTTGCGGACCTTCGCGGACTGGCACGACTACCCTCGCTGTCGATGAGCCGGGGCGAGTGCGGCTGCCACGGACGCCAGTTTCGGGCGACTCCATTTCCCCCGACGAGGAGGAGGGCACCGTGCCGTCGCGTCCGCTCACACCGCCGCCCGGCGACCCGCCTTGATGGGTTGGATGCTGCTGGGTTGCGGTTCGGCGCAACCGCCGGCGGTGGGCAGCATCTTGTTCGGGCTGCACCGGTTCAGCGGGTTGAAGGCGGTGCGGAGCCGCACCATGTAGTTCAGGTCGTCGGGGGTGAACAGCTTCGCCATGAAGTCCAGCTTTTCCACGCCGATGCCGTGTTCGCCCGTCACGCTGCCGCCGAGCCGGATGCACTCCTCCAAAATGTCGGTGCTGGCGAGCAGTACCCGCCGCACCTGGTCCGGGTCGCGCTCGTCGAACATCAGCACCGGGTGAATGTTGCCGTCCCCGGCGTGGAACACGTTGCAGATGGCCACATTGTGCTTGGCGCTGGCGGCGCGGATGGTCCGCATGATGTCGCCCAGTTTGGTCCGCGGCACCACGCCGTCTTGCGTGCAGTAGCTCGGATACCCCAGCCGACCGATGGTGCCGAACGCCTGCTTGCGTGCCTTCCACAGGGCCAGTCGCTCGGCCTCCGTGTTCGCCTTCCGCACCTCGCGGGCGTTGTTCCGCTTGGCGATCTCTTCGATGCGATCCGCCTCGTCCTGAATGCCCGCCGCGTGGCCGTCCACTTCCATGATGAGGACCGCGCCGGCGTCGAGCGGGAAGCCGAACTTGAACGCCGCCTCGATCGCGCCGAGGATGGTCTGGTCGAGCAGCTCCAGCGCGGCCGGCACGATGCCCGCGCCGATGATGTCGCTGATGGCCGCGACCGCATCGTCCACGGTGGCGAACACGCCGAGCAGCGTGCGGTACGCCTCCGGATTGCGCGTCAGCCGCACCCACACCTTCGTGACGATGCCGAAGGTGCCCTCGCTGCCGACGATGGTGCCGGTCAGGTCGTAGCCGGGGCCGTCCTCACACGGGCCGCCGGTGACGACCACCGAGCCGTCGGGCATCACCATCTCGACACCGAGGATGTGGTTAACCGTGACGCCGTACTTGAGCGTGTGCGGGCCGCCGCTGTTGGTGGCCACGTTGCCGCCGATGGTGCAGGCCCCCTGGCTGCTGGGGTCCGGGGCGTAGTGGTAGCCGAGCGGCTTGAGGGTGTTCGTCAGCCACACGTTGACCACGCCGGCCTCGACCACGGCGTACCGGTCGCGGGCGTTCACTTCCAGAATCTTCTTCATCCGCGACAGGCCGATCATCACCCCGCCGCCGACCGGCACGCACCCGCCGGCCAGGCTGGTGCCCGCGCCCCGCGCCACGAACGGCACCTGGTACAAGTTGCACAACTGGACGATCTTGGCCACGTGTTCGGTGGTCGTGGGGAAGACCACCGCGTCCGGCACGTTCTTGTCGATGGTGAACCCGTCGCACTCGTACACGGCGAGTTCGGCCGCCTGCGTCAGCACGTTCTCGCGGCCGACGATGTCGGCGAGGCGGGACCGCAGCGACCCGACGATGGCGGGATTCACCCGCGGCAGGTCGTGGGCGTGGTTGAACGAGACGGCGGCGGGTGCGGCGGTGGTGGTCATGGGGAGGCCGGCGTCGGGAGGGGTTGGTCGGACAAGTCGAGGACGCGGGTCGGCCCGCTGAGGGTGGCGTACAGGCAGTTCAGCACGTCCCGCCCGAGCAACACGCGCGGTTCGTCCGGGTCGGCGGCCGCATCGATGGTGAAGTCCATCACGCCGTCGATGCGGATGGTGACGTAATAGACCGGCAACTCGATCACATGGCCGACCACGCCGAACTCCAATTGGCCCACCAGCCAGAGGCGAAGTGCGTGCGCGACCGCCAGTGGGATGACCGTGCGATCCGCCCCGGTGTCCAACTGCGCCGGAATGGCGTAGGCGGGTGGCGGCGCGTCGGGGTGTCCGAGGAGGACATCGACAAGCGGCCCCGGCGGGCGAAGGAGGGAGGAGTATTTGACGCGGATCACGGCTCCTCCCGGCGGAGTTCCCGCGGACCACGGAGACGGTAGACGGGTTGTTTTTCAAGCACCTGCTGAACGAACAGATCGACACGCCCGACTAGCTTGTACGCCTCTTGGACGACTGGGATGCGCTCGTCGCCGACGGCGATGACCTGCTCGTCGTGGATGGCCACCACCTTGCCGGCGTGCGTCTTCAGCAGCTCCGGCAGCAGCCGATGGAAGGCCAGCCGCTCCCGCTGGAACTTGTCGCTGGTGCCCGGCAGCGGGGCCAGCGGGTCCGACGGCATCGTCACCAACACCTTGGCCCGACCGACGGGGGTGTCCGGCGGCAGGGTGAAGGTGACTTGGCGGCTCTCCGGCACGTCCGTTTCGAGTTCGAGCGTCATGACGAATCCTCTGCGAGTGAGTGTGTTTTACAGCCCCGTGCGGTGGTCATGGGGTGGCCGGCGTCGGGAGGGGTTGGTCGGACAAGTCGAGGACGCGGGTCGGCCCGCTGAGGGTGGCGTACAGGCAGTTCAGCACGTCCCGGCCGAGTAGCACGCGCGGTTCGTCGCCGGCCGCGACCTCAAGGACGAAATCCATGACGGACGGGATGGAGATGGCAACTTCGTAGATGCCAAACGTCACCACACCGCCACCGGCAACACCAACCGAACGACACCCGAGTTGTAACAGATTTAGCGCCACGGCCGCGTCGAGCGGGATCACTGTCCGGCCGGCCCCGGTGTCGAGTTGCGCCTCAACCTCGTAACCGGCCGATGCGCGATCCGGGTGACGGAGCAACACGTCAACGACTGGCGCGGGTGGGCGGAATGCCTTGGAGTACCGCACTTGGATCACGAGTTCAGCCTCCCTGCCACGCGCCGACTGCCAAGCCGTTCGACGGGCCATTCCTCAGCGACGGTTTCGATGAACATGTCCACCGAGCCGGCGATCCGCTTCGCCTCGTCGATGACCGGCCGCCGCTCGTCGCCGACGGCGATGACCTGCTCGTCGTGAATGGCGACGACCTTGCCGGCGTGTGTCTTCAGCAGCTCCGGCAACAGGCGGAAGAAGGCCAACCGCTCCCGCTGGAACTTGTCGCTGGTGCCCGGCAGCGGCGCGAGCGGGTCGGGCGGGGTTTGCACGGTCAGCTTCACGCGGCCGACCGGCACCTCGGCGGGGAGCGTCACCTGGCGGCTGTCCGGCACGTCGATTTCCAGTTCCAGCGTCACGGCACGTCCTCCAGATGGGTGTTAGGTGTCCGAGACCAGCATGACGCGGTTCGGGCCGTCGAGGCGGATGTCGTACCGGTTCAGTACGTCTCGACCGACGATGGCGGTGGAGATGAAGTCCGAGCCGATCACCTCCAATTCGATGACCGGAAGGTCGCGGATTTGGAGCCGGACGATGTAGGTCTTCAGCGAGTCCTGCCTGTCATCGTAGCTCCGAACGGTCATCGCCCCGAATTCCGGAACTCGGAGGCTGGCCAGCAGCTTCGACGGCAGGACCGTCGAATCAGCGCCGGTGTCGGCGAGTGCCGGTATATCGCGAAGAATCTCCGGGCCAGTCGAATGTGCCAAGTTGAGAAGCACATAGGGCGCGGGCGGATCGGCCCCGCGGTACGGGTATCGAGCGGAGGTCGGTGTCATTGCTTCACCTCGCGGCGCACGATTCGCGGACTGAGGATGCGTACGACGCGCGGCTCTTCGGTGACGAGTTCGACGAAGATCGGCACCGCCCCGACGCGACGGAACGTCGCCATTGCCACCTCGATCTTTTCCGTGCCCGTCTCGACGACCTGCTCGTCGTGGACGGCGACGTACTGTCCCCGGTGCGTCTTCAGCAACTCCGGCAGCAGGCGGTAGAAGGCGGCCTTCTCGCGTGCGAATTTGTCGGCCGGAGGCGGTGGCGTCTCGACTTGGAAGGGCGGGAACTCGACCGGTCGCTCGTCCGGCAGTTCCACCCGGAGGGCGACTTTCGTCCGCCCCGTCGGCACGGCCGGCGGCAGGGTGAAGGTGACTTGGCGGTTCTCCGGCACGTCGATTTCCAGTTCCAGCGTCACGGCGCGTCCTCCGGGGGTATGGCCATTCTACCGCCGGCTCCCGCCGGTGTCGCCCTGCCCCCGAACCCGCCGGGTTCGTATCGTTTCCGTGTCGAACCCCCCTCGTTGGAAGGACGCCCGTGATCCGTCAACTGTGCCCGCATTGCGAAAAGCTCGTCGAGCTGCCGGACACCGCCGCCGGCGGGACGGCCGATTGCCCGCTGTGCGCGAAGCTGATCGTCGTCCCCGCCGCCTACGCGCCGAGCGTGGCGTCCGGCGGCGGGCTGGCCTCGCTGCCGCCCCCGCCGGTGGCGGAACCGCCCAAGGCCGCGCCCCCGCCGGGCTTGAAGCCGGAGGTGCCGAACCCGCCGCCCGCGCCCCAACCGGACGCGGTGCCGCCGACGCCGGGGGTGCCGACCGGCTACGGCCGGGTGATGTCGCTCACCTTTTCGCCCGGCTGGCTGGCGTGGGTGCCGGTGGCCGGCATCACGTTCGCCGTCGTGCTGACGCTGTTCACCTGGGCCGGCACCTATCCCGGTGGTATCCGCGTCTACTCGCAGAACCCGTGGTGGGCGCTGTTCGGCGACATGACCACCGACCCCGGCCCGGCCGTGCTGCAGAGCGACGAAACGGAAATCGCCAAGTTGCTGACCGGCAACCGCTGGCTCCTCGGCTATCTGCCGCTCCTGCTGCTCGGCACGTTCCTGCTGTGGGTGGAGCGGGTGGTGAAGAACCCGACCATCCAGAACATGCCCGGCCCGCTGGCGTGGCTGCCCGGCCTGTGGCCGAAGCGGTTCGCGCTGCTGACCGTCCTGACCGGGTTGCTGCTCACGTTCCTGGTGTTCCAGGGGCTGAGGGGCTTCGGCCTGGAGTCGGCCCTCCGCGAACACACGGCGGGAAAGTTCGCGAAGAAGTTGGAGGAGGCGAACGCCAGCAACACGACCATCCAGAAGCAGACGGTGGCGGCCGAGATGGGCCAGGAGTTGCCACCACTGCCAGCCGGCGGCTCCGATGGTGTCCGGAAGCAGACGGTGGCGGCCGAGATGGGCCAGGAGTTCGCCAAGTACCACTACCAAACGACGATCCCGTTCCGGCTGGCGGTGCTGGCGCACGTGCTGGCGTTCGCCGCGATGCTGACGCGGTGGTGGCTGCACCGGCGGGGGGCGAAGCCGTACCCGCGACTCCTGATGCAGTGGTGACGCGGCCCGTGCCGTCCGCGCGCGTCGAGCGGGGTGAAACGCCTGGAAAAGCCGGGGAATCACTTCCGGTCTTCACGCCGGAGGCGTGGTGGACTGTAGCCAGGGGTGAGCGAGCGACACCCCTGGACTCCGGCCAAATGGCATCCACCCCGGAGGGGTGGCGGAACGGCCGGCATCCCTCCGGGATGCGAGGAATTCCAGGGAATCCGCCTTCCAGGGGTTTCACCCCTGGCTACAGTCCGCCACCGCTCCGCGGTGAAGAACACGAAGAACACCCGGCCCCTCACGGCACGAACCGGGCCGCGTCGAACGTCTTGCCGATCTCGAACGTCTGCTTCTCCACGTCGATGAACACGCGGCCGTTCACCCGCAGCTCGAACTTCGACGGCAGCCACACCCCGCCGAACTCGCGGTGTTCGCGGACGGTGATTTCCTTCAATACCTCCGAATCGTTCTCGCGCCCCCGATAGACCACGCGGACGACGCGGCCGGTCGCCTTGTCGAAGTGGACCAGGGCCGGTGCGAGTGCCGGCGACCAGACGTAGGCCCCGGCCGCCGCCGCGCCGTTCACCGTCTCGTCCGGGGCCGGCACCGCGACGGTGGTCGGGTCGGCGAGCGGATGCACGAGCATGAACTCGTCCTCCATCCGCTGGACGTGGCAGTCGCGGAGTTTGACCCCTTCGATTTTCGCCTTCGGCTGGTCGGCGACGACGAGACTTCCCGCGTCGGGGACAATGACCACGGTGAAGCTCTCCACCGCGTTGGGGTGCTTCAGCACGGCCTCCGCCCGGTAGCGGCCGGGGGCCAGCAAGTCGGCCCGCCAGTCCAGCGGCGCGCGGGTGCCGACGGCGGTGGTGGTCAGCCCCTCGCGGCGGAGCGACACGGCCGTCAGCTTGGCCAGCTTCGCGCGGTCGTTGCCGGTGTGGGCGGCGACGGCGGCGGCCAGCAGCTTGTCCGCCGCCGGGTCCGATTTGTCCGGCTTGGCGGGCGGGGCGAACGCGGCCACCACCACCTTCTCGCCGGCGACGGGGGCGGCCTCGCGGATCGGCGGCGGGTCGTTCGAACAACCCGCTATGAATAGCCCCGCGATCAGGATCAGCCCGCGCGTCATCGTCGTCCCTCCGTGCCGGATCGAGTGCCGGAGGCTGTTGTATGCGGGGGACCGGGCGGTGTCGGACGTGCTGTCGGAGCGAAGCGGGACCGAGTTCACCTCACCTCGGCTGGCGTCGGTCGCCGGGCGGCGGTCGCCGGGTCGTGTACGCCGTTCGCGGACGGCTTGACCACCAGGTGCGCGGGTGCCGACCTCGGCTCGTCCGCCACCAGCGCCACCGGCTCGTCGGGTTTGACCCCGCGAACCGCGTCCACCAGCCAGGTGATGACGAAGAAGAACACCGGCGTCAGGAAGATACCGAACGCGGTGACGCCGATCATGCCGGCAAACACGGCGGTGCCCAGAGTGTGCCGCATCTCCGCGCCGGCCCCCTCGGACAGCACCAGCGGCACCACCCCCAGGATGAACGCCACGCTGGTCATGATGATCGGCCGCAGCCGCAGCCGGCAGGCGTCGAGCGTCGCCTCGCGCGGACTCGCCCCGGCCTCCCGCCGTTGCTTGGCGAACTCGACGATCAGGATGGCGTTCTTGCTGGCCAGCCCGACCAGCACGACGAACCCGATCTGCGTGAAGATGTTGATGTCCAGCCCGGCCAACCGCACGCCGACGGCGGCGCTGAGCAGACACATCGGCACCACCAGGATGACCGCCAGCGGCAGCGCCCAACTCTCGTACTGCGCGGCCAGCACCAGGAACACCAGCAGCACGCTGAGGACGAACGCCCACAGCGCCGTGTCGCCGGACTCCAGTTGCAGCAGGGCCAGCTCCGTCCACTCGGTCTTCTGCCCCTGTTCGAGGCGGTCGTTCGTCAGCTTCTCCAGCGCCGCCAGGGCGTCCCCGCTGCTCACCCCGTCGGCCGGGCTGGCCGTCACCGGCGACACCGGGTGCAGGTTGTGGCGGATCACCAGTACCGGGCCGAGGACATCCCGCGCCTTGAAGAAGGCGCTCAGCGGCACCATCTGCCCGTCCCGGTTCGGCACCGTCAGCCGCCGCAGGTCGCGGGCCTCGTCGCGGAACCGCTGGTCGGCCTGGACGTTCACCTGCCACGTCCGGCCGAACCGGTTGAAGTCGTTCACGTACTCCGAGCCGAAGCTGGTCTGCAGCACTTTCCGCACGTCGTCCAGGCTCACCTTGCTCGACTCCAGCGCCGGCCGGTCGATGAACAGCTCCAGCCACGGCGCGTCGGCGCGGAAGCCGGCCGACACCTCCTTCACCTGCGGGGCCTCACCGGTGCCGTCCGCCGCCTTCTTTTCCGCCGCGTCCGCCGCGTCCGTGACCGCCGCCCCGACCCGCTGAAGCCCGGCCCCGGACGGGTCGGTGGCCTCGCGGTCCTCGATCATGATGCGGAACCCGCCGGTCGCGCCGAGACCGTCCACCGGCGGCGCGCCGTTCACCGTGACCGCGGCGTTCGGCGCGCGGGCCTCGCACACCGCCTTCACCTTCGTGCGGAGGGCCTCGGCCGAACGATCCGGGTCGCGGCGGTCCTCGAACGGGTCGAGCATGACGTACACGGTGGCCGCGTTCGCCGCGTTCCCGCCGAGCAGCGCTGCCTGGCCGGCGACCGCCACCGTGTGCCGCACGCCGGGCAGCTGGCGGACGGCCGCCTCCACCGCCTTCACCGTCGTCTCGGTGGCGCTCAGGGAGGCCGACGGCGGCAGGTCGAGCGTCAGCAGCAGGTAGCCCTTGTCCTGCGGCGGGATGAACCCGACCGGGGTCGTGGTCAGCAGGTGCCAGGTCATTCCGGTCAGCGCGGCGTAGCCGAGGAGGACGACCGGGGCCACCCACAGCAGCACCCGCACGACCCGCGAATAGCCGGCGGTGAACAGCTCGAACAGGCGGTTGAAGAAGAGCGACACCAGGACGCCGAGGCCGGCTCCGGCGACCGCCGCGACCACTCCGGCCAGTTCCGCCCGCACTCCCGCTCCCATCGCGGACGGCAGCGCGCCTTCCACGAGCGGGCGAATGTGCGGGGCGAGCAGGAAGTAGGCGGCCGCCGCGAACGACAGCGGGATGAGCAGGTGCCGGGTCCACCGCCGCCGCGGGCGGTCGCCGCCGGCGTGCCCGTGCGACCGCAACAGCAGCGCGCACAGCGCGGGGCTGAGGGTGAGCGAGTTGAACGTGCTGAGCAGCGTGCTGATGGCGATGGTGACGGCGAACTGGCGGTAGAACTGGCCGATGATACCGGTGATGAACACGCACGGCACGAATACCGCCGCCAGCACCAGCCCGACGGCGATGACCGGCCCGGCCACCTGCTCCATCGCCAGGACGGTGGCGTCCTTCGGCGACAGCCCCCGCGCGATGTGGTACTCGACCGCCTCGACGACGACGATGGCGTCGTCCACCACGATGCCGACGGCCAGCACCAGGCCGAAGAGCGTCAGCGTGTTCAGGCTGTAGCCGAGCAGGGCCATCGCCCCGAACGTGCCGACGATGGCGACCGGCACCGCCGCCAGCGGGACGAGCGCCGACCGCCAGCTCTGCAGGAACACCAGCATGACCAGGGCGACCAGGATGACCGCGTCCCGCAGCGTCAGGAACACCTCGCGGACGGACTCCTCGATGAACGGCGTGGTGTCGTACACGATCTGGTACTCCAGCCCGGTCGGGAACCGCGTCTGGAGTTCGGCCATCTTCTTCTTCACCGCCGCCGCCACGTTGATCGCGTTCGACCCCGGCAACTGGTAGATGCTCAGCGCGATGGACGGGTTGCCGTCCAGGGTGCAGGTCTGGTCGTAGGCGGTGGCCCCCAGTTCGATCTTGTCGGTCACGTCCTTCATCCGCACCGACCGGCCCTCGTCGTCCGCCTTCAGGATCATCTCCTCGAACTGCTTCGGCTCGGCCAGCCGGCCGAGGGTGTTGATGGTGAACTGGAACGCCTGTCCGGTGGGGACCGGCGGCTGGCCGATCTGCCCGGCCGCCACCTGCGCGTTCTGCTGCTCGATGGCCCGCGTCACGTCGGCCGGCTTCAGCCCCCGCGCGGCCAGCTTGTACGGGTTGATCCAGACCCGCATCGAGTAGTCCCGCTGGCCGAGGAAGACGATGTCGCCGATGCCGTCCAGCCGGGCCAGTTCGTCCCGCAGTTGGATGGTGGCGTAATTGCTCAGGTACAGGTCGGGGCGGGACTTGTCGGGCGACGTGAGGTTGACGATCATCAGCACCCCGGCCGACTTCTTCTTCACCGTCACGCCCCGCCGCCGCACCTCGGCCGGCAGCTTCGGCGTGGCGGTGTTCACCCGGCTCTGCACCAGCACCTGGGCGATGTTCAGGTCGGTGCCCGGCTTGAACGTGACCGTCAGCGCGTAGGTGCCGTCGTTCCCCGACGTGGAGGTCATGTACATCATGCCTTCCACGCCGTTGACCGACTCTTCGATAGGCGCGGCCACGGTGTCCGCCAGCGTGCGGCAGTGCGCGCCGGGGTAGTTCGTCGAGACTTCGATGGTGGGCGGGGTGATGTCCGGGTAGAGCGCGACCGGCAGGCGGGCCAGTCCGACGACCCCACCGAGGGTGACGAGGATGCTGAGGACGGCGGCGAAGATGGGGCGGTCGATGAAGAACCGAGCGAACACGAGGCGGCCTCGGCGGGGCGGGCGGGCGGTTCGGCGGGCGACGGGGATACCGGGCGGGACTGGCGGGGTTTACGGGAAAGTTCCGGGCCGGGAAGGAAGAAGGACTCACCACAGAGGCACAGTGACACAGAGGAGGCAGGAGAGGAGAGTTTCAAAGAATTGTCTTCACTCTCTTCCTCCTCTTCTCTGTGTCTCCGCGTCTGTGTGGTGAGTTCTTTTCTGCTCTCACTTCTCCTTGCTGCCGTACTCGCCTTCCATCACGTCGTGCGCCCCCTCCAGGTCCTTGGACTCGAAGTGGCTCAGCTTGGCCGTCTTCCCGTCGATCTTGATCTTGAAGCTGAACTCGGCCCCGTCCTTCGGCTTCTGCGGGAAGCTGCCCGTCTCCTTGGTGCCCTTGACCGTCGCCTTGATCGTGCCGTCCTTCTCGACCGTGTACTTGCAGTCCACCGTGACGCCGTTATCGCCGGCGGCGGCGGCGACCACCAACTCCCCGTCCTTCGGGAACTTCAGGTCGATGGTGACGCCGTTGACCTCCTTCGTCCAGGTGCCTTTCAGCACCGCCTTGTCCTCTTTCTTCTCGTCCGCCGCGACGGCCAACCCGGCCACCACCGCCACCGCCAACAGGCTGCGGAACATGCGACATCTCCACCAGACGTGAGGGGACCGACACCGCAGGGAAGATTACGGCCGCCGGTCGCGGGAACAAGGTGGCCGAGCGGGTATAACGAGTCGGACGCACTGTCTTGCGAGCCGCGACCGCGCGGGAGCGG
>JAYUFU010000181.1:0-6233 GCA_043738505.1 Fimbriiglobus sp. | reverse complement strand
GCGGCAAGACCTACGAGTTCTGCTGCCCGCCGTGCGTGGACGAGTTCGTCGCCCTCGCCAAGGAGAAGCCGGGCGACGTGAAGCCGCCGGAGTTCTACCGCCAGAAGTGATGTCGCCCGGCGGCAGGCACTTCGATTCGCCGCGAGTGAGACGGGGCCGCTCACTCGCGGGACGCACCCTCGGCCCACTCTAGAGGTACAACCGGATGAAGCATCTGTCTCTGGCCGCCGCGGCGGTCGCCCTGGCTCTGGGGGTCGCCCCGACGGTGGTCGCTCAGGATCACACCCGCCACCTGCCGGCCCCCGTCGGCTCGATCGGCGTGCCGATGACGGTCGGCCAGCCGGTCACCTACGGCCAGACCGCCACGGTCGGCCTCCCGGTCACCTACGGTCGCCCCGTCGTGGTGGGGCAACAGTACGGCGCGGGATACCCGGTCGGTCAGCCGGTCTACTCGACCGCCGCCCGCTACCCGCAGACCTACTCGCAGCCCGCGTACGGAACCTTCACCGGCGGCGTCGTGACCTACGCCCCCGCGAGCGTCGTCGGCTACCCCGTGTCGGCGACCGCGCCGCAGACTCAAACGTTCGGCCAACCCCAGTTCTCCGCGCTTCCGGGCGTGGTGACGGGTTCGTCGGCCGCGCCGCACTGTAGCAAGTGCGCGTCCGGCAGGTGACCGCCGACCGTGCCCGATTCAATGGCCGGGAGTCGGGATTGCCCAGCCATTCGACCTCACCAGATCTCGATTGGAGACATCGCATGTACGTCAAGTTGTTGGCCGCCCTGTTCGCGGTCGCCGGGCTGACCGCCACCACCGCCCGCGCGCAGGAGCCGCCCAAGCCGATCAAGCTGCCGGACGCGCCGGCCAAGGCCGGGTGCAAGTGCTGCGCGGACGACGCCAAGGCCGAGAAGCCGGCCAAGGCTGACCCGAAGGCCGTCACCGTGAGCGTGGACGGCATGACCTGCGCCGGCTGCGCCAAGTCGGTGACGAAGGCGCTGGCGGCGGTCGAAGGCGTGGAGTCGGTCGTCCTCGACCTGAAGGCGAAGACGGCCGTCGTCACCCCCAAGGCCGGCAAGTCGCCGTCGGCGAAGGACCTGTGGGAGGCGGTCGAGAAGGCCGACTACAAGCCGACCAAGCTGGCCGGCCCGGACGGCACGTTCGAGAAGAAGCCGACCAAGTGACCCCGCTTTCACCGGCCCCGCTCGACCTTTCGGGCGGGGACACTTCTCAGGAACCGCATCCATGACCCGCTCCCGATTCGCCGTGCTGCTGCTTTCCGCCGCCCTCACCGCCGGGTGTGGCGGAACCGCCGACGTGCCCAAAGGCGAACCGCCGCCCGCCACGCCGAAAACCGTCCCGCCCGTCACTCCCGCCGGCGACGACGTGGCCGCCGAACGGGCCAAACTCGACCCCGCCGACCGCGCCCTGGTGGACGCCCAGGAGTGGTGCGTCGTCAGCACCGACGAGCGGCTCGGCGCGATGGGCGCGCCGATCAAACTCGATATCAAGGGCCAGCCGGTGTTCGTCTGCTGCAAGGGGTGCAAGAAGAAGGCCGAGGCCGATCCGGATAAGACGCTGGCCAAGGTCGCGGAGCTGAAGGCCAAGGCGAAGGCGGAGAAGGACGCCAAGAAGTGACCCGGCGAGGAGGCAGTCATGCGCGTCGTGTCGTGCAGTCTCGGTGCGACTCGGCGAGGGATCGACAGGAAGGGCGATCAGAAGGACGACCACGGCTGGCACGGCGACCACGCCCGGCCATGACCGTGTTCGAGGTCCGCACGACCGGCGAAGTGAAGTCGGGGCAGCCGTCGGAGTTAGAACGGTCCATCCCCGGCGTGGCGGACCAGCCGCTCAAGGACTTCGCCGGCGTCCACGACGGGCAGGTCTACCTGCCCAAAAGCACATCGAAAGCGGTGATGAGCGGACAGAAAGATTTGCCGACGACCGGCCTGCCGCCCGAGGGGTGGCAGGCATGACCGAGCCAACAACGGGGGCGACTCCGGGCCTGGGATGGCCGCTGTCGTTCGCCCGATCTGTTCGGGGGGTGGTGACGCCGGCGACGAACATGCCGTCGTGGTGGGTTAGCCCCCTTTGGCCGAGAACGGCTCGCCGGATCGTTCGGCGGGCCAAATTTCACCCCGAGAGGAGTCCGACATGAACCGTCGCGAAGTGCTGGCCGGGTTGGGGGCGAGTGCCGCCGTCCTGGTCACGTCCGGGACCGGGACCGCCGCCGACGACAAGCCGAAGGACGCGAAGGAGTGCTGCACCGAGTGCGGCGTCACCTGCGCGAAGTGCCTGGCCGAGTGCCTGAAGTGCTACGCCCACTGCGCCGACATGGTCGCCCAGGGCAAGAAGGAGTACGCCGACTGCATGAAGGCGTGCCTGGACTGCTCCGAGTTCTGCAAGCTGTGCCTGACCGTCTGCGGCCGCGGCGGCCCCATGATGGCCGTGTGCTGCGAGGCGTGCGCCAAGGCCTGCGAGATGTGCGCGAAGGCGTGCGAGAAGCACCCCGACGACAAGGCGTGCGCGGCCTGCGCCAAGATGTGCCGCGAGTGCGTGAAGTGCTGTAACACCTGCTGCAAGAAGTGACCCGTGAGCCGCGGCCGGCAGCGGGCACCGGCCAGCCGCGGCTACCGATTCGGGGTCGCTGGGAGCCCGATTTTTGGCCCGAGAAAGCGATTCGGACGGGCGAGTGCCTGACTGCGCGAGTCCGTTGTGGTGATTCTTGTCGTCGCCCAAGCCGACCCGACAGTGCGAACTTACGGTGGGCGTCGCCGACAAGCCGGATCTCCGAGTCACAATGCTTTGCGGTGCTGCGGCCGACGCACATGGCAGAGAAAAGGTCCGCGCTGACAGCGGGAGGGAGAGCGTCGGTGCGGGCGTGCAAAGCTCGCGCTGCGGAGCGTATGAGAGAACCGCGGGAAATTCCAGGGGATGCGGGTTGTGGGGTTTGGCGTTCACGGGCGAGCCGCGCTCCCCGAGTGAATCCGTTTATCACCGCGTCGCCTGGATTCCGTCCCCGATTCCGTACCGCGGCCGATCAGCGGACACGATGGCGGAACGGTGACGCCGCGTGGCGACGGCCTGGGGCGGACGAGCGCGTTCGCGACCGCAGGGTATCGCCGGAGTCAGTCCGAGAGTTGTGTTTCTCCGTTTCGGCCGGCCAGGAGTGTTCCGGAATCGCGTCGAACGCAGGGGGACACGGGCATAACGAACGCGACGGTCGGCACTGGACGGACGAGCGACTGGGGCGATTCCCCAGTCGTCCGCGTCCGTGTTCAGAGTGCCGGCGTCGGCCGCCCAGTCCAGACCCGCTGTCGAGCACGCGGCGGGGACGGTCCCGTCTGCCGCGGTCGATTCCGTGTGCCGGCCGGCGAACCGCGACGAACACACGGACGGAACGACCGCTCCGAATCCGTTCCCCCACATCGAGAGCCGCCATGTCCGCATGCGATCTCGTCCCGCGGCTCCCCCCGCACGTCGTCACCACCCCGCCGGTCGCCGACCCGACGCGGATGTGCACCGGGCGGCCGTCCACAACAGCCACTGGTGAAAGTCGATTCAAGCGGCTATTCAGATCGGGGGGCTGACGTGAACGCCCGCAACGAGCACGGCGTGACCGCCCTGCGGATCGCCATTGGCCAAGCCAGGCCGGAGGTGATCGCGGCGCGGGTGAGGGCCGGGGCCGATAGGGAACGCCCGCGACGATATCCGTACCAGACGCCGCTCAGTTCCGCGGTCTCGCACGCAGCCGAAGACCACGGCGTTCATCATCCGATCCGGGACGAAGGACACTGCTGCCGCCTTCTTCACTGCCGCCGCGCCCGGCCACTTGACGATATCGAATGTGATCCTCAGGCCGGTAAAGACGGTAGGCCGGGAGGCGCTCGCCGCCTAGTACGCGGTGCCCGGTGCGGAGATGAAGGCCTTGCTGGAGAAGGCCGGGACGAAGCCGCTGTGGAAGCGATCCTGATCACGCGCTACTCCCGCTTCACGCCTGGCAAAGAGTACGAGTGGGAGGGCGGCAACTCACCGGTGTTGCACAACGGGATGTGCATTCCTCAGCCGAGCTGAGCCGCGACTCATTCTTCGCCGCGTTCCGCCTGAAATGATGGGGTGAAGGCCCGATGCTACTGGGCGGCGACCGTCAAGGAAACGTACCGGGAGCGGATCGGCGGCAACGCCTACACGGCCTCGCTGGTGGCCGCCTATGGGTATGTGCATTCACGGCCGTGGATCGAAAAGTTCGTCTCGGTCGGGATTGCTGAAACTCGGCCCGGCCTCCGCCGCCATCTCGCTCGCCGACGGGTCCGATTCCCCGGTCGTGGCGGCGAACCATCTCGAACGCCAGACTCCGCCGATCAGTTCCGCCCGCCCCAGCCGGGCGCTTGATCGAGGTAGAAGTCGCGATTCGGCCGCGGGGGCGAGCCGGCCGGACCCGGCTTCCACGGCCCGACCTTGAGCCGACACGCCAGGTCGTCCAGCGAGTGGAGCATGAGCGGGTTCGTCCTCCACCGCCACAAATGGTTCGGGGCGGACAGCTCGGACACCTTCTCGCGGAGGGTGAACGACCCGCCACCGCGGATGGGAATGGCCAGGTCCAGCATCCGCGACTGGCCGGCCGCCATCGAGTTCTTCGCCAGGACGGTAACGACCGTCAGGACGGCCCCGGTCCACGCCTCGTCGTCGGCCACGCCGGGCATCCGCACGCCGGCATCGTCCCACTCGCCCGGATGGACCGACGGGGGAGTCTGGAGTATCCGGTCGCCGACCGTGTTCCAACTCTGTCGCAGCAGCGCCAGGTCCGCCTCCTCCGCCGCGGTCGGCTTGGGGGGTGCGAGTGGCGTGACGGGCCGCTCCACTGCGGGCTTCGGTCCTTCCCGCGACTTCGGCTCCGCCACCTCGGGGCGGCGGGAGGACGAAGCCAGGATGGCCCAGGCCAGGACGGCGGCCAGCACCAGGCAGCCGCCGAGGATGGCGGCGGGGAGGAGGAAGTCGCTTCGCGGTTCTGCCGCGTCCTTCCCCGGTCGGTTGTTCCGCATGACGGGCTCCTTAAAGTGTGGCGACCTCACCGCCGCGGACCGCCCGGCTGCCCCGGCTGCGGCGTCGCGAACGGCCCCTTCGGCAGGTTGGGCAGGGTGCCGCCGGGGAACGACGGGCCGTAGGTCGGCGGCGGCACGGTCGGGAACGTGAACGGCTGCGGGTCCGCCGGCGGTGGTAACGCCGCGCCGGGGAATGGGTACTGTTGGACTTCCCGCGTGTGGTCGCGCGGAAGTGAACCCAGGCCCGGCAGATCCGGCAGCGATTTGATCAGGCCGGCGGTGAGGGCGGCGAGGTCGATGCCGACGCAGGATCCGGCACCCTTGCGGCCGAGGGCCTTCGGGTATGAGAAGCGGACGAGCAGTGTCCGGAGGGTGACGGCGTCCGGTGCCGCCGAGAGCGGCGCGTCCAGCACCGATTCGTCCTTGACCAATGCGTAGTCCTTGTCGTCCCGCATCATCTGGTCGAGGACGATCACGAAGACGGCGTACGACACGTCGTCGCCGGGGAACACCTTCGCCGGGTCGGGCAGACCCTCGCCGGCCTTCCATCCGAACTCGCCGCACTCGGCCTTCACCGGGGCCAGCAGGTAGCGGGCGTACGCCCGGTTCCACGCCACCCGAACCACCTCCCGCTCGTCGCCGAAGCCCCGGCCCGGCCGCGGCACCCGGACGGGCCGGGGACGGTCGTCGCGTGCCGGTTCGACGGGCGGTGGCTCGAGCGGCGGGGCGACCGGCGTCTTCGGCAGTTCGACGGTCGCGGGTTCCGGCGCGGGCGGAATCTCCGCCCCCTTCCGGGCCTCCGCCTGCCGCCCCGCGGACACCACGAGGGAGGTCGTGACGACGGCGACCACCAGCACCGAGCCTCCGATGGCGGCGGCGAGGAGCGGCCATCGCGAACCGGAACGGGACGTCTTCACGGGTTTTCCTCCGGGTGGTCTCCACACGTCGCCTGAGAGGGGCGGTGGAGCGATCGGGAACCGGGCGTCCGCCGGGCGAATTCCCACGGACCGCCCGGAATGTCACTCATCGCCGATACACCCAAAGTCTACACGACCTTACCGTCGTGGCCATGTGAAAGCGCCGGGCCACGCCCGACGTCCGCGAGCGGTTCGGCGACGCCGTCCGCGGCCGGCGGGAGGAGCTGGGGCTGACCCAGGAGGATCTGGCCGGGAAGGCCGGCATCCACCGCACGTACC